>DATHVR010000060.1:0-34905 GCA_035461175.1 Acidimicrobiia bacterium | reverse complement strand
GGACCGGTATGTCGTGGGAGGCGGAACGGGACAGTGGGTCGAGACGGACTTCGAGGTTGCACAGCTCGAGATCAGGAGCGACGGCGCGGCGGCCGATGCGCGCTTCACCGATGTGGACGGCAGGCGGGTCGAAGTATCAGTAGACGACCGGACTGCTGGCAAACGTCGATCCGCCGCCGACCTCCTGGCTCCAGTCAGCAGCGGGATCGACCAACCAACTTCCCTCATGTTGGTTTATCTCCACGGCTTCGACCTGTTGCGCCACAGCGGCGAACCTCCAACGATCCGGATCGACGGACGACGAGTGTCGACAGGCACCCTTCCGGGTTCGTTCATCCACCGACGTCACCTGATCAAGACGGCGTCTCCACTGACGGTTGCCACCATCTGTCACAACCGCTCAGGGCCCCTACTGACGGTGGAACCGCAAGCACCGGGCTCGGTCCTGGTCGACGATGCCGGCACGGGGATCGTGGGAGTGACGTCGACCCAAGGCCCGGCCCGGGCCTGCATGTCGTTCACCCCTCCACTGCCGCCTCTGGGACAACTCGACGAGAACCGCGCCCTCCATGGGGAGTGGAAGGTGGACGTGGATGGAGACCTGATAACCGGAGGGGTGTGGCGGGCATTGCGCCGAGACGGGAGGGTGGAGTTGACTCTCGACGTGACTCGCAAGTGGGCTCCGGCCCGAAGGCTGCCTGCACTGATGAAGCTCGTCACCACCCTGATACCGGTGTTCAGGCGCTGGCCGACCACCTATCGTTGGACCGCCGACATCGACCTCCACAAAGATCCGCCCACCATGACCTCGATTTGGGAGCGAGTAGGGAGTCGGAGCGCGAGCCTCTACCGACGGGCAACTCGCTCCTGAGAGGCAAGCCCCACATCGGGAGGACAGGCACATCTGCTATTCGCCGGGCACCCGCGCCCGGCATGTGGAACAATCAACCATGGCCAATCGGTCGCCGCCGGCGGGATTGATCACATTCCTGTTCACCGACATCGAGGGCTCAACTCGCCTGTTCCGCAGCCTCGGTGAGAGATACGTCGAGGTGCTCGAACACCACAACAAGCTCCTCCGGTCGGTATGGAGCGAACACGGTGGCTTCGAGGTCTCGACCGAGGGCGACTCGTTCCTTGTCGCCTTCGACGACGCCGACAACGCCGTGACGGCGGCCGCCGCCGCCCAGCGAGGCCTCTCCGCGGCCGAGTGGCCCGACCAGGCGACGGTGAAAGTGCGGATGGGACTCCACAGTGGCCTGGCGGCCCCGAGAAGGGACTCCTACGTCGCTCTTGCCGTGCACCAGGCGGCCCGGGTGATCCAACCCGGCCACGGCGGCCAGATACTCGTCTCTCAGGACACCGTGTTCTTGACCTCGGAACGCCTGGAGCTGGGTCTGCGGCCCCTCGGGCGCTATCGACTACGAGACTTCGCCCAGCCAGTGCGTCTCTATCAGGTCATCGGAGAGGGTTTGGCCGAAAGTTTTCCGGCTCTTCGGGCCACTCCGGCCGACCGCCACAACATCGTCGAGCGGCCGACCGCCACCATCGGGCGGGCGGGGCTCATCGACGAGCTCGTCCCCCACGTCCTCGCCCGACAGGCTCTCACGCTCATAGGCCCGGGCGGCGTGGGAAAGTCGAGGGTGGCAGCCGACCTCGGCCTGACCATTGCTCCCGACTGGCGGGACGGCGTCTGGCTGGTGGAGTTGGCCGCCGTTGTGGAGCCGGATCTGGTGGCGGCTGCGGTGGCAGACGCGGTAGGCGCCTCTTCCCATACGGCTGGCGTCAGAACCGATGACATCCTGGAACACCTCGAGGCCCGGCGAGCAGTTGTGATCCTCGACAACTGTGAACATCTGATCGAGGCCTGCCGGACGCTGGTCGAGATGCTTCGGGCCAAGTGCCCCGAAGTGGCCATCGTCACTACCAGTCGCGAACCGCTCCGCACGCCGGGCGAAAGAACCTGGCGCATCGATCCGCTACCTGTGCCCGATCATTCGATCCCCGCCGACGCCGTGATCGACTATCCGGCCGTGAACCTGTTCCAGGCGCGGGGCGAACGGGTTCGTCCGGGCTTCACCGTGAACACCGGCAACGCGCCCGCGATCGCCGCCATCGTGCGGCACCTGGACGGCTTGCCACTCCTAATCGAGTTGGCGGCAGCCCATCTGGCCGCTCAGTCACCATCCGAGATCCATCGGGGCATCGAGGATGGCTTTCGCTATCTGAGGAGCCGGGACCCGGACATGTCGGAGCGGCACCGAACGATGGAAGGACTCCTTTCCTGGAGCTACCGCCTGCTTGCCCCCGACGAGCAGCGGGCCCTACGCCGGGTGGCGGTGTTCGGGTCGAAATTCTCCCGCCAGGCCGCCGAGGCGGCGATCGAGAGTCCAGACGATGGAGTGGGGTCGGACGACGTCCTCTTCTCGCTGGTCGACCGATCGCTCGTAGAACCACACTTCGGTCCGGACCACACTCGATATGGGCTGCTCGAGACAATCCGTAGGTACGGCCGCAAACTTCTCCACGACGCCGGTGAGACGGCCGAGGTGACCGCCAAGGTCGCTCGGTATTTCCTCGAACGGGTAGGGCCGTGGCTCCCGGCCGACCAACATTGGGTCGGCCTGGTGGCGGCCGATCTCGACAACCTTCGATCGCTGATCCCGCCCCTGGTGGATCACCAACCCGAGACCGCCCAGGAGATCGCATGTGTCATCGGCCGATACCACGACGCCACTCAGTCCTTCCTGGATGGAATCGAAGAGTTGGTGCGACTCGCCTCCCAACTCGCGAAGCCATCCCCGACCCGGGTCGAGCTCCTCACGACTCTCAGCTACCTGTACCTGAGGACCGGCCAGGTCGAGAAAGCCGAGGAAGTTCTCTCCATCGCTCAGGATCTCGAGCTGACCTGTGGCTCACCGGAGTGGGATGACATCGCCGTCGAGCGGACCCGCGGCGAAATCGTCCGACGTCGCGGTGACCTGGTCGGAGCGGTGGAGATCGCCCGCGCCGCCCTCGAGCGTCCCATCAGCGACCGGGCTCGCTCCCGGATGTACAACCTGTTGGGAACTACCTCGGCTGCCCTCGGAGATTATGAGACGGCTTACGACGCCTGCCGCCGCGAGCTGGAGCTCAATGAAAGACTGGGCTGGGACGGCTACGTGGCCACTGCCCACGGGAACCTCGCCGAGGTGGCACTGAGGCTCGGGGACATTCCGGCTGCAGCCCGACATCAGCGATCTTCCCTGGCTCTGGCCGTGGCTCTGGGAACACCCGGGCCGGTGGCCTTTTCGTTGATAGTGGCCGCCCGAATCGCCGGATGGCGGGAAGAGTGGGCTACGGCTGCGGAACTCCACGCTGCCGCGGAAGCGCAACTGGAGGAGATCGGGCTCGAGTTGTACACGGATGACCGCGACGAGAGCGACGCTCTGCTCGCTCGAGCCCGAACCGCCCTGGGAGATGCGGCGTTCGACGACGCCACGGCCCGGGGCACCGCACGCTCGCTCCCCGACTCGATCGAAGCCGCCGACGAAGTTCTGGCTTCCACCCATCAGCCTCGTTAGCGCATAGGTAGTGTCGACAGCGGCACCAACACAAAGGGGCAGGGAATGCTTCCGATCGACCCCGAGCGGGAGACGGGTCCGTGGCAGGGAAGGGTCAGATTCGGGCCCGGCGGCACGTTTGCGTACCGGCCCGGCGAGATCCTGATCCGAGACGAGGTAGCCGATTTCGCCGAGGAGCGACTCCATCTGTGGATCGAGGAACGACAGGCTGACTCGGATGAGGGGGTTGACCTCGTCCGTGACGAAGAGTCCGTCGCCGCGGCGTTCACGCGCCTGCGGGGCAGCTTCGAAGTGTGGGAGGCCGTGGACCACCTGCGCGACCAGGGCGTGGCGGCACAGGTGAACCACGTCCTCTTCGCCACTCCTTGCTGCCCGCCGCATCCATCCGACCCCGAGGCCGAGTCGTTCTACGCCAACCCCTTCTATGCCAACCCCTTCTACGCCAACCCCTTCTACGCCAACCCCTTCTACGCCAATGCCGGTTGCACATGCGTACCTCGATGTGGATGCGGATATGGCGCTGATGCCTCGGCGAATCCGTTCTATGCCAACCCGTTCTATGCCAACCCCTTCTACGCCAACGCCGATCGGAGCCCATTCGCCAACGCCGCCTGTCAGCACTCGGGTAGCCGGGAGTCATCGGCCCGGCCCGCCGCTCCCCCGTTGGGTCTGCAGGCGCAGGCCGTGGCGGGAGTGAGGATCGCGATCCTCGACACCGGTTGGGCCGAGAGGAATCCGCCCACGGGCCTGGCAAACGTCGCCATTACTGCTCGCGGTGGCGACCAGCCCGATGAGGACGGGGACGGATTCCTCGATCCGGCGGCCGGCCATGGCACGTTCATCGCCGGGGTAATCGAACAGGTGGCTCCGGGGTGTCAGCTCGAGGTAATCGAGGTCCTCAGCACATTTGGCGAAGGAGACGAGGCTGAGATCTCTCAGGTTCTTTCTCGTCTTGCCCGGCGGCCCGACGACCAGCGTCCCCACCTGGTCAACCTGTCGTTCGGCGGCTATTCGCCGACCGGGATGGGCGCTCTATCGAAGGCGATCTCAGATCTCCACGATGCCGGCACCGTGGTGGTTGCATCAGCGGGCAATGACGCCACCTGCATGCCGCTGCTTCCCGCCGCGCTTCCCAACGTCATCGCCGTCGGGGCTATAGACGATGAAGGAAAGCCGGCGAAGTTCACCAACTACGGCCCGTGGGTCGAGGCGTGCGCTCCGGGGGTCGACGTCGTGAGCCTGTTCTTCGAAGGCTTCGACGGCGCCGGACCGGCCGTCGAGAACTACGATTCGGACCGATTCGAGGGATGGGCCCGCTGGAGCGGCACCTCCTTTGCAGCTCCCAGGGTGGTAGCCGAGCTCGCGCGTGAGATCGCAGCGGGAGCCTCGCCGGCAGAGGCCGTCGTTCGACTCATCCGGGACAAAGATCTTCCAGGTCGGCCGATGCTTGGCACGATCGTCGGGTGGGAGGAGCCGGCCGGCCCTCAGGCCTGACCTCTCCGACACCGTTCCTGTCCATCCGCCTGTCACTCAGCTCCAGAAAGAACGAGCTCGGCTCCCGAGGTCAGGCGAGGGAGGCCCGCGCATGCCGGGCCGCGGCGCTCGAGCGGCGGATGATCGTGGTCAGCCCGATCGCCGCCGCCGCCAGGATCGACAAACCGGCGATGCCGAGCCCACCCAACACGGCAGGTAGGGCTACCCATGCCCAACTCCGTCCTACCGCCAGATCACCGGGGACCGATTCGGCCACCTCCATCCGGTAGCTCCCGGTGCTGACGGCGTCGAAGGTTGCGACCGCGCGGGCCTGACCGTCACCCGTACCGAAGATGAGTACGGAGTCGTAGGGCTCCACGGCGACGGAAGACCCGGACGGGTCGGTCACCGTGATCCCGAGTTCGGAGAGGTGAGGCGACCCAGCACCCCGGTGGTAGATGACCAGATTGCCCGGATCGTCGACCACGACCTCGGCGACTCCGGAGGCCGCCAGGCGGGGGAAGGCTTCGTACTCGTCCAGGGCATTCAGGTACCCCAGGATTCCAATGACCAGGCCTGCCACCAGGCCCACGAAGGCAATGACCCCGGCGATCCAGTACCAGCTCGTCGGGGGCCGGATCGCTTGAACGGGGGCCGTCGGCTGGGCGGTCTCGGTTCCAATGGTCTGGCTCATCCTTCACCTCTCTGCGATCGCATCCCCCACAATGCCGATCACCGAACCCGGCGAACAGGGTCGAACGTCACCTGCCGCCCATCGCGTGCGAGCGGTTCGCGCCCCCAATATTCTCAACCCCTATGGAATTGACGAGAGCGCAACTACAGGCGGAAACGGGGGCAACGCCTGAAGAGTTGGACCAGTTGCTCGGACTCGGGATCATCACTCCCGAGCCGGGCGGAAAGTTGACCTGGGGGGATGCGCATCGGGTCAGGACGGTCCGGAGCTTTCTGGCTGCAGGCGTGACCCTCGATCACCTCGAACGGGCCCTGGAGGAGGGGCTCCTGGACCTGGGTCCGATCGCTGATTTCTTCCTTACTCCCTCGCCTTCAAGCGGACGCACCTACGCCGAGTTTGCGGATGAGATGGGTGAGCTGAAATCGCTCCTACCCCGCGTGTACGAGAACCTGGGACTGGTAGAGCCGCCCCCTAAACGGCCCCTGCGAGCCGACGAGGAAGAACTGATCGCCGAACTCGTGACCGGGTGGTCGAGAATCGGTCCCGAGCGCGTGGTGGAGCGTGCGGCCCGACTGGCCGGCGACGGTGTGCGGCGGACGGTCGAGGGTTGGATGGGTCTCTGGGTGGAGCTGATGGGTTCCGGTGTGGAACCCGGCCGGGCCCGGGAGGAAACGGCCGAGTTGGGAACCAGACTCACCTCCCTTCTGCCTCGGTTATTGGTGTGGCTGGAGCAGCGTCTGCTCGAGCAGACCTTCAACGCAGTCAACGCCGACCTGTTCGAGCGGGAACTGGCCGCACGAGGCTGGATCCCACCTGCACCCCCCGATCCTCCGGCCGTGGTCTTCATCGACGTGAGTGGCTTCACCCAACTGACGGAGGAGCGCGGCGACTCCGCTGCCCTGGAGGTGGGGGAAGTTCTGCATGACCGGGTCACAGAGGTCGGGCGCCGCACCGGCGGCAGGCTCATCAAGCTGCTTGGAGACGGGGCGATGGTGGCCTTTCCGGACGCCGCCGGTGCTGTCGACGCCAGCCTCGACGTAGTTGGGTCCCATGACCGGTGGCCGCAGCACCTCCCACCCACCCGAGCCGGCATCGAGGCGGGGACCCTGATCGAACAAGACGGTGACCTCTTCGGACGGACGGTGAACCTCGCCGCCCGGCTGTGTGGGGCGGCCGGACCGGGAGAGGTGCTGGTCGGTCCGGGAGTGGCCGGCCGACTCAGCTCAGAGTCCACCTGGAAGTTCGACCCGGTTGGACCGCTGGACCTGAAGGGTCTGGCCGCACCCGTCGCCGGCTACCTGGTGAGCCGACCCCCTGCGTGATCTGGTTTCCGGAGGTAGTCAGCGGCGGCCCTCCTGCCGCCTACCCTGACGCCCGACCGACAAGGACGGTCCCAGCAACCCATCCCGCTGCCGGCCGACGCCGGCGGCTCATTACAGGAGACGGCGAATCCGGCGCCCCCAGTGACTTTCAAGCCCTCAGCTGAGTCGGCCTCAGAGGCCGCGGGGTACCCGCCCGCGGCAGCATCGGGCCTCCGACTCGGGGGGTTCTTCCTCCTCACATATGGCATCAGCTGGGCGTTGTGGCTGCCGCTGGCATGGTGGACGCCCCCGGAAGTTGTCCGACAGTTTCTTCTGGTCTCCGGGACCTTCGGCCCCAGTGTCGCGGCCGCGATCCTGATCGTGGCTCGCCGCGGGCCGGCAGGTCTCCGCGCCGAGCTTGCCAAGCAGTGGAAGTGGCGCCTCCCCTTTCCATTGTGGGTTCTGGTACTTCTCGCCCCGGCGGCAATCATCCTCATCGCCGTCGCCATCGCGCAGGGCCTGGGAGCCCCGGTCGGTGAATGGAACGATCCGGCCCAGCTCTATCTGACAATTCCCGTGTTCCTGTACGTGGTCGTGCTCGGTGGGCCGCTGGGCGAGGAGTTCGGATGGCGGGGATTCGCTCTGCCCCGGTTGGAACAGCGCCTCCATCCGATTGCGGCGGTGATCCTCCTCGGTCTCATCTGGGGACTTTGGCACCTGCCCCTGTTCTGCATCGAAGGGACTGTTCAACAGCTGACGCCCTTCACGGCGTTCCTCGCTCAGACCACGGTCACATCGGTGATCTATGGATGGCTCTGGAACACGACCAAGAGCCTCCCGGCGGTCGTCGTCATCCATGCCGCCACCAACACCACCGTCGGTTTGCTGCCCGTTCTTCCGGATGCCGCCCACTCGATGATCCCGCTATGGACGACGATCTCGGTTGCAGCTGTGATCGCCCTCGTGCTGACGATCTGGACCAGGGGCCGACTCGGCTATCGGGTAGACACGGCGTCTGCTCATCCCAGCCCGTGATCGGTAGCGATTAGCCGACCAATCCAACTGCTGTCGACGCCGGCGAGGAATGGGCCCTGCCGGGACGTATGACCCTAGAAGGCTGCGGCAGCCGACCGATAGGGTCGAAACCGTGACACCGGATACGCCCGCCCCAATGCCGAACCACCAGGATCCGTTCTTCGACGGATCGCTGGTCGAGGCCAACGGAACCCTATGACCACATCCGCTCCCCCGGTCAGAGTGTCGCCACAGCGGCCTCGACATGCTGCGCCTCTCCCACCAGGGTCTCGCATCCCGACGAGCACCACCGAAACTCAGGACAGGACGAAGGTGCTGGGACGGCCGGTGTCGCGCCCCGGTGTGCTCGCCGGCCTCCTCATGTTCGTGTTGTCGCTGTGGCCATCCCTGCTACCGAAGCTCGCGATCACCCAGGGCATCGTGTCGGGAATCTCGTTCATGGTGGGATACGGGTTGGGGGCCGGTTGGGGATGGGCCTGGAACTACCTCGGTTTGTCGACGCCCCGAAGACTCCTGTGGGTCGCCGTTCGCTGGCTGTGGTTCGCAGTCCTCACGATTCTGCTCGGGATATCGATGTGGAATTTCGTCGGATGGCAGAACGACCTGCGGGAGAAGTTCGGGATGGAGCCCATTTCCGTCACGATCTGGCTGACGATCGTCCCGGTCGCCTTCGTCGTCTCAGTCTTGATCCTGACAGTTGTCAGATCGCTGCGAAGACTTTTCGGCTTCCTGACCAGATGGCTGGGCAAGGTCTTCCCCCGGCGACTCGCCCGGCTGCTTGGTGGCCTCGGTCTCATCCTCATGGTTTGGAGTCTTTGGAGCGGCGTCCTGGTCAACACCTTCTTCGCAGTCGCCAACCAGATCTTTGCCCCGCGTGACACCGTCACCGCCGAAGGGATAACACAGCCGGCATCCGAGCTCAGGTCGGGGAGCCCGGAATCGCTCGTCGTTTGGGACACGCTTGGCGAGAAGGGCCGCACGTTCGTCGCGACCGGCCCCACAGTCGCCGAGCTCAACGCCTTCCATGGAGGCGGTGCGATGGAGCCGATACGCGTCTACGCCGGTCTCAGATCGGCCGACACCGTCGAGGAACGGGCCCAACTCGTCCTCGACGAGCTCATCCGGACCGGTGCCTTCGATCGCCAGGTCCTGGTGGTTGCCACCACCACCGGAACCGGCTTTCTCGAACCCAACGCCATCACAGCCCTGGAGTACGTCCACAACGGCGACGTCGCCGTGGCCGGCGCTCAATACTCCTATCTGCCCAGCTGGATCTCACTGCTCGCCGACCAGGACGAGGTCAAGCAGACCTCCGAGACTGTCTTCGCCACCATCCACGACTACCTGTCGACCCTTCCTGAGGAGGAGCGACCCGAGATCTACCTGTATGGGCTGTCGCTCGGCGCCTACGGAGTCGAAGCCATCCTCACCTCCATCAACATCGTCAACGAACCCATCGACGGCGCCCTCATGGTTGGTCCCCCGTTCGTGAACGAGCTGTGGAACGAACTGGTGGCAAACCGGGATCCGGGCAGCTCCCCGTCGACGCCCCTCTACCAGGGTGGTCGGACCGTCCGGTTCACCAACGGCTCGAACCCACTCGACCTACCAGGGGACGAAGAGGCCTGGGGAGAGACGAGGGTTGTCTACCTACAGCACGCCTCCGACCCGGTGGTGTTTTTCTCGCCGTCGCTCTTCCTCGACCAGCCCGACTGGCTCCTCGACGGCCAGCGCGGCGCCGAACTGAGTCGAGACTTCCACTACGCCCGATTGATCACGGGATGGCAGGTGATGATGGATCTTCCCGCCGCCGGCTCAGTCCCGGAGGGCTACGGGCATCTGTACACCAGGCAGGCCAACGCGGAGGCCTGGATCGCCGTAACCCGCCCGGATGGCTGGACCGGTGCCGATACTGAGAGGCTGACGGACTTCCTCACCGATCTGGACCCGCCCGGCTAGGACACGAACGCCTACCACCCAGGGAACGGGAGTCTCCTCGACTAGAAGCGGGCGTTCGTATCGGGGCCGTAACGCTCAACGGGCATGATCAATCGATGCGAAAGGCGATCTGGCACATCTCCTGGGCTCTTCTGGTCGTAGGTTCCCTCGCGTTGAACGCGGCCTGGCCCCTGCCGGGTCAGGAGGATTCCCGTCCGTGGGCCATGGGGATGATGGCCTACCCGGTGGTGGGAGCCCTGCTACTCGTCCGTCGTCCCGGCAACGCGATCGGCCGGATCCTGGCCACCGTCGGGGCTGCCGCCGGCGTCATCTTCATCGGCGGATGGGTGGTATTCGAGCTTTCCCATCTGGCGGCCTCCGCATACCTCGAAGCATTCCTCGGATTGGCCGTGATCGTCATGTTCTGGGCCGCAATCGCATTGCTGTATCTGTTTCCGACCGGCTCGGCCGAGGCAGGCGGGCCAAGGCGGTTGTTCCTCGCCATCACAGCCGCCATGGCCTGTCTTGCGGTGCTCGGTCTTTTCAATCCCGATCCGCTTCCCACCACCGGCCGGGTCAACCCTCTGGGCGGTCCTGACTGGGTGGCAACTACCTGGGCCGCCGCCGCCTGGTCTTTGCCGGTGGCGGTCATCGGAGGTCTGTGGGCTCTGCGGCGTCGCTATCGCATCGCCGACGTGGTGGTTCGATCCCAGCTCAAGTGGTTCATGGCGGCGGCGATCTGGTTCCTCCTCCTGGTGGCGGTGATCAGCCAGACTCCCTCAGCCGGACGGTACGAGGTCCTGCTCTACCCGGTGGTGGTGGGGGCGTTCTGGGCGCTGCCGGTGGCGATCCTCCTCGCCATCCTGCGATACCGCCTCTATGAGATCGACCGGCTCGTCAGCCGCTCGCTCTCATATTCGGTCCTCGTATTGCTCCTGGGCGGGATGTACGCCGCGGTGGTGTGGGTGTCCAGCCGCCTGCTGCCGGCCGGAAGTGAGCTGGCGGTGTCGATTTCAGTCCTGGCTGTTGCCGTTGCCCTCAATCCACTGCGGCGGCGGATTCAAGATCGCGTCGACCAGCTCTTCAACCGAACCCGGTTCGACGCCGAGCGCGAGTCTTTCGAATTGTCTGTCGTTCTGCGTTCGAGCACGGAGCTGACCGCCATCGTTGCCGCCCTGCATGGAGCGGTCGAACGCACGCTCCAACCCACTCAAGCCTCGGTGTGGATCCGGGATGATCGACTACTGGGAAAGGCCCCGACATATCCCCCGCCGCTCACGCTCGCGGAATCCCTGGGACTTGAGCCCGTGGCCGATCCCAGTGCACTCCGGGGGTGACGGCGACCGACGCCTCCCCCACGACGCCCCATCTGGTGGAGGGGGACTCGGCCAGCGGGAGTGGGAGTGGGGTGCTGGACCAAGTCCCCCGGTCCACCGTCCCCTTCTCCCGTGCTCTTCCCCTGCCCATGCCGCGACCTGTTGAAACAGAGATGGTTCCAAGTGCAGCCAGGCACCCACCCCACTCCCGATGAAGCGGTACCGGCCGAACGTCGTGGAATCGTTACCGACTGTCGCGCCGGGCGAGGACGAGAAGAACGAAGATGAGCCCCGGACTGAGGGCCGTCGCTTCCCCCTCCTCCCGAAGTTCCGGGGCTCATCTTCGCCTCCCACCTCGAGGCGGCATACCCGGATGGTCGCCGCCTAAACGCCCTTCTAAGGAAATTCGTCGAATGGGCCAGACAAGGGAACACACCCTGGTTAGCGTTCGGTGGGCTGCTTCCTCCAGCGCAGAGCCGAAAGGGAGCACAAGGAAGCCCGGCCGCCCCCCTCCCATTCTCCCCGGCCGGGCTTCCGCGCCTCGGCACAGATCAGTTGGTGGCTCGGATCCCCGACGGCCGGGGACCTCCCCAAGCGCCATCCCTGATTCAAGCCATGGAGTCGCTGGTAGAACCCGAATGACTGACGGGTTGGCGTCCAACGAGATGATCGACCACGTAGCCGGCGTCCCTTCCCACCGTCAGCAACGTGTCAGACAGGAACGAGTGGAGGAATTTCAACGCAACGAAGTAGAGCCCGGGAATCTGGTCCACCACCCCCCTACGGTGGATGACGTCGCCAGCCTGATCGAACACGGGCAGATCGATCCAGGAGAACCCGGGGTCGAAGCCGGTGCACCAGACCACGTTGGAGACGTCGAGCACACTCCCGTCCTCCATTTGCGGATAGCCGTCGAGAACACCCGTCACCCGACCGACCCGCTGCACCCCGGCGGCGACGAGGTCTCGTGGTTTGACACGGAGCAGAGGTGCTGCCTTGTGGAGCATCTTGGAACGAGCTCGTCTACCCATCGGCGTGCTGGTGGTGAGCACGCGATTGAGGATCACGGGGCCCACGATCGGCATGAGCAGCCGGCCCGACAGCCGCTCCGGCCGGAACGGCTGCACCGCACTGGGCTCACCCGACAGCCAGACCTTTCGATCCCCTGCCAGCTCCTTGGCGATCTCGGCGCCCGAGTTACCGAGCCCGACCACGAGAACGCCGCCTTGCTGGAGTTGTCCGGGATTCCTGTAATCGTCGACATGCAGCTGGACGATCCTGGAGTCGAGCTCGGTCGCGAAGGCGGGTGTCTTCGGGACCTGGTAGGACGCCATCGCCACGATCACGTTGTCGGCTTCGAACGTCATGTGGTCGGCGACAGCCTTGAAGCCGTCGCCTTCCCGGCTGAGACGGTCCACCTTCACCCCATGGCGGATAGGGAGTTCGAAGTGGGCAGCGTACGACTCCAGATACTCGGCGAGTTCGTCCTTGGTCGGGAAGTCCCAGTCAGCGCCGCGGATGGTCAGCCCCGGGAGCGAGTTGAACCGGTTGGGCGTGAACAGGCGCAGGGAATCCCAGCGGTTCCGCCATGAGTCGCCTGTCCTGTGGTTGGCGTCGACGATCAGGAACGGCACTCCGGCGCGCTGCAGGTGGTATCCGACGGCGAGGCCGGCCTGACCGCCCCCGATGACCAGGGTGTTGAGTTGCTCTGTTGCTGTATGTCCCATGCGATTACCTCACTTGGCTGGTTCGTGTCGAGTTGCGGAGAAAACTGCACAGCTGGACCGAGGCGGAGATGAGGCAACCCGGTATGAATCCGATCTGGTCGGTCACGACGGCGTAGGCGATCCAGGGGAACTGAACGCACCCGCCCACAAGCCACCCCCACCAGTACCGCCGTCCGGCCGACCACAGCGCCAGCACCTGCAGTCCGGTCAGAAGCCACGGCCAGAAAGCCGGTGCCCCCAACGCCGAGTCGTGGCTCAATCCGGACGCCACCACGAGGACTGACACGCCCGCACCGACCGTCAGCGCGAAGACGAGGGATTGACCCGGCATCTGAGTCTGGGTGATCGGTAGTGCCATGCCGCGACCGTAAGTGCGGAACCGGTGGCTGTGAATACGGAATACTCCCCATACGGGGAGACGGCTATCTGGAAACCAACCCGTGCTCGGTGGCAAACAGGGTTGCGGCCGCACGCGAGGAAACCGACATCTTGCGATAGCTGTTCTGGATGTGGCGGTCGACTGTCTTGGGCGAGATGTCGAGCCGGCGGGCGATCTGTTTGGTCTGCAAGCCACGGGCCAGCAGGCCGACCACCTCTACCTCGCGCTCGGTCAAGCCGCACGGGTGCTCGATCGCCGGGGGAGTCTGCCCGGCCGCCTCTGCAACCGCCATCACCATCGTCGAGTCGAACCCGCCTTGCTTCGCCTTTTCTGCCAGGCGCTGTGTCGCTTGGGAGGGAGACAAGGCTTCCCGGTATGGGCGCGGCTCGAGCTTGGACTGGAAGGCGTCGGCCGCCGCCAACAACCGCGCCGCCGGCGAGAGGGCCGAGGTGTCCAGTCCCCGGTGATAGCCAGAGCCGTCGAGACGCTCATGATGAGCCATGGCGATGGGCCCGAGCTCGGCGAGAAACGGGGACCGGGCCAGCACCCGATCGGTGTGGTAGGGATGGAGCCGGGCCCGTTCTCGTTCGTCGGGCGTCAGATGCCCCGGCTTGTTCCAGATCCGAGACGAGATCGCCGTTCTCCCCAGGTCATGCACGTATCCGGCTCGCCGTATCGCGGCGACTTCGGCCTCGGCGAATCCGTGTGTCTGTGCCGCCGTCCCGGCCAGCTCCGCGACCCCGGAGGAGTGCCCGGCCAAGAACGGCGAGACGAGGTCGGAGAAAGCGCCCATCGCCTTCAGGGCCCGGTCGATCTCCGGGCCTTCCAGCGACAACCGCGGATGGGGCTCGGCGGCGAGGACCTCGTCCCACACCGTCTCAGGAGGATCGGGCGGTCCCAGGACTGCATCGGCGTTCTCGACGAACACGGCGGCCACAGCGGGGTCGAAGGCCTGGCCGGCTCTCGATTCGATCACGCCTTTCACATATTCATCGCCCCCGACGAGTCGTTGATAGGTGGCGTCGCGGCCCACCTGGATGATGCGCAACGGAAGCGGGATCTCATCGCCACTGGCGCGCCCGAGCACGCTCTTCCCATCCCATCGCTCGGTGAGCAACGGGAACATCTCGTGAATCGACCGGGGCATCCCGAGACGTTCGGCGAGCATCCCCGCCACTTCACACAAGGCGGCGATATGCCCATCGACAAAGCTCTTTGCACGCGGGAGGCGCGTGACGACCTGCCACGCTTGCCGCGGCAAGCTCGCATCCGGAAAGGGCAGGGCACCCACCACGCCGGCCAAGCTCTCCACTCGCGAGCCGAACTGACGGTGGGTGTGGTGCTCGGTCATGCTGCCCCCGAAGATCTCGGACCGCTCGACCTCGTCGACCGTGCAGCCCGCATACATGAGGAGGCAGGCGTAATAGGTGCGAGACAGGGTCTCCTCGTCGACGCCCAGCGCCTCGCAGAGCCGCATAGTGGTCAACGTGGCATGGAGCCCGTGCTCGAACGGAAACCCCATTCCCAGGTCCGTAGCCAGGCACATCGATGCGATCACCTCGGCGGCTCGCACCTGCTCGACCGGTTGCGGGACGGCATCCGTCACCTTGCGAACCGTAGCGAGGTGCAGACCGTGCTGCAGCACATCAAGGGGAACGACCCCCCTTGGGGGATCCCCGCAGCCGCGGGAAGGAAGAACGGGTGTGTCGGTTCAGCTCTTTCGTGTCGCCAGTCCGGTACCGACGATGGGAAGCCCGAACGGGCCAGTTCAGGGTGTCACTGATTCCTGGTGGTGGCCCAGGGGGAAGAATCGCCTGTGGCTTTCTCCAGTAGGTCGTAGATCTCCGGCCAAGCGACTGGCGGACGATCTAGGCCCCGCTCGCGCAGGTACCGGGAGGCGGTCCCTCGCCCCCGAACCAGCAGCCTCACGTAGCTAACGGGTCCCCCGATCCCCATGCCGGGCACAAACCGCTCCGGTTGGAACAGCCATTCGTCACCCTGTTGACTCAACATCCCGGTGATAAGGCAGCTTCGTAGCTTCCACAGCCGTTCGTCGTGGCGGTGATAGAGAAGCGAGGCCTTCCCTGCTTGGACCGGGTACGGGTCATCGATCACCAGGACCCCCCGCCCTTTGTCGATGCGGGAACCACACCGGGCGGACACGGGCATTCCGTCCTGGCCCATGCCGGCCACCACCCCCGATTGGAAGCGTGCCGCTTCGCGGCGAACCTCACGCCACATCCAACACCGTCCAGGTTCGAGGTGAGCCCCACCCCCAACTGACCCGCCTGGGCACAACGGTGATCAGGAGGCGCAGGAAGTACCAGCCCATCAGGGTCCTCGTGACCGGATTCCGGGCATAAATCCCTACCGCGGGTTGACGTTGGAGCAGGCGAGCTGCATCACGTTCCAGTGCGGAGCGCAGATTCGTGTCCTCGAGGTCTGACAAAGAAGTGAGCACGCCCTCGGACACCGCCGCCACTCCCTCGACCAGCACCGACGGCGGATCGCTCAGCCCGCTTCCCGTCGGATCCGAGAACAGCAGACACACATCTGGCCGCCGGCGGATGTTGATGGCTTTCTGAGGCAAGCCGATCGAGGTCATGATCGAGATGCGGCCGGAATGCCATTCGATCGACGGGAGCACCGGCCAGGTCTGGGGAACGCCCCGACCGGAGACCGTCGTTAGCTCCGCGGTGAGAAATGTTGACATCGTCTCTGCCACCTCGGCCGGAAGCTCTCTCGTATCCACTCACGAATTCTCGCCGACCAGGCGGTACGTGAACGTTACGGGTGAGAGGCCTCAACCTGCCCGCCGATGCCCTAGGGGACCTCGATTACCAGACGGCATGGAACCAAGGAGGCATGACCTTGGACCAAGTCCTCGCCTTCGCCCTCGCCGACTGACTTGTTCCAACTCAACCGACGCCGAAGTTGCGACCGCACTTCCCGCAGAAGCCAGGAGTAGCCGGAACCCATCTGCCCCCTCGATTGGCGCTCAGAAGTCCCACGCTTCACTGCCCCGAAGTTCCGCGTCGGGACGGAAAGATCACGACGAAGGTGGTCGGTATTCCATGAGAAGCATCGTGGCGTCGTCCCGCAAGCCGACGTTGGAGAAGCTGATGATGTTGTCGGCAAGATGCCGAACGGTCTGTTGCACGGGCAGCTCCTCGAGCGACGCTCGGACCAGTAAGTCGCTCAGTCGGTCAACGCCGAAGAGGGATCCGTCCGGAGATCGAGCCTCGGTGATGCCGTCGGTGTAGAAGAGCACTCGGTCGCCTGACTGAAGCGTATTTTCGGCGACCTCCACGACCGGCCCGCCGAGGCCCAACGGTGTTGATGGCCGACAGAGCAGCGGTCCGATGTAGGTGCCGTTGCGCACGAGCAGCGGCAGGACGTGACCGGCGTTGATCCATCTGAGGGTGCCGCTGTGCAGGTCCAACGTTCCAATCAGGCCGGTGACGAAGTACGAGTCTCCGAACTGCGTCGCGATCGAGTGGTCGGCATTTTCGTAGGCGGCGGCGAGGCTGCTCAGAGCCCGACGCGAGTTCCGCAGACTGTTGATTGCAGCCGCCGACATCAACACCCCCGGCATACCATGACCAATCGCATCAACAATCGTGAAGTCGACCCGTGACACGTCGAAGGCATAGTCGAACGAGTCCCCGCCGATTTCGTATGCGGGCTCGAGGATGCCCCCGAGCGCAACCTGGTCGGTCGAGCAGGCCAGGGGCGGCAAAAGGTCCCATTGCACCTCTGCCCCGGCCGACAGCGGGTCGGATCGGCGAGCACGAGCGGCTGTGTCGGTGTACCGACCCTTGACGATCCACGCCATCACAAAAATGGCGACGATCGGGGCGAGAAGCTGGGATGCATGGTCGTCCCACAGCTCAAAGTCGAGTTCCAGGACGCCAATCGCGTTCGACCCTTCGGTCAGCGGCACCAACACCACGGTCGGCTCCGCTCCCGCGATCTGGATCTGACCGCTCGTGAACACTCGGCCAATCAGGGTTCCCGCGATCGGCTGCGGAGGACCCACGAGGCCGTGCTCGTCGATCTGTTGCAGGCGTCGGAGCGAGTAGTCCGCCACATGGAACCGGGCCGCCTGTGCCCGCAGGAGTTCACACATCAGGTCGAGAAGTTCGAACATATCGGTTGGCGACGTTCGCGTCGACGCCTCCACCATCCGGGCAACGTCAGCTTCGATCTGGTCCGACTTCACAGGCCTCTCGGTCACACTCGTGCGCGCAAAGTCTAAAGCTCCACTTCCCATCGGCACGACCACGGCCCAGAACGCCGTCGGTGGACCGACTCAATAAGAAGCGCACGTCTCCTCGTGGGATCATCAGGAGCGAACGACCTGGGTCGGTTATTGCAGCAGGTGCTTGGCCAGATACTCGCCCTGGACTCTGCTCACCTCATCGAAGAGGTCGCTGGGGTGATGAAGGAGACCAAAGTGCCCACCGTCGAGGTCGTACCAGTCCTTTTCGCCTGGGAGGAGTCCAAAGGCTTCCCAGCTGACTTCAGGGTTGGCGTTGACCATCTCGTCGGCCGGGGCGACCAGCATCAGCGATGGAACCGTCACATAGGGTGCACACAGGAACGGGCTGTAAGGGGCGGTGTTAGAAGGGACGACCCTGGTCGCATGGTTCTGCCAGCCGCTTCCGTGCCTCCCTCCGTATTCGATGAACCAACGGAAAGCCTGGATCGGCTTGAGCAGCGACGGTGTTCCCGCCTGGTCGGATGAGACCACCGGCATCGGACCCAAGCAGTCCTCGGGTTGGCCGGAGACATCACCCGATTCGAAGGTCTCACGGATCGCCCCGAACAGCTCATCAGTTGGGGTCTCCCGAGGTGGGGTGGCACCGAACACGGGACACTGGGCCACCACCACCCGTGTCCGAGAGTCGCATGCGGCGACCAAGAACACCTGGCCCGCAGAATACGAGTCGCCCCAGATCCCGATCCGATCCGGGTCGTGGTCTTCTAGCGTCGAGGCAAACGTTATGGCGTCCCGATAACCGCGAGACTGCACCCAGGGATTGATCTCCTGGCGTGGCTCACCGCCACTGATCCCGAGGTTGCGATGGTCATAGATGAGGGCAGACACTCCCGCTTCGGCAAACACCTCGGCGTACCGGTTGGCGACCATGGGAATCGTGGCCGACGTCCCGTGAGTCAATATGACCAAGGGAAAGGGCGGGTCGCCTTTCCTTGCCCTGTACAAAAATCCTCGAAGGACAGCATCCTCGGACTCGAATTCGATCGCCGCCCGATCAGAAACGGAACGATTCACGGTGGCGGGGCCGATCTATAGCGAGACCGCAACCATACCCGTCCTGTCACCGGCCGGGTCAGCCCGATGGCCTGCCTGATGCCCGACTTCGACGTAAGCACCCGGCTGGAGGGGTCGCCGGCTTCACCCTGGGATGGCAGGCCGGACGCGCCAATCCGGGTCAGATTCACCTACTCTCCGGCTTTCGTCGATACGAGAGGATCCGACCGGATGCGCATCAAGGGGTCTACCGCGGTGTGGCTGAGCCTGTCGTTGATGGCGGTCGCCTGCGGAATGCAGAGTGATCCGGTCACGACCACCCTTTCGGTGACCACTTCCGCCAGCGTGCCGACGACATCGCTTCCCCCTACTTCTGCTCCCCCGGCGTCGACCACCCCGACAACCAGAGTGCCGGTCACAATCGACTGGACCGATGCCGACACCGTGACCGATTTGGGGGACGGATGGTCGGTGGCAGCATGTGAGGGCGGAGCTACCCTCCTGTGCGTCTCCCGCAATGGGGAGGAGGCCGGTGTCGTGGAGGCGCTCGCCTACCCCCTGGAGTCTTTCGAGGGATACGACCCGGCCGCCACTCCTGCCGAAACCCTCGCCCTCATCGCCGGAGACTTCCTCGAGTCGATGGAAGCGGACCGGAGAGCCGGATGCGGCCAGGACTACCGCTTCGAGGAAATCCCACCGGAAGCTTTCGCCCTGGGCGGGCTTCCCGGGCTCTCCTATGGATTCGCCGGTGCGCTGAGTGACGGAAGTCCATCCGAGCTCAATCTGCAGTACTCGACGGTGGTAGAGGAGTACCTGGTACTGGTGGTGGCAGCCGCCTACGACGAAGGCGGCTGCCCGGGCAAGGACGAATTGTTGTCGTTCGATTCCGCCGAGCTGGCGGACTTCCGCCCCCACCTGGAGCAAATCCTGGCGGCGTCGCCCCTTCCCCCCGCTGCCCCGGATGGCTGATGAGTCGTCCTCCGGGCGCTCGTCTCCGCCCCGGCCCCCTTCTTTGGCTTAGCTTCGGCTCCCGCGCCCGGAGAGCCTTCAACTCCGGCGTTCAGGAACGGGCGATCTCGTCGAGCTCGTCTTCCACGGCCTTGGTAGTTAGCCCGGTGGCCTCGCTGATTCCGGACACAAGCCGGTCAGGATCATCGAGGGTCGATTCGATATCGCCCAAATCAGCGTCGGACCACCGATCCCGCACCCCTGTGATGAATTCCTGCCGCGCCTGCGAGGTTGCTAGGCGCTGACGCCAGGGCCGGTCGCCGGCGTGGGCGGGACCCTGCTCGATTTGATCGTCGGACAGAATCTCCGTCTCGTCATGGTCGGTCATCTTCGAGTTCCTCTCTCTACGGTGTTGCAGTCTTACCCGCACCGCCCCAAGAAAAACCCACCTGAGCGTGCCATAAGATGCAGCCTCACGGGGTGTGGTGCGACGCGCCAAGAGGTACCCGGAGGCCTTTTAACGAGCCTCGGCGTCAACCGGGAGTACTCACGCTCTCCACCGAAACGAAGGGCTGAGCCCCGGAACGGAGGGCGTCGCCTCCCCCTTACCCGTTCCGGGACTCAAACCTTCCCGCCTCCACCCGGTTGCTTCGATACCCCGAAGGATTCCGCCCTTAAACGGAATCTTCCGCGCCGAGTGCTCGCGTAGGCCTCGCACACGGAAGCCCGGGGGCAAACCTCAGGCTTGGGTTGAGTCGCCGACCCGGGTCGGCAGGGCCGCGACAACCTCGTCCAGCGCCAGGGTGCCATCCACAATCTGCAATGCGACTGCGGTGAGATGAAGCCGGGAGGATCGGGCGTACGTCCGCAACATGGCGAACGCCTGGTCCATTTCGACCTGCGCCCGTTCGGCCAGCATCCCCTTGGCTTGTTCGATCGCCACTCGGCTGTCGAGAGCATGCTGGAGTTGGCCAGCCCGGAGATCGGACTGGCGGATCATCTGGTCCTGGAGGATGGCGATGCTCGCAACGTCGGCTAGTGCCTGGGCGAGATGCGATCCCGGTTCACGGATGTCACGGTCCTCTGCGGAAAAAAGATTCATTGCGCCGATCACCGACTTCCGCAAGCGAAGCGGAAAGGCATGCACCGAGTGAAAGCCGGCTCTCACTGCCTCGGGAGCGAAGACGGGCCAGCGATCGCCTGCGGCCGTGAGGTCCGGATGCGCCACGGGCTCACCTGTCGAGAATGCCTCGAGGCAAGGCCCCTCATCGTTCTGGAGCTGAAACAACTCCAGGAGATGCGTTCGCTCGTTCGACGCTGCCATGACGCGGAGTTTGCCGTGATCGTCTGCGAGGAGGATCCCGGATGCCGTCGCCAGACCGAGATCGACACAGCCGACGGTGAGCCCTGTCAGCATGTCGATGATGTCGAAATCGTCCACCAGCGAGTCCACGATCCCAACAAAGGTGTCCGCAATCAGGTCTTCTCGTGCCATGGCCCTCCGTTCGGGTCGACCCGGTGCCACATTACTGCCCGCTCTCGGTCGTAAGCCCATCGTCGACGAGTCGCAGGCGTCGTCCGACGATGTCCCGTGCCACCTCGACCACGGAACGATTCTCGGCATAGGCGTACGCCCGTAGCCGTGCGGCGGCGTCGGCGACCGCCACTCCGAGTTGCACGGCGACCATCCCTGACGCCTGGTGAACCTCGGCCCGGTGACTGGCGGCATCGTCCAACTCGGCTGACAGCAGATCCGTGTCGTTGCCCAACTGGGCCTCCAGCATCGACCGGGCGACCTCGTCAGCCACCACCCGGCCATCTGCCCGCTGTTCGGAGGACAATGCCCCGGCGACGTCGTGATAGAGGGTCATCACTCCAATGCATCTCGTGCCGGCGTTCAGTGGCAAGGCGAATACCCCACGCGTGCCGAGCTCGAGAGCGGTCGCGCTGAAGATGGGCCATCGAGCCGATTGGGCGTTTTCTAGATCCGGTTCGAGGATCGTTTCATGCATGGCGAAGGCGTCGAGACTCGGGCCTTCCCCCAGCGAGAACTGCAGCTCGTCAAGAGCGAGGGACCGTTCGTCCGAGTGGCAGACCGGGCCATTGTGACGGGCGCTCATCAAGGTCACACCGACTGAAGCGACCCGAAGCAGGTCGGCACTCGCCGAACAGTAGGTCCCATTGGCACGCCGATAGCTAGCGAACGTCGACGCCACGCGCGCAGCTCGCTCGGTGTTGCTCATACGTGACGCCGCCAATACGAGAGCGGCATGGAGCCGTCTGAGCCGCCCAACATCAGATGGTCCGCCAATTGAGCATTTCGGCTTGCCACTCCTCAGAGAACGTCGTGCCGCTCAAGAACCATCTGCATTGTCATTCGGCGATCATTCCCAGCAGATCCCTGAGTTCGAGAAGCCGCCGGACGGCGCGTGTTGGGTGGGTGATCGATATCTCGCTGATGGGAACCTGGCCGTTGGCAGGTGCGAGCAGCGCCCGCAGACCGCCTGAGTCCATGAAGGCGAGGCCGGCCAGTTCGTAGCGAAGGGCCCGGTAACTGCCTTGCACGGAGCGCTGAGCTTCCTCGAGGAGGTTGGCGGTTGCGATGTCGAGTTCGCCGACGATGGCCATCGTGAGTAGGTCGCCGTCGAGTCTCGGAGCAACGACAAACGGGACTGCGGGAGGGACGTACTCGGTGGGGTACGGGGTCTGCACAGACATTACGGGGGCCCTTCCACTCGGTGGATCGGCCGCCGGGGTCTCGGGCAGCACTGCGCATCTTCGGCAGCACCATCGAGAGTACACGGCAGCCGTCCTCTGTCAAACTGGCTGCGTTCTGAGGCGTCGGCCTCCAATGCGCGCGCCGTCAGGGCTTCGTAGAGGTCGTCAACGGTGGCGGTGGCGTTGGTCGGGCCATCAGCCGGCGTACTCCACCCGTAGCCGGGCCGGTCGTAGGCAACCACCGTGTCATATTTGGCTGGGCCCGCCGTGTTTCCACGCCGCTGATCTGGAGGTGCAGCCTCCGACCATCGGGCAGCTGGATCAGCTCACCGGGCGGGGGCCGGCGCCGGTCACGTGCGTCGAGGAGCGCGATGCCGGCCAGGACCAGTGCTGCCCCGGCGAGCACGGCACCAGTTAACCCACAAGACGGCACGTCGAGTCCGACCGAACCTGGGAGAATGTTGCCGACCGGGAGCCGGACTGACAACGGTGGCGGTGTGCCGCGTGGTCATGGACGACCTCCCTTTCGCCCGTGGGCGAGATCCGTCGAAGCCCAGACATCGTCCCGACGATTTCGCCGGTCGTATAGCGCCGATCGGCTCTGAGACGAGGCGGGTTACCCCCTCAATCAATTCGGGTGGGAGGTAACCGGTCACCTCTTCCCCTGATTGGCTCAGACTGCGGGGCACCCGCTTAGCCCCCTACCCGCGTGGGACCGGGAGTCAGCCTTCGACGGTCAGCGTCCCCACCATTCCGGCCTCGACATGCCCGGGAATGGCACAGACGAACTCGTATTCGCCGGGAGGTGCCTCGAACGACGCCCCCAGGGTGGCGCCCACCGGGACACGGATATCCACCCCGAGTTCCTCGATCGTGAAGGTGTGCCAGAACAGATCGTTGTTCTTCATTGTGACCGATACCTCTCCCCCGTCGACTCTCAGCTCGCTCTCCGAAAACCCCATGTTCTTGGACACGAGGATGATGCCCCCGGCTTCGATGCCGACGCGAGGGATGGCCGTCCCCCAGACCACCAGGCCTCCCAGTATCAACACAGACACGCCCACCCCGACCCAGGGGCCGGAGGCCAATCTGAAGGCCCGGTCGATCAAGAACCCTATTGCGGCGATGAGGGCGAGCAGGGAGGTCGCGGCCATGAGCGCCGAGATCAGAACGGCCGACATCGGCGAACCCTCCCGGATGTTGGTGATTGCCGCGGTCAGCATGAATGCGAAGGTGATGGCGCCGACGAGAGCCACCCCGATTGCCCCGACGGCGCCTGTGCGCACTCGCGTGAGCCAGGTGGCCAGGGCGAAGCCCAGGGCCACAGCCCCTCCCTCGAGGTCGCCGAGACCCAGCGAAACCAGCCCCACCGCCACCGCGGCGAGGGCGCCGGCGATGAACACCAGCCGACCCCAGGTCAAGCCCTGATCGGATCGCTCTCCGGTGTTCGTATCAGCCGTGGTGACAGCCGTCATGAGCTCTCTCCGTCGCCGTCAACCAGCGAGCCGAGTGCCCCAGCCAGCATGACGATCGGAACCGCGATGTTGGCCACCGCCACCAGGGTGTCGGCCGGCGGCAGGTCTCGAGTCACGATCCGATGACTCAGCGGCTCGCTGACAGACCCGGCGAGGAACAGGGCCGACAGAAAGGCGAGTGCGGCTCGGGCCCGCCGGCCGCTTACCCCCGCCCTCGGGGCCACGCCGAGCGACACCCACATCGGCACCATCAGGCTCCAGGGGGCGGCGAGACCCGCACCGAGACCGCCAAGGACGCCCCGTCTCGCATCGGATCCCACATCGATCCCGAGGGCCCGGGCAGGATATCCACGCTTGATCGAGAGATAGCTCCCGGCGGCGAATGTCACGGTGTACGCGATGGCCGACGATCGGGCAGTCCGCAGAGATCGGGACATGTTGAACCTCCTTGTCCACATTCAACGGCAAGGAGCGTTCCGGAGGCGTTACGGGTGAGCCTGTCATCGACATCAACCGACGCGGGCCGTCGACAGTTCAGCCCACCTCCCTGCTTCGGCTTTCGGACAATCCCTTTAGCTGAAACAGTGGCCCCTTCTGGAGCATCGCTACCCCCGGTCAGCGATAGTCCACCGTCATGAGTAACAGAACCCTGGTCGCCCTGCTGGTGGCCGCCGCCGTCGTCCTTCTCGTCCTCAACTTCACAATGGACGCCGGGACGATCTACCTCATCCTCGCGGTGGTGGCGGTTTTGGCAGCCGTCTTCGTCGCACGCCGTCCCGGCTCGGCTTAACCCTCAAACGTCGACGAGGACGGCCCGGTAGTAGGCGCGGGCGGCAATGAGTTGGCGCATCTCGACCAGCATCCCTTCGAAGTGAGCACTGCGGTAGGCGGAATCCGTGATCGATAGGCCTGTGAAATACAGCCCGACCACGCTTCCCAGCAGGCAAGAGACCTTGAGCAGTTCGCTGGAGAGGACCCGGTTCTCGCCGAGCACCGTGTAGGTGACGATTTCGGTCACCGATCCATCCATCCATCTGGCGAGCAGATCCGGAGGAAACGCCAGCAGCCCGACCAGTACCAGAAGAACCGAGACGATCACGGCGACAAAGATCGACTGTATGAGCTGTCCGATGAGGACCAGAGCACCGAGGTTCAGGCGCTCCCTCCTCGACAGTGGAGGGGGAGCAGTGAGGGGTCGGAATCCACTCAGCGGTTGGGCCGGAGTGGGGAGAGCCAGCCCCTCTAGTTCCTCCCAGCCGGCGCTCTCGGTGGCGGACATCTCGGATCGGAAGGAGGTTGCCACGAGCACCGTGGCGATGATGACGAGCAACACGATCACCGCCACAAGCTCGGAACCGGAGAGGGAGTGAGCTGCCTCCCAGAGTTCGGCCGCAAACATCAGAAACAAAACCAAGATCAGGAGCGTCGGCAGCGTCCGACCGAGCAAGCTGGCGATTCTCGCCAGCTCATCCCTCAGCCGGCCCAGGCTCCATCGCGCGATGCTGCCCAGCCCTAGGCCAACCCATAGGTAGATCGCTCCAAGCCCGATCATCAGGTTGCGTCCATCAGCCAGCCCGATCATCCACGACGCCTCGATTACTCCTGAATAGCTACCTACCAAGGCGCCGAGGACAAAAGCGTCGAGCGTGTGCAGCCGCCCGTCGCTCCACCACATAGGTCGGGCAAGAGCCGCGCGGACTCCTGCAACTCCCAGAGCCATTATGGCGAAGAGACTGGCCACACCGGCCAGGTTGGCGCCGAGGCCCCAATCCGAACCCGAACCCCACCAGAGCAGCGAGCCCACCACGAGCCAGATGACGATCAACGGACGCGCTCTCGCGTCCATTCGGCGTTCCGTCGTGTAGTCGGCGATCAGCTGCGGAACTCCATGAGCGGCAAACCAGGCCTCGATCTCTTGGCGTAGTCGGGAGTCGGGATGGCGTTGGGATACCGAAGGCGGACCGTCCACAATCACCGGAGACTAACCGGACTCAACCTCGCCGAAGCTGGCCCGGGTCGGTGGAACCCGGTTCTACTTCTGGTGAGGACCATCCGAGTGGACGGATGAGATTTCCTTTCTCACATCCGATCAACCGCCATGGTGGAGCTCGGCCCAGATTGAGCCGATGTCGCACCCCCAGACCGGCGCGGGTAGTAGGCAGTCGCGACCCTGAGAGCGAGGCCGGCTATCAGGGTGCCCATGAGTACGGCACCTCCCCTCGTCGGCCATAGGTCGGGAAACCAGGCGGGGAGATATAGAGCCAACGGCGAATAGAGCGTGTACCACCCGAACAGCAGGGCGAGGACCCAGGGAAGAGCGCGCAGCAGGCTGAGCCGGCTGGGCGGGTGGACTCGTCCACGTCGTCCGGATCGCACCTCTCGGAGGAAACGAAAGAGGCCCAGCCCAATCATGGCGGACAGGCCAAGGCTGATGATGAGGAAAACCCATGACAGGGGTTCAAGTGCGGGGAGCGGCGCCGAACCCACACGGATACCAGGTCCATAGGCTGTATCGAGGAACAGATCGGTGATCGCATCGTGAAGCGGCCCGGCCCGGTTGGACGCCGACGCGACCACGAAGCCGTTGCCAGTCACGGTGTCGAGTATGAAGAACGCCTCCCAGCCAATGTTGCGGCCTCCGTGGGAGACGGACCGGTGGCCGTTGAGCCACCCCAGCGGATACCCCAGACCCTGATCGGAGCCGGCCTCCGACACCGGTGTGAGCATTGTCTCGATTGTTTGTGGGGTCAGCACCCCGCGGCCCGGCTGCTCACCATTGGGGCCTTCCGCTGTTGCTGCCAGGAAATGGGCGAAGTCTGCCACCGTCCCAAGCTCGCTCCCGATCCCGTGGATGGCGAGTTGGCGATGCTCCAGGGCTTGGCCCTCCTCGCCGTACGGAGTGGGAGCGCGTGCCTCGAGCGCAGACGTCCACTCCCACCGCAGGCTTGTGGCACCTATTGGGTCGGTGATCTCCCGTCGCACGAACGTGTCAAAGGGTTCACCGGTCACGTCCTCGATCAGGAGCTGGAGCACGCCATATCCGGCTCCTGAGTAGCGGTAGCCAACTCCGGGATCTTGCACGAGGCCGATGCGCCCAAATGACACTCCGCCGGGCGCCAGGGTCTCAACGATCCCCTCCAGCAGATGTGCCCCCTGGAGAGCCTCGACCGGATCGGGGGGATTCGCCCGCCTGGGGCTGAAGTCGACATACCCGTGGATGCCCAGACCGGCCGTGTGGCTGAGAAGCCGCCGGACCGTGACTCCGCTGGGATCGTACCGGGTCGACTCGATCTGCAAACGATCCAGGTAATCGTTGGCCGGCGTGTCGAGCTCGATGACCCCTCGCTCGACCAGCTTCATCGTCGCCCAAGCCGTCAGGATCTTGCCACAGGAACCAAACTCGAAGAGCATTTCGGGGCTCATGGCCGTGCCGGTTTCGAGATCGGCCAGCCCATATGCGTTGGTCCAGGCCACGTCTCCTTCGGCGATGAACGAAACCACCGACCCCGGAACACCGTACTTGTCGAGAAGGACGGGCACCTCTTCTTCTAGGAGGTTCTCAAACTCGGCGGAATCAACAGCCAACCCGGGAAGGGGAATGAGCACCAGCCCCGTGACTAGGAGGACTCCGAGCGGAGTCCTCCGGCGCCAAGCGGCGTTTCTCACCCCCCGGCGCCACCGTGATCGGATGGTGCCCTTTCTCATGAGAGCTTCAGTGCCAGGCCGCTTGTGCATTGCATGGCGCCACTCCGGGAACGCTGCCCGGGACCGGAAGGCTCATTTGGGCATCGCTTTCTGTCGGGTGTTTCGACCCCTATATGAGGCGATTCTGGCCCCTGTCCAGCTTGTCGGGCAGAGCACAAGGTCCCGAGTGAACGCCGGGAGCTGAGCGACGCCGGCGGGGCTCGAAGCGCTACCTGTCCGGGAAGGCGACGAAGGAGTACTTCGGCTCTGGGCCACGGAGACACGGTTGGCGATGATTCATCCCACCACACCGAGGAGGCCGAAATGTCTGCAATTGCCCCACCGAGAGGATCGAGCCAGGCTCGTGTGTCTGCGAAGCGGCCGCCGTTAAGCATCGTGTTGCTGTCCGTGCTTGTCGGGGTCCTCGCCATCGGCACTTTCGAAGCGGCCCGCGCGATGATCACCAATCCATTGGAGCCTCTCGGGATGACAACCGAGTGGCTGGATAACGCGCCCGTCGACACCTACTTCTGGCCGGGCATGTTCTTCGCTGGGATGACCCTCGCCTCCCTACTCACACTGGCCGGCCTCGTGTTCCGGTGGCCGTGGAGATGGGCAAGAGGCATCGAGTCCCGCATCGGGTACGGCTGGCCGTGGCTAGGGGCAGTGTCGATCGGAGTCGTACTCTTGGTCTTCGAGATCGTCGAACTGTTCTTGGTGCCGTTCCACCCGGTGATGCACCCGCTGTTGATCGCCTGGTCCCTTGCCATCGCCTGGTTGCCATTCACCCACTCGGCGAGACAACACCTCAGGGTCGAATAATCAGTTGAATCGCGCCTGCTTGGGCTGTCGGAGCATCGCCGTCTCGATCAGAGACCCTCGAAGATGTCGGCAAATGGGACCTGGCCGGGCAGGCGGGGTGGCCAGGCGATAACAAAATGGCTGCGGCGAAAGTCGCCCGCCAACGGGATATCGGTGCCCACGGTCTGGTACGACCACAGCCAGCTCCTGAAGCCTCACCCGAGCAACGACTGGATCACCTCATTGCCATGCGCCATCCGCTCGGACAGGATCCCGGCCAGGACACGATGCAGCTCTGCCGCCGTATCCGGCTCGGACCGTTCGAGTTCTCTCACTGTCTCGGCATCGAGGAAATAGAGAGTGGACGGCTGAGTGGTCCTCACCCGCGCCGTGCGGCCGCCGGACCGGTAAATCGACATCTCCCCCACCACGGTCCCCGCTCCCGACCTCCTGACCCGCTTCCAGCCGGCGCCGGGAGTGGGGATCTCGGTGATGACCTCGCCCGTGTCTACGGTGATGAGTCCACTGCTCGTCGCCCCGTGCTCGATGATGACTTCGTCGGCGCCCACCTCGATCCGCTCCATCCGCGCTACCAGCCGGGACCAGAGGTGGGCACCGAACAGGTTCCGGCAGGCGGGAGTGGCCGGCTCCAGTCCGTCGAGGATCCGTTCCTCGGCCATCTCGAGAGCGTGATCGGCGTCGACCGTCTCCGTCCAGCTTCCGGCCGCCGCCTCCATCGTGGCGCCCAGAGCCGGATGGAGCCGGGTCGGGACCCCGCTGAGGATGAGATCGCACCCCGACTGCTGGCAGACGCGAGCCAAGCGGACGAAGGCGGCCAGGGCCGTCGAGTCGGCACCATGAACGTGGCGAAAGTCCACCACCAGGACCTCGATTTCGGCGTAGTCGTGGATCATCGCCTGGAGGCGGTCGACGAGTCCGTGACACGAACCGAAGAAAAGGAAACCTTGCAGCTCCACCAGTCGGATGGACGCTGCCGCTTCCTCCAGATGACCGGCGGCCCGGGCCGGCCGGTCGACGGTACTGCGTCGCTCCCGGCCCGAGGCGATGGTGCGAATGGGATCGAGCCGGCTGTAGGCGACGACGAAGAGGATCACCGCCGCCAACATCCCCCATACGACCGCGGCCATCAGCCCGACGGTGGCGACGAGGCCCACGATCGTCAGCATCACCATGATCTCCGGTCCGGTCATCTGGCGACCGCGGTCGTAGAGCCACTCCACCATGAACCCGAGTCCAAGGAAGATGAGGACGCCACCGACCACCGGAGTCGGGATCAGCCCGATCAGGAAGGGCCCCGACAATGCCGCCACGACGCACACTGCCGCCGCCACCACCGGCACTACGCGGCTCTGGATGCCGAGCCGGAATGTGAGGGCTGTCGGACCGAGGGCGTGGTAACCGGCCGGGGAGCCGAGCGGGGCCGTGAGCAGGTTCGCCCACCCGACGATGCGTAGCTCGCGGTCGAGATCGGAGTCCTTGCCGCGCATGACATCCAGCGCGGTCACGTTGAGGAGCAGCGCCATGGTGGCCACGAAAGGAATCGAGATCAGGCCTCCTATGCCACGACCGAGGACGGACCAGTCGGCTGTCAGCAGGCTGGAGAGCCTTCCCCCCTCACCCCGGGCGATCGGGAGAAGGCCGAGTTGACGGGCCTCCTCCAGGCTGGTCCCCGTTCCGACCAGGACGGCGAAGAAGAGGACCACCGCCAGCCCGAGCACCAAGGGAAAGACTGCAACTTTTGGACGAGAACGGAGGAGCAAGAAGAGCCCCAGGCCAACGACGGCAGATGCCGCCAGGGACAGGACATGGACCGGGTCCCAGGAGAAGTCGGCCGTAGCCAGGCCGGCGCCGCCCACGACCAGCAGCCATCCGGTCCCCGCCAGGAACCCTCCGACGACCGGCAGCGGCACGAAACGGACCAGTCCCCCCACCCCGAGCGAACCCAGGAGGAGCATTGCCAGCGCCACTGTGGCGGTGCAGATTCCGGCGTAGAGGATGATGGTTCCGGCGCTCGCCTGCGGAGCTACGGCTGGAAGCATGGCTGCCAGTCCGGTGGCGACCACGGCGGTGGTGGCGTCTTGCGGGAGCACCACCGCCCCTCTGACCGCGCTCCATCTCGCCGCAATGAGATTGTGGAGAGCGGCGGCAGCCAGTATCAGCGCCACCCCGATTCCCAGGAATCGAGACCCCTCCCCCGTGAACAGCAGCGAGGCGAACGAGACCGCGAACGCCACCAGCATGAATCCGACCACCAGCCCGAGCGCTACCTCCGCTCCTGACCGCCTCGCTCGTTGGGGCACATCCACGTCAGGAAGATAAGCATGTGACGGCGAGGAGGGACGTGGAGAGTCCTGGCCCTGGAGACTCCGCCACCCCGCCGCCGGCTCAAAGCCCCTGACCTGAGTAGGTGGTTGACTCCAGCTGAGCACCGGACTCGTATCGTTTCCGGAACGGATCGCCGATTAGATTTGGCGCGTGTCGAGGCGTTCCTTACCCGAACCGGGAAATCCACCCGTCCATGGACGTCGTCGGGCCTGGATCTTGTTCGGATTGACACTTCTCTCTTTAGTTCCCGCGTTGTGGTTGGCGGTCACCCAGTCCCTGTGGGAATTCGGGGTCACGAACCTGATATGGGCGCTGTCGATACTGGCTCCGCAGCCGTGGGGCCGGCGGTCGCTTCTCGGAGACCGGACAACGTCATCGCCTGGCTCCTCACAGCCGGTGCCTTGCTGGTCTCCGGCGGTCTACTCGGCGTGGAGTACGCCACCAGGGCCCTTATGGAGGGATCGGGGATGGCCGGCCCCAGAGATAGCGATCGCGGTCAGATGCCTGCGGGCTCAGCATCGGCATAGCCCCATCTGCCGCGCATACCCGTCGAGCGTGCCATTGGGCGAATGAAAGGTGGCGCACCATGCACTACCGGCGGCGCTCACCCCAGCGATTCGACCAGACCACCAAGCCGTCTGTGTCCTCGCCACCCCACCTAAACAGGGTCGCGGTGCGAGTTGTCCGTTGGGCGAATCCACAAGCCGAAGGCGGCCGGTTGAAGGGTGTATACGACCACACCTTGGAGTTCGGCCGAGATACCGGCGACGTCCGTGAAGTTGCGAAGTGCTTGGCTGAATCCCCCAATGACCTGGTCAGCGTCATATCGACGCCGGAACAAACGCCTGTTGATCACAGACTGCACCCGCGACCGCAGGGGCGAGAAGAGGGCTGCGACTAGAAGGGTGGAGGCGGCCACGGCCAAGGAGCTCTCGCCCAGGGTGTCTCCTAACAGGTTGCGAACAAGAAAGACCGATCCCGCATAGATGGCGATCAACAGGCCGGTGAGTACGCCATAGATCAGTGTTTTCCGGATGACGACGTCGATGTCGAATAGGCCTCGCCGGATCACAGCCACAGCCACCGCCACCGGGATAGTGACGACCGAGAGGAGAAAGATCAGGTCCCACACAGCACCCGAGGTGACCCACGCCTCGTTGGCAAAGGCGGTGATGACGTAGACAAAGGTGAATTGACTGAACGCGAAGAGGAGCGCCTTGATCTGATCGCGTTCGGGTCCTCGCGAGCGGCGATAGCGAGTCACCGCCGAGGCAGCCCCACCCAACACCACCACGACCAGGCCCGTCGTCCAGGCAACCAGGAAATAGCTACTTTCAAAGACGCCAGCGCCGATGAAGCCAATCGGGTTCGTAATTGTCCATTCTCCGCCTTCCAATGGCCCGATTCGTTCGTTGAAAGCAACCAACCCCGTTAAAACCACCACCATCAGGGCTTCGAACCAGACCAAAGGCCGCCAGCGAGCCGTTAACACCCGACCGGTCGGGAAGACCTGGAGCAGATGGAAGAGCGGGAAAAAGACAAGCATCCATGAGACATTGTCCACGACCATGGCAGCAACCAGACCGGGCCCCACCACCTCAGGCGGAGTAACGAACCCGTCATAACGACTGACGATGACGTCCACGACCGTGGTGGCAACGGCAGGGCCGAACAGCAGCCAACCGACCACGTTTCGAGGCCGATACGAGAGAATCAGAGCCCCGCTAACGGCGAAGACAACCGAGAGTAGCCTCCACAGGGCTTCCCCAAAGGCCTCCCTCGTGAAACCGTCCCGCATCGCCTCCCAGGCGTCAGCGATCGCGAAGACAGCGACGACGATCGCCGCAAGCCACGCCACCCACGGCACCAGCGACCTTCTCATACAGCCTAACTTACCCTGCTGGGACCGGCAGGGGCTCCCGCGGAGGGGATCCCGATCGTCAGCTCCCTGAGGACTCTGCACGTGAATCTCCGCGACCAGGGCCGCTCGGCTACTGGGGCGACGGAGCGTCTTCGTCTGAAGGGAAAAAGAGGTCCTCGATGGGAAGGGCGAAGACGTCGGCGATCTTGAATGCGAGAGGAAGGCTCGGGTCGTAGCGCCCGTTCTCGATTGAGTTGACTGTCTGGCGGGACACGTCTAGTCGGTCCGCTAGGTCGGCCTGACTCCATCGAAGGGCAGCCCTCAGCTCACGCAACCGGTTGTTCACGAGGCCTGAGTTGAGAGCGACCGGGTGACGACCCAAGAGATGATGCCCAGCACGGTCGTGACTTGGATCTGCTGGCGGACGTCGCCGATTCCTGCCGCTTGGAGCACACCGACCGCGGCAAGGGCGGTGATGACCACTCCGAACCCGACCGACATTGCAGCCAGCTCATCGGCGCGTTCCCGCTCGTCGGCCCTGCCGAGGATCCGGATCTGAGCCCACACCAAGAGCCCGATGCCTATCAGTGGCGATAGAGCCCATGCGAGCTCCCAGCCCCCGGCGGAGCCGTCGGGGTTGAGAGCAATAAGCGACACCTGGCTGATGATGAGCACGATCAGTCCCGGCGAGATATCTCGGGTTGCGGCGCGTCGACGCGCGACGTCACTTTCGCTTGGTCTGTGTGGTGATTGCATAGCCGAACTGTAAAGCTATCTTGTCATTATGTCAAGTCATCTTGTCGTTACGCATGCCAGGGTCACACCATGACAGACTGTGGTCTCGCACCTCTCGATGACCTCACCCGCTCCACCGGACAACAACAGACGGCACAGTGAACTCCATGACTATGACCACATCCCACAACAGGAATCGAGCGCACCGACCTCGAGCACTCAATCTGCACCGGTAATCGGGCGACCCGGAATCAGACGCGCGCGTGCACAGCCCAGGCGCGCGCCGACAGGGCGATCTCATCCTCGCCGTACCTCTCGGCAAGGTCGTCGTGTAACCGGTGACGCAGCCGGGTCTGACGGCTTGGGTTGAGCGTGGCCAGGTAGCCGGGCGCCGGTCCGGCCCCGAGAGTGAACGGATGCCAAAGGTCTTCGAACGATGTGAACGTCGTGGGAATCTCGATCGACTCCACCGAGGCGTGGCCGAAGCCGGCGGCAATCACCTCGGCGCGTAGCGTCTCGGGGGTGCAGAACGGAAAACGCGCCGACTCCACCAGCATCCCGGCCGCCGGGTCGAGCGCGACCGCCGCCCGCCAGAACGCCCGCATGAACCCGATCCCACCCCCCGGGTAATCCCAGACCGTGAACGCCAACGTGCCGCCCTCGCGTGCCACCCGCCGCACCTCGCGCAACATCGCCGGGCGGTCGGGAACGAAGTTGTAGGCAAGCGACGACGCCGCCACGTCGACGCTGCCATCCTCGAGCGGCAACTGCTCAGCAGTACCGACCTGAAAACGCGCAATTGGATCGTCGATCGTCGCCGCGGCGTGAGCGACGAACCCATCCGATGGGTCTACGCCGACCAGCGACCTGGGCGAGCAGCGGGCCAACACAGCAGCTGACAGCGCGCCCGTACCGCAGCCTATGTCGACCCAGTCGAGCCCACCTCCCACCTCGAGCCCTTCGATGAACTCCACCGCCAACCGCCGGCTCCACCGCCCCATGTACTTCTCGTAGCTGTCGCCACCGCTCCACGCATCATGCTGTGCGCTCACGATCAACCTCCATCCGAATCCTCGATTCTCCCACCATTCGGACGTCCGAGCCGGAAGCGACCGGGGAAGAATTCGGAACGGCTCAGGCGGATCTGAGACTTCCCTCCGGCTGCAGAAACACGTCCGTCATTTCCACTCCCGATTGGCCATACAGCGTGCAAAGAATGCCTCTGGGGTGGCGCCAGCCCAATGCGCCACTACCCCGGCAGTCTCAACGCTTACCCCCCCCCCCCGAACTCCTCCACTACGTGGCCCGGTCGGCGAGGCATGGCTAGCCTGCCGATTGTCTGGTTGAGCAGCTTTCCCGTGGTGACCGTTCGGCATGCGCTTTGGGGAATCGATCGACATCGACGCACTCCAGCAGCGCCTGGGAGGTGCTCAGTGATCTCGAAGCATGGCCGAGGCACCTCGAGTCGGTCGATGTCGTCGCGCTGCTCACGCCGCCTATGGCCATCGGCAGCCGCTCACGCTTGACGCTGACCCTGGATATGCGGGGGGCGATGGTCCCCATCGTCGCCCTGTTCTTCAGGGGCCTCACCAACTCGTACATGACCACCGAGGCTCAGGGCCTGAAACGCGCCGCC
>DATHVR010000059.1:0-10615 GCA_035461175.1 Acidimicrobiia bacterium | reverse complement strand
TATGGCGCGCAATTCTGTCGCGAAAATCCTCTTCGTCCCCACCACCCGCAGCCTCCGGCGACAGACGATCCCTGGCGAAGACGGCCCGGTGGATACCCCCCGCTCGAGAGGAGCGTTGCGCCCTACTTGGGCACGACCGTGCGTTTGAATTCGTTGAGGTGGTGCCAGTCGAGCAGGGAGAGGGCACGATCGAGGTCCGCGACGCTGCCGCGGCGCATGAAACGGATGAAGGTGGCGACGTCGTCGGCGATGAAGGTCGGGACGCCGAACACACGCCAGCGATCCACTGACTCGGTGTGTTCGGTGGCGAGCGCCTTGGCGGGAGTACCGGATGCCACCACCGCGGCGGCGGCGTCGACGTCGACTCCAGCCGCCGCCAGCGCCGCCCGGATCACGTCCTCGTCCGAGATATCGCTGCCGTCGTCGTGCCGGGCGCCGAACAGAGCTAGGTGCGCCGCCCGGAAGACATCGGGCTGCGTGTCGCGGACGGCCAGACCCCAGTGCAGGGCGAGGATCCCGGAGGTCCCTGGGTCATCGAACACATCGGGGTCATTTTCATCGACATGAACCTGTGAGAGGGAGAAGGGCCGGAAGGTGACCTCCCAATCGCGCCCCTCCTCGAGCCCGTTTATCACCGCTTCGGCGGCGTTGCGAGCGAAGGGGCACAGGTAATCGAATGTGATCTCAAAGCGCATGATCCCGATCCTGGCAAGGCGTCCGGGCTACCGGGCACCGCTGACTCCGTCGCCCGGCGGGACGAATTCTGCTCCCGGCTCATGGCGGGAGAGCTCGGCGCGGGCCACCGACCGGAGATGCACCTCATCGGGTCCGTCGGCGATCTGGAGCCAGCGGGCCATGGCGTAGAAGCCGGCCAGCGGCCAGTCCTCGGTGAACCCGGCGGCCCCGAAGAGCTGGATGGCCCGATCAGACACGTACTTGAGGGTCTCGGGGGCCACCACTTTGATGGCAGATATCTCCGTCCGGGCGGCCTTGGCTCCGACCTCGTCGATCATCCACGCCGTCTTCAGCACCAGCAGGCGCGCCTGCTCGATGCGGATACGGGACTGGGCGATCCATTCCCGCACCACCCCTTGCTCGGACAGCGGGCGCCCGAACGTGACCCGGGACTGTGACCGCTGCACCATCAATTCCAGGCAGCGCTCGGCCGCTCCGATCGCCCGCATGCAGTGATGGATCCTCCCCGGGCCGAGACGGGCTTGGGCGATGGCGAAGCCACCCCCCTCTTCGCCGAGAAGGTTCCCGACCGGAACCCGCACGTCATCGAACAGGATCTGGGGGTGTCCGCTCCGATCCTGATACCCGAACACCTTGGGTGAACGCTCCACGACGACGCCGGGTGTGTCCATCGGGACCAGCACCATCGACTGCTGGTGGTGACGGTCGTTGTCGGGGTTGGTGACCCCCATCACGATCGAGATCCTGCAACGGTCTGAGGCCGCCCCCGAGCTGAACCACTTGCGTCCGTTGATCACGTACTCGTCCCCGTCGCGCTCGATGCGGGTGGAGATGTTGGTGGCGTCGGAACTCGCCACCGCCGGCTCGGTCATCGAAAAACAGGAGCGGATCTCCCCGTCCAGGAGGGGTGCGAGCCACCGCTCCTTCTGTTCGTCCGTGCCGAACATGTGGAGGATCTCCATGTTGCCGGTATCCGGAGCGGCGCAGTTGAGAGCCTCCGGTGCCAGCTCCGGACTGCGCCCCGTGATCTCCGCCAGCGGGGCATACTCGAGAACGCTCAGGCTCGACTCGGCGGGAAGGAACAGATTCCACAGTCCCCGGGACCGGGCCTCGGTCTTGAGGTCCTCCACGATCGGGGGATGGAAGTCTGGATCCCCCGCCGCCTCCATCTGCTCCCGGTACACCGCCTCGGCCGGGAAGACGTGGGAGTCCATGAAGGCGTTGAGGCGCTCCCGGTAGTCCTCGACCTTGGGACTGAATGCGAACTCCACCTGGACCTCTCTCTCGCGACCGCGCCAATGTAACGGGTGCTCACTCGCCCGACCGCGTGCCCTCCTCCGGGGTGGGCGAGGGCGGCTCGAGGTCGAAGAGGTTCCCGGGCGGAGCCGGCGGCGCCGGCCGCGGCCGGGGGGAAGGACCGACCAATCGGCTGATCTCGGCCCAGGCCATGAAGCCGGCCAGGATGGCGGCGAAGTAGAACTGGAAGTAGATGGCGGCGGCGAGAGCGGCCAGGCTGGTGACGAGAAAGATGGCCGAGGCGATTCCCTCGGTACGACGCGGCGCCACCATGTCGAGGAGGGCCAGCACCAGATGCCCGCCGTCGAGGGGACGGATCGGCAGCCAGTTGAGCACGCCCCAGCCCACATTGACCCAGGCGATCATCAGGACCACCGAGGCGGCCGTCGCCCCCCATGGTCGCGTCGCCATGAAGGCTCCGAGCACCGCCAGGCCGAGCACGATTCCCACCGCCGAGCCTGCCGCCGCCACCAGCGCCCGGCGTCCCGGCGTCATCCCGTCGCCCGGCTTCTCCCAACGGGTGAAGCCGCCCAGAGTGGTCAGGGTGATCGATACCCCGGCGCCGAATCTGCGGGCGGTGATGGCATGGCCGAGCTCATGGGCGAGGACCGAGACGAAGACGACGACCACCCATGCGACAAGCAGGGTGCGGCTGGCCACACCCCACCCGAGCAGCAGCGCCACCAGCCAGAAAGAGGGCCGTACGGTGACGGGGATGCCGGCGATTGAGAATCTGATCACGCCCTCATCTTCGCCGTCGGGGTCGTTCAATGCCGAGTCGGCAGATAGCCCACGGGCAGGCGCCGGTACCATCCCGATCATGCACGATGACCTCCGCACCGCCGTCCGCGCCGACTTTCCCCGCTTGAAAGAGATCCTCGCCGACCTGGTTCGCATCCCGGGGGTCAGCGCCCCCGGATACGACCCCGCCGAGGTCCGCCGGTCGGCCGAACACGTGGCCCGACTCTTCGAGGATGAGGGAGCTCAGGACGTCCGATTGCTGGAACTCGAAGGGGCCCATCCGGCCGTCTACGGCCACATTCCCGGCCCGGAAGGCTCTCCCACCGTGCTCCTCTACGCCCATCACGACGTGCAGCCTCCCGGTCCCGCAGCCGAGTGGGAAACCGGGCCCTTCGAGCCGTTCGAGAAGGAGGGTCGGCTGTTCGGGCGCGGCGCCAGCGACGACAAGTCAGGGGTCATCATGCACCTGGGAGCCCTCTCGGCGCTGGGCGGTAACCCGCCGGTGGGGATCAAGATCTTCATCGAGGGAGAAGAGGAGATCGGCTCCCAGCACCTGCCCGACTTTTTGGCCCGGTACTCCGACCTCCTCGCTGCCGACGTGATCGTGATCGCCGACGCCGGGAACTGGCGGGTCGGCATTCCCGCCCTCACCACCTCATTGCGGGGGTTGGCGGCGGTCGAGGTCGAGGTACGCACACTGCAGGCGGCCCAGCACTCGGGGCTGTTCGGCGGCCTCTACCCCGACGCGCTCACCGTGCTCTGTCGCCTGCTCGCCACGCTCCATCTCCCCGACGGTTCCGTGGCCGTCGAGGGCCTGATCTCCGAGGAAGTAGCCGGCCTCGATTTCTCCGAGGAGGAGGCCGCCGAGCTGGCGGGCGCCGTGCCGAACCTCGCCACCCTGGGCGAGGGGTCGATCGTCTCCCGGCTGTGGACCCGACCGGCCCTCTCCGTGCTGGCCATCGACGCTCCCCCCGTCTCCGAAGCCATCAACCAGCTCGTTCCCGTCGCCCGGGCCAAAGTGAGCATGCGGATCGCCCCCTCCCAGGACCCCTCCGAGGCCCTCGACGCCCTCCGGCGCCATCTCGAGGCCAACGTCCCCTGGGGCGCCCAACTCCAGGTACGGGGTGGCGAGGCCGGCTCCGGTCATGCCCTCGCCACCGACGGTCCCGCCGCCGACGCCTGGCGCGAGGGGATGCGGGTGGCCTGGGACCGCGAACCCGTCGAGATGGGGGTGGGTGGTTCCATCCCCTTCGTTGCCGCCTTCTCCGAGCAGTTGCCCGACGCCACCATCCTCCTCACTGGAGCCGGCGACCCCACCTCATCGGTGCACGCCCCGAACGAGTCCCAGGACCTCGACGACCTGGAGAAGTGCGTGCTGGCCGAGGCCATCGCCCTGCGATCACTCGGAGGCTGACCCTTCGAAGTCGAGTTGCCGCCATCCCTCATACACGGCGATGGCGGCGGAATTGGACAGGTTGAGCGAGCGCACTCCCGGCACCATCGGGATCCGGACCCGGGCCGTGACCCGGGGATGGCGTTGGACCTCGGCCGGCAACCCCACCGACTCAGGCCCGAACAGGAGCACGTCGCCGCCTCGATAGGCCACGTCAGTGAAACGCTGGTCACCATCGACGGTGAAGGCATAGACCCGGCGGTCCTCGAACAGCGCAAGGCAGGTGTCCAGGTCGGGGTGGACCGTGGTCACCGCCTTGTCGCGATAGTCCAGCCCGGCCCGGCGCAACTTCGTGTCCTCCAGCGAGTACCCCAGCGGTTCGATCAGGTGGAGCCGGGCCCCTGTCACCGCCGCCAACCGCATGGCGTTGCCGGTGTTGGGTGGAATCTCGGGGTGGTAGAAGACGACCTCGAACACGGTTCAGTGGAGATCGAAGAGGCGGGGCCGGGAGGACTCCACCTGGCGCAGGCCGTCGTAGTCCACCTCGACGGTGTCGATGCCCCGGGTGACGGCCAGCGTCCTCGCCTGCGGGGTGATCGCCTGGGCGGCGAAGATGCCACGCACCGGGGCGAGGCGGGGATCGAGTTGCAGATGCTCGAGGTAGCGGGCCAGTTGCTCCACCCCGTCTATCTCGCCCCGGCGCTTGATCTCCACCGCCACCGTCCGTCCCTCGCCGTCGGCGCACAGCAGATCGACGGGGCCGAGGGCGGTGGGATACTCCCGCCGGATCAAGCTCAGATCGGCTTCGAGGACCCAGGGCCGGTCGGCCAGCAGCTCCTGGAGATGGGCCTCGACCCCGTCTTTCTGGAGGCCGGGATCTTCGCCGAGGGCATGATCGGAGTCGGAGATCACCTCGTGGATGGTGATGACCAGACGCTCACCCTTGGGGCTGGTCACCTCCCACCGGCCATCGGCCTCGATGAGCGTATTGGGTGCATTCATCCAGTTGAGGGGCTTGTAGGCGCCTCCGTCGGCATGGACGGCGACACAACCATCCGCCTTGACCATCAGGAGGCGCACCGCCTCGGGGAGATGGGCCGTGAGGCGGCCTTCGTAGTCGACTGTGCAGCGCGCGATCACCAACCGCATGAGTCCGGTCAGGGTAGGTCAGCCGGCCGCCGCTTCGGCCCGCACCCCGGAGCCCACCCGGGCGGCGACCAGACCCAGGGCGGCCACGCCCAGCCATCCCGGCCGGTAGGTGGAGAGAAGGTCGACCGAGGCGCCGAACAGTGGCGCCCCCACCGCCATCCCTCCCAGGAAACCCGCCATCATGACCCCCGAGCCCCGGCCGGCCCCGCCCGGGGGAGACAGTTCCATCACCGCCAGATTGCCGATCACGTTCCAGGCCATCGGGCCGATTCCGATCATCACCGCCGCCGGCCACAGCCAGGCACCCGACGGTGCCAGCGCCAGCAGGATTCCCGCCAGTCCGGTTAAAACCGCCATCCCGGCCAGAGCACGATGATGGCCGAAGAACCGTTCGGACAGAGGTCCGGCGCTGAGACGGGCGGCGAAACCCACCCCGGCGAAGACCGCCACCAGTGCGCCCCCGGCTTCGAGCGAGAAGCCAAAGCTCTCCTGGGCGAATGAGGGGAGGTGGGTGAGGAGGCTTCCCGCCGTGATCCCGAGCAGGCCGGCGTACAGCGCCAGCCGAAAGACCAACGGAGCCGAACGCGCCCGGGGCGCGGCGGCGGGCTGGGATGGAGCAGGCCGGCCACGAATCAGCAACCCCAACACGACGAGGGCGATGACCGGCACCGACGCCGCCAGGAACATCGTCCCCCGCCATCCGAAGGCGGCGGCGGCGCCGATGGGGAGGAGGATGCCCCCCAGGAAGTTGCCCGCCTGCACACCACCCTGTTTGATCCCGGTGAGGAACCCGCGCCGCCCGGCCTCGGCCTGGCTCATGATCAGCCGGTTGGTGGCGGGATTCGACGATGCCTGGGCGATGCCGCACAGGACCGACGCCGCCGCCAGCCAGGCATATCCGGGCGCGAGTCCCATCGCCACGAACCCCGACCCGGCGATCACGGCCGTGGCAGCGGTGGTGTGACGGGGAGCGAACCGATCGATGATGCTCCCCGAGATCGGAGACAGGGCCGCTCCGACCGCCGTCACAACGGTCACAAGGGCACCGATCTGCCAGCGCGCCACCGAGAATTCCGACCGAAGGTCGGTGGCCAGCACCGAGAACACAACCGGGGCGAAGGTGGAGGCAGCCATGGTCGCCGCCAGCACGACGCCCAGACCGATCCGACGCAGGTTCATTCCGACGACGGTAGAGCGCGGCCGCCGCCGGGACCGAACCGGGAATTCAACCCGGCGGTGGCTACGTTGCACGTGTTGTGATCGCCGGCATCTACTTCACCTATGGCCTCGTCGCCCTGTTGCTGGTCGTCAACGCGCTGCGACGTCCCACCCCTCCCACCCACCGGCTGCCGCCGCTGTGGCTGGCGGGCATGATCACCTCGGAGGCGGCCGGGCTGTGGCTGGCGGTGGTACCGCTGGTCTCGCTCATCGCCTGGTGGGGAGGAGCCTTCGACTCCCGCGTCGGGGTGGTTGGAGGAGGTGTGGCGGCCGCGGCCTGGTTGGGCCAGCTCGAAGTGTGGAGACGGAGCCGCATCTCGATTCGGCGCATCGGACCACCCATCCCACTGGACGGACCGCTCCGTCAGCGCCTGGTCGGGTTTGTACCCGATCCCCCGGCAGACGTGGAGCGGAGGGTGGTGGCTCTGGCCCCACACCCGCACCGCACCGGCGATCTGGAGATGGACGTCTACCGCCGTTCGGGATCAGGCGATCCCCAGCCCCTGATCATCTTCGTCCACGGTGGCGGATGGCGTGGCGGACACCGGCGTCAGACCAGCCAATTGACGCTGTTCCATCTCGCCCGTCGGGGCTGGACGACGGCGGCGATCGACTACCCGCTCTCGCCCGGGGCCACCTTTCCCGAGCACCTGATGGGCATCGATTCCGCCCTGGCCTGGGCCAACGACAGCCCTGACATCGAGGGCCCGATAGTTCTCATGGGGGCCTCGGCGGGGGCCCACCTGGCCGCAGTCGCCGCCCTCACCCGGCCTGAAGTGCACGCCTTCATCGGGCTGTACGGGATCTACGACTTCTTGAATCGGCATCGAACCCGGGTGAACTGGCCGGTGATACCCCGGGCGGTGATGAAGGCGACTCCCGCCGATGACCCCGAGGGTTACCGTCTCGCTTCGCCATACGACCTGGCCACACCCGAGGCTCCTCCCTTCCTGCTCGTCACCGGCGACTACGACTCGCTCGTCCACCCCGACGAGACCCGCACCTTCGTTCGCCTCCTGGACGAGATCGGGGCCGAGGCGACGTTGCTGGAGGTGCCGTGGGGCCAGCATGCCTTCGATGCACTCTCCGGGTTGCGCGCCCGGGCAGTGGCAGGCCGGATCGCCGAATGGCTCGATCGCCTGGTGAAGCGCGACCTGGAACGGGAGACCCGGCCCTGACTTCGGATGAGATCGCTCCGATGATTCTGAGATCCGGGTGGAGTCGATACTTGGTGAACCACCAGCCGGCGGGTCACCGGCCCCGGGGACCCCGAGCAGAGGAGTAGGTTGACCCCATGCAACTAGCGATCGGAACCGAAAAGGGCGGCTACATCATCGACGAAGGGGGCAACGTCCGCGGTCCCCTGTTCCCGGGTTGGAAAGTATCGTCCTTCGGGCGCACACCCGCCGGCGACTACCTGGCCGGGTTGGGCTCCAACTGGTTCGGAGCCGCCATCCACCGCAGCCCGGATCTCGAGAACTGGACCCAGGTCGAAAACAGCCCCACCTACGGCGAGTCCCGCGATCTCAACCAGATGTGGGCATTCCATACCGTGGATGACCGGATCTATGCGGGGGTGGCCGAAGCGGGTCTGTTCTATTCCGACGACGACGCCAACTCCTGGACCCCGGTCCCGGGACTCAACGACCACCGCACCCGTCCCGATTGGCAACCGGGCTTCGGTGGCCTGTGCGCTCATCGCATTCTCACCGCCGGCGACACGATCTGGATAGGAATCTCCGCCGTCGGCGTCTTCCGATCCGATGACGGCGGCGAGACCTGGGAACTCAAGAACGATGGCGTCTCTGCCGCCGGACAGCCCGAAGACACCCCCCGGCCGGAAGTCGGCTATTGCGTACACAACCTCGATCACGATCCTGACGACCCGCACAGGCTGTGGCGCCAGGATCACGTCGGAGTCTTCCGCAGCGACGACGGCGGCGATGCCTGGGAGCGAATCGAAGACGGCTTGCCGGCCGGATTCGGATTTGTGATGCGACGCGACCACGCCTCGGGCCGCCTGTTCGTGCTTCCGCTGGAGGCAGACGTCAACCGGGTCCCTGTCGAGGGAAGATTCATGGCTTACATGTCCGAGGATGGCGGAGACTCCTGGGTGCCCGCCGGCCGGGGATGGCCCGAGCAACCCACCTTCACCAGCGTGCTGCGGGGTGCCGTGGCCGCCGACGGCTCGGGCCGGGTGGCGCTGGGCACCACCGGCGGGAAGGTGTGGCTCACCCAGGATGCCGGCGACTCATGGACCGAACTCGGGCCGACTTTTCCCCGGATCGAGGCGGTCGCAATCTTCTGATGGCGACCGTGCATCTGCCCCGATTGCTCGACCCGACCACAGGCGGCCGCCGGACCCTGCAGGTGGCGGGTTCAGACGTGGGGACGGCGATCGCCTCGCTGATGGAGGCCTTACCGGGAGTGGAGGGCCATCTCTTCGATCACAGCGGCGCGTTGCGGCCCCATGTGCTCTGTTTCGTCGATGGCGAGGCCACCCGCCTCGAGAATCGATCCGCTGCCGTCTCCGAGCGAACCGAGATCCGGTTCGTTCAGGCGGTTTCGGGAGGTTGAGCCAGACGGGTGGGCCGGCTGTGCACGAACCAGAGGCCGTAGGCCCCCACCAGCACCAGGATCACCCTCACCACGGTGTTGTCGACCAACACCACTCCGGAGAAGGTCAGCGACGCCACGATTCCGATTGTCGCCACCATCTTCGTACGGACGGTGAGTCCCCCACCCCGGTAGGCAGCGATCATGCGACCGAACACGCGATGGTTCACCAGCCAGTCGTGGAAGCGATCCGAGGAACGGGCGAAGAAGAAGGCGGCCAGGATCACGAAATCGAAGGTGGGTATCCCGGGCAAGACGCTCAGGTAGACGAAGCCCAGACAGATCAGACCCAGAACGAAATAGATCCCTCGCACGAACCGAGAGCGAGGCTTTATTACCGGTTTGGTTACCGCTGTCTGCGCCATCACGGAGACAACATAAGTGGAGGAGGTTCAGACAGCGAGTCGGAACCCACATATATCGCCCAGCATCGTCGAATCCCATACCATCGGGATCGGACCAGAGGAGAGTGCATGCCGATCGCAACCCCCGAGGAATACCGTCAGATGCTGGACACGGCCCGCCAGGGCCAGTTCGCCTTCCCGGCTATCAACGTCACCTCCTCGACCACTCTCAATGCCGCCCTGGAGGGCTTCGCCGAGGCCGATTCTGACGGCATCGTCCAGATCTCGACCGGGGGAGCCGAGTTCCTCTCCGGTCGCCATGTGAAACACATGCCGACGGGGGCTGCCGCCCTGGCCGAGTTCGCTCATGTGGTGGCCGAGAAGTATCCGATTCGTGTCGCCCTCCACACCGACCATTGCCAGCCGGACAAGGTGGATACCTACGTTCGCCCGTTGCTGGCCGAGAGCCGCCGGCGGGTTGCAGCGCGAGGAGGGCCACTCTTTCAGAGCCACATGCTGGACGCCTCCGAGCTGCCGCTGGAGGAGAATCTCGCCCTGGCTTCAGAGCTCCTCGACGAGTGTGCCGCCCTCGACATCATCCTCGAGCTCGAGATCGGGATCGTGGGCGGAGTGGAGGACACGATGGACCACGAGGACATCGACCGCCACAAGCTCTACACCAGCCCCGAGGACATGGTCCGGACCTCTGAGGTACTGGGCACATTCGACCGGGGTCGATACCTGCTGGCGGCAGTGTTCGGCAACGTCCACGGCGTCTACAAGCCCGGCTCCGTCCAGCTCCGACCCGAGATCCTCCGCGACGGTCAGGCGGCGGTGGCCGATCGCTTCGGCGAGGACGCCCGCCACTACCTCGTCTTCCACGGGGGCAGCGGCTCCACCAGCGCCGAGATCCAGGAGACGCTCGGCTACGGCGTGGTGAAGATGAACATCGACACCGACACCCAGTACGCCTACACCCGCCCGGTGGCAGGGCACATGTTCACCAACTATGACGGTGTGCTCAAGGTGGACCGAGAGGTCGGCAACAAGAAGGTCTACGACCCTCGCTCGTACATGAAGGCGGGCGAGGCGGGAATGGCCGCCCGGGTGGTCGAGGCCTGCAACGAGTTGGGATCAGCCGGCCGGCGCATGCAGTAACGGC
>DATHVR010000058.1:0-13194 GCA_035461175.1 Acidimicrobiia bacterium | reverse complement strand
AGGTCGATCTGGGTCGAGTGGAGGAACTCGCCGCCCGGGCCAAGTAGCAGCTCACCAGCTACAACCCAACCAGTCACAACTCACTAAAACAACCGAGCCGCCCCGGTCCTCAGACCGGGGCGGCTCGTGTATAGGGGGCTCCGAGTTGGTCGGGCCCGGCTTGCGAGCATGGGGGCGCGTGCCAGGTCCACCAAGTGCGCTTCCCCCATCGAAGGCGACGAACGGTAGAGGGTCGTCGGTAGTCCGTCGTGCGATGGCTCGCTCAGGCTCGACGCGCAGCTGACGGAGGCGGTCGGTATCCGTCGAACTGACTGCTGGGAGCCCCCTGTTGTCAACACACGCCAGTGTGGTAGGTCGGAAGACCTATGTCCAGGGAAATTCTGGATGGTGGCCAGGTTTTGCGCAGCCGGGGTGGGAGTCGTAGCATCTATACCGCAACTCCATACCTCGGCCCGAGACCGTTGGTGCCTCCCGGCTTAAGCGGGCACATGCCCGGCCAGCGCAGGTCCTCCTGTAGGAACCCTCGGTCGCGTGTGCCGGGGGTTTTCGATTGAGATAGGAGAGATGCATGCCCAGACCTGAGAAGGTCGAGGCAGTAGCCGAGATCAAAGAGCAGCTGGAGTCGGCCCGAGCCGTCTTTCTCACCGAGTATCGGGGCATCGCCGTCGGGCAGATGGGCGACCTTCGTCGCCGACTGCGCGAGGCGGGCGCCGACTACAAGGTCGTGAAGATGACCCTGGCTCGCCGGGCTGCCGATGATCTGGGGATCGAGGGACTCGACGATCACCTCGTCGGCCCGACCGCGATGGCGTTCGCCCACACCGACCCGGTCGCGGCCGCCAAGGCACTCAGCGACTTCGCCAAGGAGAACGAGAGCCTGGTGGTCAAACTCGGCCTGCTGGCCGACAAGATCCTGCAGCCGGAAGAAGTGTCCAAGCTGGCCGAGATCGAGCCGCGGGAAGTGCTGCTGGCCAAGGTCGCCGGCGCCGCCCGGGCACCACTGTATGCCCTGGCCGGGATGCTGTCCGCGTTCACCCGTGATGCCGCCGGTCTGTTCAGCGCTCTGCTGGACAAGAAAGAGGCGGCCGGACCCGACGAGGTGGCCGGCACCGAGAGTGCCGACAGTGCCGAGAGTGCCGACAGTGCCGACAGCGCCGAGAGTGCCGACAGCGCCGAGAGTGCCGACAGCGCCGACAGCGCCGAGAGTGCCGACAGCGCCGAGAGTGCCGACAGCCCCGATGAGCCCCAGGCTTCTGCCCAAACTGAAGACGACGAATCCGAGGCCTCCGATGACGCCTCGAACGACCAGGCCGAGGAGGAATGACCATGGCCAGCAAAACCACAGAAGAGCTCCTGACCGTATTCGAAGAGATGACGGTTCTCGAGCTGAAAGAGTTTCTCGATGCGTTCGAGGAGAAGTTCGACGTAACCGCCGCCGCTCCGATGGCGATGGCTGCCGCCCCCGCGGCCGGAGCCGGAGCCGCAGTCGAGGAAGAGAAGGACGAGTTCGACGTCGTTCTCATCGCCGCCGGTGACCAGAAGATCCAGGTCATCAAGGAAGTGCGTGCCCTGACCAGCCTCGGCCTCAAGGAGGCCAAGGAACTGGTAGACGGTGCCCCCAAGCCCGTCCTCGAGGCAGTCGACAAGGAAGCGGCCGACAAGGCCAAGGAGGCCCTGGAGGCCGTCGGCGCTAGCGTCGAGCTCAAGTAGCCTCAGCTCCGATCCAAACCGTGCAGGGTCACCCGCAAGGGTGACCCTGTTCGCGTCCGGGGCGGCGCCTATCCTCTCGACCCAGATTCCAACGGAGGCATCATGGCGGAAGTACTGGTCGCGGCGGTCGACAACTCGCCCCTGGCCGTCACGGTTATGGAGCGGGCGGTGGAGTACGCCCGGCGGGGAGACGCCGAACTCCACGTCCTCCACGTCTTCCACCCCCCGGTGTCGATCTACGCCCTCGAGTCGGGCTTTGCCCTCGAGGCGGAGGCGCTGGAGGAGTCAGAACGGTCGGCGGTATGGGCTCGTTTGACCGAGCCGCTGGAAGCCTCGGGCGTGAACTGGATCCGGGTCGACCGCCAGGGCTACCCCGCCTCCCAGATCACCGCCTACGCCGACGAGGTCGATGCCGATCTTGTCATCGTCGGGACCCGCGGTCGAGGTGAATTCGCCGCTCTGGTCCTCGGCTCCACCAGCCACGGTGTCATCCATGACGCCCCCTGCGACGTGCTCGTCGTGCGGACCTGATTCAGGTCGGTAGCGCGTCCCTCGCCACAAGTGGCGTGAGTGGGTGGGTGGTGGGTGGTAGTTGCCCGCTACCTCCCGCCTCCGCAGCATCCGGCGGGGGTGTCGTGTGGTGACTCACAACCCATGACTCATAACCCACTACCCGCCGCCGAGAGACCGCCGAACCTGTAGACCTGTCAGGCGCGCGACCGGAGCCATTCGCTGACGCGTGGGGTTTCCCGGGCGCGGGCGGCGACGTTGACCTCGAGCAGTTCCAGGTTCTGGGCCACGGCCTTGGAGGCGCTCGGCACCGGGGTCTCGGCGAAGAACGCCTTGACGTCGGCGGCCACCTCGGGGCGGGAGAGGGCGGGGAGTCCCTCCACCAGGCGACGGAAGGTCATTGGAGGGAAGGTGGAAACGCAATTCTCCCACTGCTTGCGGACCAGGGACCAGGTGTGGGCTCCCGAGTCACGGTTGCCTATCAGCCAGGATTGCACGGCGGCACCGTCCTGGTTGCGGATGCGACCGTCCAGCGTGGCGGCGACCACCTCGGCTGCCATCTCGGCGTCGTCGAAGCCGCACAGGGCGCGAAGGAAGCGCAACTGTTCCTGGGGATTGCTGGCGTCCATGTAGCTCTTCAGGAAACGGCTGTGGACGTCGGCATCCCCGTGGGCGGCGGTGACACTGAGCGCGGCCGTGGCGAGCTCGGGATCGCCCACGTCCTTGCCGTCGAGGTAGGCGGCGGTGGTGGTGGCAGCCCATTCGATCGTGTCGGGATCATGTCCCAGGGCGCCCAGGATCGCCGTGGCCTGCCCGCGCAGGCGTCGGGTCAGGTCGGAGTCGTCGGCGGAGGCGTGTCGCCCCAGATCGTCGACCAGCGGCCCCACCACGCTACGCACCCAGGCCGCGAAACCGTCCAGGTCGTCGTCGGCGACCATGTGGTGGTAGACCGCCCCCAGGATCCGGAAGATCAGCTGCCAGATCGCCTGCTCCTTCTCGCCCGTGTAGGAGGAGATCAGGTCCAGCACCGCGGCCATCTCGACCTGGCCCACCTGGGCGAAGGCGAACATGTCGTACAGGAACGAGTAGCGCTCGGTCGGGTCCAGGGCTTCCAGGTTGTCCACCAAGGCCTGGTGGAGGTCGGGGGAATAGCGCACCCGGTAGAAGCCGGATCCACCGGCGTTGGCGGTCACCCATTCGAGACCCTCGGGGGCGTCGACGGATCCGGTCTCGTCTTCGAGCAGGATCGACATCTCGAAGGGCTCGCCGGCGGCCGAGCCGCGAATCTGGAGCGGGATCTTCCAGAGGGTCTGGTCGGTGTCGTCGGGGATGGCGAGGAAGCGGCGCTGCTCGAACTGGAGGCGGCCACCCTCGACACGGACGCCGACCTGGGGATAGCCCCCCTGGAGGATCCAGGTATCCATGATCGAGCCCACCGGCCACTCGGAAGCTCCGTCGAGCCCGGCCCAGAGGTCGGCCGTCACCGTGTTGCCGTAGGCGTGGCGGCGGAGATAGGCCCCGACACCGGTGCGAAAGGCGTCCTCGCCGATGAACTGCTCGATCATGCGCAGGATCGACGAGCCCTTGCCGTAGGTGAGGGCGTCGAACATCTGGTCGGCCTCTTCGGGTGAGGTCACCTCGAACTCGACCGGGCGGGTGGTAGAGAGGTGGTCGACCTCCATTGCCCATGGACGCTCCACCGCTCCGAATGTGAGCCACCGCTTCCACTCGGGCCGCCGGGCGTCGGTGGCCTTCATCTCCATGAAGGAGGCGAAGGCCTCGTTGAGCCAGATCCCCTCCCACCACTTCATCGTGACCAGGTTGCCGAACCACTGGTGGGCAATCTCGTGGCCGATCACGTCGAGGATCCGCAACTTCTCCGCCTGCGAGGCTCGTTCGGGGTCGATGAGTAGGGCGGTCTCCCGGTAGGTGATGGCGCCCACATTCTCCATTGCCCCGAAGGCGAAGTCAGGAATCGCGATGTGGTCGAGTTTGTCCCCCGGATAGGGGATGTCGTAATAATCGCGCAGGTAGCGGAAGCAGAATTCGGCGCACTCGAGGGCATAGTCGGCCAGGTCGAGCTTGCCACGCGGGGCGATTACCCGGGTCGGGACGCCGTCGACATCGAGAGCCTCGGTTGCCTCGAACGGGCCCACCACGAAGGCGACCAGGTACGTGGACATCTTCATCGTCTCGGCGAACCGGATTGCGACCCGACCGTCGGGCAGTTCCTCGCGGCTTTCCTCGGCGGTGTTGGTGATCGCCATCAGATCCGACGGGACCACCAGGGTGGTCTGGAAGGTGGCCTTGAAGTCGGGCTCGTCCCAGCAGGGGAAGGCGCGTCGAGCGTCGGTGGATTCGAACTGGGTGGTGGCGATGAACTGTTCATTGCCGTCCACGTCGGTGAACCGGGAGCGGTAGAAACCCCGCAACTGATCGTTGAGGATCCCCGTGAAGTCGATCTTCAGTTCCCACTCGCCGGCGGCCACCGGCGTTTCGAGGGCCAGGATCGCCCGCTGCATCGGCTCGTCGTATCGGGCCGATGCCCCGATGGTCTCGGTGCCGTTGGTGACCTGGGCCGAGATGATCTCGATCTCGGCCGCGTTGAGGACGATCTCGTCGATCTCGGTCTCGACCCTGATGTCGATGGTCTCGGAACCGCGGAACTCGGCGTTGGCGAGGTCGGGTTCGAGCCGAAGGTGATAGTGGGTCGGAGCCACTGTGCGCGGCAGTCGATAGGGGTTGTCTGACACTTATAGCCCTTGGAATCGCTGACCGGACCATGCTACTGGCGGAAAGGCGGCAGCCGTCAGGTCGGGACGAGAGCCTCCAGGGTACGGGCGGCAGAGGGATCGGTGGCGGTGGTCGGGACGAGGCACACTTCCGACACCCCGGCCGCGTGATACTCCGAAATACGGGCCTCGATGTCCCGGCTCGACCCGGCCAGTCCCACGGTGGCGTCGAGCCGGGGTGGGATCGCCTCCGCCACCACCGCCGGCGGTGCCCCCGAGCGGGCCAGGTCCACTAGGTCTCCGTATCCCGCCTCGCGAAGCATCTCCCCGTAGCCCGGCGCTCCCAGATACCCGACCCGGGCGCGGGCCAACTGAACGTGGTCGTCGGCGGTGGGGTCGACGGTGGCAGGCAGCCAGACGGCTACCGGCGGCGGGGGAGCGGATCCCGCCCAGCGGGCGAGATCCGCCACGATGCGGGCGGCGCTGGTGACGGTGACCATGTTCAGCACAACCCGGTCGGCATGCTCGGCTGCTACGGTGAGGGCCCGGGGTCCGAAGGCGGCGATGGTGAGGTGGCATCCCGGGGCGTCGAGCCGCAGGCGAAAACCTTGACTGGAACTGTGGCGGCCATGGTGGTCGGTCCGTTCTCCGCTCAGTAGGGCACGAACGATGGTGGCGACGTCCGCCAGCCCGTGTGCGGTATCCGTCCAGGGCCGGCCGTGCCATCGCTCGACCACCACCGGTGACGAGGATCCGATGGCGACTCGCGCCGGCCGACCGGTGAGTGTCGCCACCGAGGCCGCTCCCAGGGCGATCGTGGTGGGCGTCCGCGCCCCGATCGGCAGCGGGCCGATGGTGAGCGTCAATCGGCGATGAGCCGTCCCGATGGCGGTGGCGAGAGCGAAGGAGTCGAAGGTGGCCATCTCGCCGATCCAGAGCTCCGGGTAACCGAGGTCCGCCGCCGTGGCGGCGATGGCGAGTGCCTCCTCCGGCGGGCGGTCCTGCCAGAACGGGATAACTACCGAGCGCCCCCTCACCGGGCGAAGCGGGAGCGATCGACCACGTAGCGGCGATGGGTGCCACGGCCGATGACCCGATCACCGCAGCGGGCTTCGACCCGGAACGTGAGGCGGGGGCCGTCGACGGTCACCAGTTCCGCCTCAACGGCGACCTCCTCGTCCTGGCGAGCAGCCGATTCGTGGGAGACGTCGATGTGGACTCCGACAGTGGTCTTGTCCTCGCGTTCGAGCAGGCTCTGGACGGCGGCCGTGCTCGCCTCCTCCATCAATCGGATCATATCGGGGGTGGAGAGCACCACCAGCGGCGCCAGGTGAGCAGGGGTGTGCTCTGGACCGACAAGTGTCGTGGTGGTGTGGGTGGAACCCACCGGAAGCGGAGTCTGCATCCCAGTAACGGTAATTGGCGGACGTCAGGCTTCGGGGGGGAAGGGCGCCCTGCCCCGACGTGCCCGGTAGGCGGCGATGGGACCGAGTCCGGTGCCGGGTGCCGCCACCCTTCGCACCGTATGGACCGCAAACCAGGCCAGCAGACCCACCGTCACCACCAGGCCGATGAGCGGGACCGCCGACATGCCGCCGGGCTGCGCTGCCTCGCTGCCGGTGACGGTGAATGTTGCTTCGGCCACGACGCTGTCGTCGCTGACCAGGGTGACCGTATGGTCGCCGGGGGCCAGGTTGGGAACCGTGCGCCGCAGTGAAAGGCTCTCTCCTTCTACCGGCACCGGATCTCCGAGAGGAGATCCGTCGATAGCGACCCGGACGGTGGAGAGGGCGGGGACCAGGTCGGCGAATTCCACCGTCATCTGGATGATGGAGCCGACCGAACCCGACCGGGGTGACAGAGCGAAGCTGGACACCGTCAGACTCTCGCCGGCCAGCTGCGGCGCGGCAGCCTCCGATGGCGGATCCCCCCCGAAATCGATGAAGCCGAGGGTGTCATCGGTGAGATCGAACAAGGTGGTGGTGGGTCCCGTCGAGGTGGTCGGGGCGCTGGTGTCGGTGGTGGCTTCGGTCGTGGCCGTCGCGTCCGTGGTGGTGGTCGTGGTGGTGGGGCGGGTCGTGGTGGTGGTGGGCCGGGTGGTGGTGGTGGTGGGCCGGGTCGTGGTCGTGGTGGTGGGCCGGGTCGTGGTGGTGGTGGCCCGGGTGGTGGTGGTGGTGGCCCGGGTGGTGGTGGTGGTCGTGGGAAGAGTGGTGGTCGGGGGTGGGGGCGGCACCGTGGTGGTGGTCGTCGTAGTAGCGGTCGTCGTGGTGGTGGTCGTTTCCACCTGCCCCTGGACGACGAAGGAGGTGGAGACCCGTTCGTCGTCCACGACGATCACGATCTGGTGGTTGCCGGGTGACGTCAACAATGGAATGGTCACGGTGGTGGCGAAGTCACCGTCGTCATCGGTGAATGTCGTGCCGATCGGCAAAACCCCGTCCCACAGGATGGCCACGAGCTCCTCATCCTCGAAGTCTTCGCCGGTGATCGCCACGCTGGTGCCGGGTGGTCCGGACCGAGGAGACAAAGCGACGGATTCTGCCTGGGCGACCATGGGAAGAAGCGCCATGAAAAGTACGACGAGGTAAAGCCCCGCCAGTCCGTGACGTGGCGGGTGCCACTCCCCCCCGCTTCGACTCCCGGTTTTCATCGATGCCTCCCGGGTTCAATCTACCCCGACTCGTGTGGCTTTGTTCCCGGACGGTGGTGCCACCAAACTAGGTTCGTGAGTACTCCCACCACCATTCTGTGCCGGATCCACGGCCTCGACCGGCCCGGAATCACTGCCGGCCTCATGCAGGTCCTGGCCACTACCGGTGCCGATCTCTACGACGTCGAGCAGGTGGTGGTTCGGGGGCGTCTGACTCTCGACGTCCTCTTTTCCGCTCCGGAGGGTCAGTCGACGGTGAAGGATCTGCTCTTCTATGGTTGGGAAGCCGGCCTTGAGGTCGACTTCGACGTGGTCGAGACCGCCCCCAGTTCGGTGCCTCTCACGGCGGCGGTGACGATCGTCGGCGTCAAGGTGGGACCGGCCGCCTTCGGGGCCGCCGCCGAGGTGATCGCCAAGGCGGGCGGCAACATCGACCGCATTGTCCGCCTCTCCCGCTACCCGGTCGTGTCGTATGAGCTGATGGTGGCGGGCGGTGTGTTCGCCGAGCTGAAGCAGAATCTGGTCGTGGCGGCCGCCGAGCACGGCTTCGACGTCGCCGTCCAGGAGGAGCGCCTGGAGCGGCGTATGAAGCGGCTCGTGGTGATCGACGTCGACTCGACCCTGATCCAGGACGAGGCGATCGACATGCTGGCCGAGAGAGCGGGAGTGGCTGCCGAAGTGGCAGCCGTCACCGACCTGGCCATGGAGGGACGGCTCGACTTCGCTCGGGCCCTCGAGGAACGGGTGGCTCTGCTCGCCGGACTGGACGTCTCGATCCTCGACCAGGTCGCCCGGGAGGTCCGGCTCACCCCCGGTGCCCGCACCCTGGTTCGTACGTTGAAGCGGGCGGGAATGCGAACTGCCATCGTCTCCGGGGGATTCACCCGCGTGACCGACCACCTGGCACAGGAACTCGGTGTCGATCACGCCGTGGCCAACACCCTCCAGGTGGTAGACGGTCGCCTCACCGGAAGGTTGGAGGGAGAGATCGTCGACCGCGCCGGGAAGGCCCGGGTGGTGCGGGAGATCGCCGAGGCCGAGGGGATACCTCTCGAGCAGGTGGTGGCGATCGGCGACGGGGCAAACGATCTCGACATGCTGGCCACGGCCGGCCTGGGAGTGGCCTTCAATGCTCGGTCCAAGGTTCGTGCGGCAGCCGACGCCGCTCTCAACGTGCCCTTCCTCGATGCCATCCTGTTCATGCTCGGGATCCCCCGCCACGAGATCGCCGGCAACGGCGACGAGGATGTCGTGCCGGTGCCGGGGCTGCCCCCGGTGTGAGCGAGGCTGCTGTCGTCGCGATCGGCATCGACCCGCCGGAGAAGCGCCGGCGATGGATCGAGGCCCTGGATCCACTCCTCGACGACTGCCGGGTGGTGAACATGGACGGGCCCGATGCCGCCGAGGCCGAGATCGTCGTCGTCGGTAATCCGCCCGGGAGCTCATTGACCGGCTTCCCCCGACTGCGGTTCGTTCAGAGCACATGGGCGGGTGTCGACGCCCTGGTCGAGGGACTGCCTCCTGTGCCCCTGGCCCGGTTGGTGGCCCCGGCCCTGGCCGATCTGATGAGCGAGTTTGTGGTCGCCGCCGTCCTGATGCTGCACCGGGGCTTTCCCGAGTACCGGCGCCGCCAGGCCCGCGCCGAGTGGAGGCCATCGCCTGTAGAGCCGGCCCGGCGTCGCCGGGTGGGGGTGCTCGGGTTCGGCGAACTCGGCGCCCCGGCCGCCCGTCGCCTGGTCGAAGCGGGCTTCGATGTCATGGCCTGGGCCCGTTCGGACCGGCAAGGAGGGGTGCCGGTGGTATCCGGGGAGGAGGGTTGGCGGCGGTTGTTGGGACGTTCAGAGATCGTGGTCAATCTGCTGCCCCTCACCGACGCGACCCGGGGGATCTTCGACACGGGTGCCTTCGATCTTCTCGAACCGGGAGCGGCGTTGATCAACGTCGCCCGAGGGGCGCACGTGGTGGAGGACGACCTGCTGGCAGCTCTCGAGGACGGGCGACTATCAGACGCCGTTCTGGACGTCTTTCCCACCGAGCCCCTGCCTGAGAGGCATCCGTACTGGCACCATCCCAGGGTGACGGTGCTTCCTCATGTGGCGGCGCCCTCCGATCCCGACGACCTCGTCGCCGAGGTGGCCGCCAACTTGAGGCGGTTCCTGGCCGGCGAGACTCCCCGGCACCTGGTCGAACGCTAGGCGGGCTGCTCGCCTCCGCCCTCGGTCCAGAGCGTGTGAAAGTGCTCGCCCCGGGGTCGGTCGACCCGCTCGTAGGTGTGGGCGCCGAAGTAGTCGCGCTGGGCCTGGATCAGGTTGGCCGGAAGGCGCTCGGAACGGAAGGCGTCGTAGAAGGCCAGCGCCGTGCTGTAGGCGGGGACGGGGATCCCGGCCTCGACCGCCGCCGCCACCACCCGTCGCCACCCGTCCTGGGCGGCCGAGAGGGCGTCGGTGAAGAAAGAGTCGACCAGCAGGTTGTCGGGGTGACGGGAGAAGGCGTCGCTGATGTCGTCGAGGAATCGGGCCCGAATGATGCATCCGGCCCGCCACAGCTTGGCGATCCGACCGAGGTCCAGGTCCCAACCGTGTTCGTCCGAGGCAGCCCGGAGCTGGATGAATCCCTGGGCATATGAGACGATCTTGGAGGCGTAGAGAGCCTGGCGGATCGCCTCCACGAAGCCCTCGGTGTCGGAGATGGGCTGCCGGGGCCCGGCCAGGACACCGGCTGCCGCGGTTCGACTCTCTTTGAAGGCCGACACGATCCGGGCGTACACGGCCTCCGCCACCAGGGTGGTTGGTTGGCCCAACTCCATCGACGAGATGACGGTCCACTTGCCGGTGCCCTTCTGGCCGGCGGCATCGAGGATTGCCTCCAGCCGGCGTTCTCCCCCCTGTTCGACGGCGAGGATCTCGGCGGTGATCTCGATCAGGTAGGAGTCGAGCACTCCCTGGTCCCACTCCGAGAAGATGGCTGCCATCTCGTCGTGGTCCAGCCCGAGGCCGACTTTCATCAGGTGATAGGCCTCGGCGATCACCTGCATGTCGCCGTACTCGATCCCGTTGTGGACCATCTTCACGTAATGGCCGGCACCGTCGGGGCCGAGCCAATCACAGCAGGGAGTGCCGTCGGGGGCATCCGCCGCCACCGCCTGGAACAGATCCGAGATGTGGGGCCATGCCTCCGCGGATCCCCCCGGCATCATCGAGGGACCGTGGCGAGCGCCCTCTTCGCCACCCGAGACTCCGCAGCCCACCATCAACAACCCGGCCTCCTCCAGTTCGGCGGTGCGACGAATCGTGTCGGTGAAGAGACTGTTGCCGCCGTCGATCACGATGTCTCCCGGCTCCAGGTGGGGTCGGAGCTCGGAGATTACGGCGTCCACCGGCGCGCCCGCCGCCACCATCAAAACGATTCGGCGGGGACGGGACAGCGAGGCCACCAGCGCCTCGATGGTGCGGCAGGCGACCACGTCGGACCGGTCCCCAACGTCGGCGGCGAAGTCTTCGGTGACCGAAGTGGTGCGGTTGTAGACGGAGATGGTGGCCCCGTGGTCGGCGAAGTTGAGGGCCAGGTTCTGGCCCATCACTCCGAGACCGATCAGGCCGATGTCGGAACTCATGGGAAGTACGGTAACCCGCCCCCGGGAGCGTGCCCGTGCCGCCACCTATCCTGGCCGGATGGCGGATCCAGTGATCGGAATCGACATCGGCGGATCGGGAATCAAGGGCAACCTGGTGGACCTCGATCTGGGGGAGCCGACCGGCGAGCGACTCAAGGTGTCGACCCCCGACCCCTCCACTCCCGAGGCGGTGGCCGAAGTGATCATGGGAATGGTGGAGCATTTCGGCGTGCCGGGGCCGGTGGGCTGCACATTTCCGGCCGTGGTTCGCCACGGCGTCACTATGTCGGCCGCCAATGTCGACGACTCGTGGATCGGCACCGACGCCGCCGCCCTGTTCACCTCCGTAACCGGGCGGAAGGTGTCCGTTGTGAACGACGCCGACGCCGCCGGCCTGGCCGAGATGGCGTTCGGGGCGGGCCGCAACCGCGACGGGGTCGTGATCTGTCTCACGTTCGGGACCGGGATCGGCAGCGCGGTCTTCACTCACGGTGTGCTGGTGCCGAACACCGAGTTCGGTCACATCGAGTTTCGGGGCTTCGAGTCCGTGGAAGATTGGGCCGCGGCCCGGGTCAAGGACGATGAGGGCTTGAGCTGGGCGGCGTGGGCCGAACGGGTCGACGCGTTCCTGCAGCATCTCGAGCGGGTCATGTCACCCGATCTGATCGTGATCGGCGGCGGCGTGAGCCGAAAGTTCGATCGCTACTCGTCCTATCTGCACACCTCCTGTGAGGTGGTGGCAGCCACCCTTCGCAACGAGGCGGGCATCGTGGGGGCGGCGATGGCGGCGGCGGCGCTGTGAGCACGGCCCGTTTCTTCGACACGCGCGCCGCCTATCTGCTCTTTGCGACCGCCACCACCGAAAAGACCGCCGTGGCCGAGCGGCTCGGGAGGGAGCTGGCTGCGATCGATCCCCGGCCGCCGGGAATCCACGTCTTCGACGCCGGGATGGGCGACGCTTCGGTTCTGACCCAGGTCATGCGGGAGATGCACACGATCTTCCCCCGGATTCCCTGGACCGTGGTGGGGAAGGAGATCAGCGTCGAGGACGTGCGCCAGGCCCTCGGCCGCCTGCCCGATCGTCTCTACGAGCATCCCGAGATGGTGTTCGTGGTCACCAATATGCGCTTCGAGGAGGCGGCCGCCCTGCGTCCGGAGGATGCCGATGACCTGGTGTGGCGCGACGTCGCCCTCGAGGGGTCCAGCAGCCACGACTTCGCCGCCCAGATTCGGGGCCTGATGGGCGACATCGCCGCCGACTGGGAGGTGGCCACCAGCCCGGTGACAGGAAACCCCGTCTATGTCCGCCCCTCGGTCCTGGTCCTGTATCGCCAGGACCACGAGTTCCTGCTCCGCTCACTCATCCCGCGTCCCGACAGCCCCATGGCCCCCTACGACCTGGTGATCGCCGCCCAGCCCTACCGGGCGGCGGCGCCGCTGGAGCGAAAGGTCGGGACGGTTATCGCCCCGCTCGCCCGCCACCTCGCCCCCGGCGGCCGGCTGATCGGAATCCATTCCACCGGGCGCGATCCGGGTATGGAGATAATTCGTCGGGTGTGGCCCGACGAGGATCCCTTCGGGCATCTCGCTTCCGATGTCGTCGAGGAAGCACGGCGCCAGCTCGATGACACCGCCTTCGAGTTCGAGGTTCCGGACGGTGCCGAGGGACGGATTCGCTACGAGATGCATGCGATGCCCTCGGAATCGGCCGAGCACATCGGAACATCATCGATTCTGGCGACCTGGAACGCCGCCGCCTATGTGGCCCAGATCGACGAGGTCCGGCTCACCGAGGCGATGCGCAGCGGAGCGTGGGAGATGGCCACCCGGGCGGTCATGGAGACCCATCCCCGGGTCTGGTTCGAAGACGAGCTCTACCGCATCATCCGCCGCTGAGAGGTCGGAGGTCGGAGGTCAGACCTTTTTCGCGACAGATCAGACCTTTTTCGCGCCAGAATTGCGCGCCATGGCGCGCCATT
>DATHVR010000057.1:0-38098 GCA_035461175.1 Acidimicrobiia bacterium | reverse complement strand
TCCGAGCATCTCCTGTCCTGGATCGGCCTCTACCTCGACGTGATCGAAGGCCTCGCCATCGGACCCTGGGACCGCTGGGCAGACCTGGTCCGCTCCGCCCTCGACCACCTCTCACCCCCAGCGATCACCGACACCGTCCCTTCCCGCCACTTGCTGGAAGCGCCGCCACCACTCGAGGACTGGAAAGATGTAGATGGCCTGCTCAGTCCAATACGATCGGGGATTGTGATCACACGCGCCGACCTCGTCCGCTGCGCCCGACACAGCCGCCTCGGAGTCCGACTCACCGGTCGGGCCCCCACCCTCCGCGCCCTGATCGACCAGTCACCCGACGGGGTCCGGGACTGGCTGGCGGAGCACGCCGCCGGATGGGAGCAGCGTCACGCCCTCCGGAGCGAAGCCGACGGCTTCTGGGTCGAGCGAGCCGGCCGGCTGCGTCGCCACCTCTCACCGGGACGAATTCGATGACCGTTCCCCGTTTCCGCCCCCGGCGCGAGGTCGGAAGCGACCCCGACTACCGCTTCACCCTCGCCAACGAACGCACCTACTTAGCCTGGATCCGCACCTCACTGGCCCTCATCGCCGGAGGTCTCGCCGTGATCCAGGTCATCCCCGAGTTCGGCACCGCCGGCGGTCGCGAAACCCTGGGCGGCCTCCTGATCGCCCTCGGCACCGTCCTCGCCCTGGGCAGCATGCAACGCTGGGCTGCCGCCGAAGAAGCCATCCGCCAGAACCTCCCCATCCCCGCCACCCGCCTTCCCATCGTCCTCGGGATCGGTGTCATGATCGTGACCGTGGTGGCGGCGGCACTGCTCTTCCTCGACTGATGAGCCGCTTCCAGCAGGTCTACGATCCCGGCCTCCAGCAGGAGCGGACCAACCTGGCCTGGGATCGCACCGCCCTCTCGATCATGGTGACCTCGGGCATCCTGCTCCGCTCCATCGGCAGTCCCTATCCGCAGCCGTGGCACGCCCTGCCCGCCCTCGCCTTCCTGGTCGGCCTGGTGCTGCTCGCCACGGATCGAAATCGTTACCTGGCCCGCTGGCAGCGAATGCAGGAGGGAGGCAGCCCGCAGGGATGGCGTTCGATCGTGGCGGTGGGGGCGATCGCTGTCGTGTTGGGGGTGGCGGGTCTGGTCACGATCGCCGCCCGCCACTTCTAGGCAGGGGCCAATCCCGCCACCGGGGTAGACACCTCGGGGAAACCGACGAAGACCCATTCCCACGGCTCCGGCTCGGGGCCTTGGGGTGGTCCGTGGGGCGGGTAGCTGGCCACGAAGCCGTGGGCGCGGGCGTTGCGGCCGCCGTTGGCGCTCAGCCAGGCGTGGGCGGTGGTGGTCCCGAATCGCCCCGCCCTCACTCCCCGGACGGTGATGTCGACCGCCCGCCCCGAGTGGTGCTTGGAGTAACCGGGGGGAGCGGTCCAGCGCAGGGTCGAATCGATTCCGGCCCGGCTCGCACCCCGGAAGCGGCCCAGGAACAAGGACCGCTGGGTGGCGGGGCTGCGATAGCCGGCGATGAGGCGCAGGTGGTGGCCGGCGGCGGCGGCGGCTCGCTGGAGGTCCTGCCACGCCGCCGCCGTCTCCGGTTCGAGCAACACCCCGTCGATGGCCACGAGCGTGGCCGGTTCGTCGAGGCGCGGCAGGTAGCCGCGCGCTTCGGCCTGGCGACGGATGGAGTCGTCCAGGATGGGATCGCCGGTGATTTCGGGGAGATGATGGACCGCCGGCGACTCATCGGCGTGGGCGATGGAGCCGGGCAGAACGAGTGCCAGCGAAATCGCCATCACCGCCGTCAATGCCGTCGTCCTCGTTCGCCCGTTCACCGAGCGCGAAGTTAGAGCGGGGGCGCCTCCATCCCGTGGCAATCGAAGGATCCGGCCCCAGATAAGATAGTTACCCATGATAACTACCGACCCTGCCGGCCTGGCTGACCGGCTCCGTCTCAGCGTGGGGAGATTGGCCCGGCGCCTGCGCCAGCACTCGCTGGGAGGACTGACACCTTCTCAACGTTCGGTCCTCTCAACCCTCAGCCGGCACGGTCCGGTGCCGATGTCACGCCTGGCCGACCTGGAACTGATCTCCCGACCCGCCGCTACTCGCATCACCGACCGCCTGGAGGAAAAGGGACTGGTGCGGCGGACCCCTCATCCGGAGGATCGGCGCTCGGCGGTGGCAGAGATCACGGCGGCGGGAAGCGCCCTCCTGGAGGAAGGCCGGCAGGAGCGCACGGCTTTCCTGGCCAGGCGACTCGCCCGGCTCTCCAGGGAAGATCGTCGCAAACTGGCCGGTGCGATCGAGGTGCTCGATGCCCTGGTGGAGGGCGAGTGACTTCACCCCGGGTGTTGCTGCGCCGCACCTTCTCCGCCCTGGCCGTGCGCAACTTTCGTCTCTACTTCGGGGGCCAGGTGATCTCGGTCTCGGGGACCTGGATGCAGCGGGTAGCGCAGTCGTGGCTGGTGCTCGAGCTCACCGGCAGTGGCGCCGCCGTGGGTGGGGTGACGGCCTTCCAGTTCCTCCCCATCCTCCTGGTCGCTCCGATGGGCGGCCTCATCGCCGACCGGATGGATAAGCGAAAGGTCCTCTACGTCAGCCAGAGCCTGGCCGGCCTCATCGCCCTGACGCTGGGGTTGTTGGTCCTCACCGATCGGGTCGAGCTGTGGATGGTGTTCGCCCTCGCCCTCGCCCTCGGCGTGGTGGGCAGCTTCGATAATCCGGCCCGCACCGCCTTTGTCATGGAGATGGTTGGCCGGTCGAGGCTGACCAACGCCGTCGGTCTCAACTCGGTCCTGGTCAACAGCGCCCGCATCGTCGGGCCGGCGGTGGGCGGGATCCTGATCGTGACCGTCGGCATCGGTGTGTGCTTCATCATCAACGCCTTCTCGTATCTCGCCCTGATCGCCGCCTTGCTGCTGATGCGGGAACAGGAGATCGAGCGGTCGGCGCCCGAGCCCCGCCGGGCGGGCCAACTCCGGGAGGCGCTCGGCTACGTATGGGGTGAGCCCGTCCTCCGGGTTCCGTTGGTGATGATGGGCGTGGTCGGCCTGTTCGTATACGAGTTCGAGGTGATCCTGCCGCTCTTCGCCCGCTTCACATTCGGAGGCGACGCCGACACCTTCGGCACCATGTTCGCCGCCATGGGCCTGGGAGCGGTCGTGGGCGGCTTCTACACCGCCACCCGGGGAGAGCGGCCGGCCCGGGCGCTGATCTGGATGGCCTACGCCGTGGGCGGAGCGGTCACCGTCACCGCCCTGATGCCCACCCTGTGGATGGCCCTCCTCACCCTGGTGGTGGTGGGGGCGACGACCACCGCCTTCCTCACCCTGGGCAACGCGGTGATCCAGTTGCACTCGGTCCCCGAGATGCGCGGACGCGTGATGGCCCTGCGGGCGGCGGCGGTGCTCGGTTCGCGTCCGCTCGGCGCCCCGATCGTGGGCTGGATCGGCGAGCGTTTCGGTCCCCGCTACGGCCTCGCCCTGGGAGCGGTGGCGGCGCTGGCGGTGGCGGCCTGGGCCCACCGCTGGGTCGCCATCTACGACAGACGCCGAACCTGAGGTTCGGCTGTACCACCACGGTACAAAAGTCTCTCGAGAACGCGGTCCGGTCGGAAGCGGCGCCGGTGTGGTCGCCGTCGTCAGCCGGTCCACCGTTCCAACACCGGGGGTTCGGGCAGAGGGTGCTGGGTGGGGTCGGCGGTTCCGAGTCCGTCGATGTAGATATCGAGGTGACGGTGGGCCAGTGCCCGTTCGTCGGAGTGGGACAGCCCGAGCACGACCGGTCGGGAGAATCGGATGATGGCGAACACGATGTCGGGGCTGCGTGTCTCCTGTCGCAGAAGGCCGTCCTCTTTGGCCTGGTTCAGCATGGTTTCGACGAGTGTGCCTATCCGGGTCCGCTGCTCGGTCCAGTTCGGATCATCGAGGAGCGGGCGGATCAGGTTGAGCACTCCGACCCCACGTCTCACCGCTGCGTGCATGTACTGGCGCAGGGCGTCGTAGCCGTCGCGGCCGCCGGTCAGCGCGGTCTGGGCAGCTTCGACGCTCGCCTCGAGGACGTGGTCGGCGACGGCGTCCAGCAGCCGTTCTCGGTCGGGAAAGTGGCGATAGAGCGTGCCGATTCCGACGTCGGCCCGGCGGGCGATCGCATCGAGGGGTGGCTCGGCACCGACCTCGAGGATCAACTCGACGGCAGCATCGACGAGGCGATCCCGATTGCGGCGCGCATCGGCTCTCATCCGTTCCCGCCCTGGAAGGAGACGTCGACTCGCTGCTCCGACGGCCGCTCACGCCGACGCCGGGTTGGAGGCATCGACTCACCCGATGTGTTCATCGCTCTTTCCTCATTCACGAACGTACGGTGTTTTGCAGAAATGGAGTATAATCCTCCGCTTAGGTGACTCCAGCTCCGGCCGGGATCGCCGGCAGTGGAGGGAGTAGGGCATGCACGAGAGGATGAACCGGGTGACAGACCACAGGACCCATGCGGGAGATGGAGGGAGGCCATTTGGACCTGCCCCCACCTCCCGTCCCGACGCTTTCGTGGTGGGGCTCGAACACGTCGATCGGACGCATGCGGCCGTGGTTGGGGGTAAGGGAGCGCATCTGGGCGAGCTCTTTGACATTCCCGGAATCCGTGTGCCGACCGGGTTCTGCGTGACCACGGCTGCCTACCGGCGCATGGTGGCCGAGGTGGCGTCGATCGACCCGCTGGTCGATCGGCTGGCCGGCCTCGGATCGGGCGACCCGGACGATCTGCGCCGGCTCAGTGCCCGGATCCGCCGGTCCATCGAGGAGGTCGCCATCCCCGACGAAGTGGAGCGAGCTATCGCTGCGGCGGTCGCCCGGCTCGGCGATCATCTCGCCTACGCAGTCCGATCGAGCGCCACCGCCGAAGATCTCCCCACCGCCTCGTTCGCAGGCCAGTACGACACCTTCCTGAACGTCGTGGGCGTCGCAACGCTTCTCCAGCAAATCAGCCGATGCTGGGCGTCTTTGTTCAGCGAGCGGGCGGTGGCCTACCGCATGCGCAACGGAATCGATCATCGCACGGTCGAGATGGCCGTGGTCGTCCAGCCGATGGTGTTCCCGACGGCCTCGGGCGTGCTGTTCACAGCAGATGCGCTCACCGGCAACCGCAGGGTCGCCTCCGTCGAGGCGACCTTCGGCCTCGGCGAGGCCCTCGTGTCCGGGATGGTGGCCGCTGACCAATACAGGGTGCACAACGGCAAGCTCCTCGACACAAAGGTGGCTGCGAAGCAGGTTGTGGTCCGCGGCTCGCCTGATGGAGGCACACGGGTAGAACCGCTCGAACCGTCACTCCAGACGCAGCCGGTGCTCACCGAACAGCAGGCTGTGCGGCTGGCGGGTCTTGGACGTCGAATCGAGTCGCAATTCGGCTGTCCCCAGGACATCGAATGGTGTCTCGACGAACACGGCTTCCAGATCGTCCAGAGCCGGCCCATCACCACGATCTTCCCGGTCCCCGAGGTCGACGACGAAGCGAACCATGTCTACCTCTCCGTCGGCCACGGGCAGATGATGACCGACCCGATGACGCCCCTCGGCTTGTCGGTTTGGCAGCTAACGTCGCCGGCACCGATGCGGATCGCCGGCTCGCGACTGTTCGTCGACATCACCGATCATCTGTCTTCGGCCTCGACCCGCATGGCCACCCTCGAGACGTTCGGGAAGTCGGATCCGCTGATCCGTGACGCCCTCGAGACCCTCCTGGCGCGAGACGACTTCATCCCGATGGGGCCTGACGGCTCTCCCGACCTGCCCCCGCCAAGCCGTGCTCGTACCGAGCCGATCGAGGCCGATCCCGCCATCGTCACGGAGCTGATCGGACGCAACCGTGCATCCGTCGCCGAGCTCCAGCGTGAGATCGAGACCAGGTCGGGCTCCGAGCTGTTGGACTTCGTCCTGGCCGACATCGGAGAATTGAGATCCCTGCTGCTCGACCCGCAGAGTCGTCAATCGGTGATGGCCGGCTTCGAAGCGAGCTGGTGGCTCGACGACAAGCTGGCAGAGTGGCTGGGCGAGGAGAACGCGGCTGCCGTCCTTTCCCTGGCCGCGCCCAACAACGTTACCGCCGAGATGGGCCTGGCCCTCCTCGACGTCGCCGACGTGATTCGCCCCCACCCGGAGGTGGTCTCGTTCCTCCGTTCGGTGCAAGATGACGAGTTCCTCGACCAGATGGCCGGCCTCGGAGGCGGAAAGGAGGCCGGCGAGGCCATCGTCTCCTACCTCGACAGGTACGGCATGCGCTGCGTGGGAGAGATCGACATCGCCCGACCTCGTTGGGCGGAACGTCCCTCCGCCCTGTTGCCCATGCTCTTGTCCAACCTCGACAACTTTGCTACCGGCGAGCGCGAGCGACGTCTCGAGCGAGGGCGGCGGCAGGCGGAGGCCAAGGCACAGGAGTTGATGGGCCGCCTGCGGCCGCTGCCCGACGGGGCTGAGAAGGCCGAACAGGTCGCGGGCATGATCCGGCGTCTCCGGACCTTCATCGGCTACCGGGAGTATCCCAAGTACGGCATGGTTAGTCGCTACTTCATCTACAAACAGGCCCTCCTCGCAGAGGCGGATCGGCTCGTTGGGGGGAACGTGCTCCCGGTCATCGATGACATCTTCTTCCTCACCTTCAACGAGCTGCACGACGTCGTGCGCAGCAGGCGAGCCGATCACGCCCTCATCGCCCGTCGACGCGCCGACTTCCGGGCCCACGGCGCCCTCCAGCCGCCCCGGGTGCTCACGTCCGACGGCGAGACCCTCCATGGCACCTACCAACGCGACGACCTTCCCGCCGGCGCTCTGGTCGGGCTGGCCGTTTCGGGCGGGACGATCGAGGGCCGAGCCCGGGTCGTCCACGACATGGCCGAAGCGGATCTCGAGCCGGGTGACATCCTGGTCACCCCCCACACCGATCCGAGCTGGTCGCCGCTCTTCGTCACCATCGCCGGGCTGGTCACCGAGGTCGGTGGGCCTATGACCCACGGTTCCGTCATCGCACGCGAGTTCGGGCTCACCGCAGTCGTCGGCGTCGAGGGCGCCACCCGATCGATTCGGGACGGGCAGCAGATCCGACTGAATGGAACCAGGGGGTATGTCGAGATCATGTCCGGCCGAGACGCTCCGCCCGAGACCGTTTCGTAGGCGAACTGGAGAGAGTTTTGTACTGCCCTGGTACTGCTGAACCTCAGGTTCGCGTATCTGTCAGGAAGGCGGTGATGGCGGCGCGGAAGGCGGGGTGGCCGACGGCGCGGAGGTGGTCGCCGGGGACGACTTCCAGGACCGCGTTAGGGATGCGGGCCACCAGGGCGGCCGGGTGGCGGGCGATGGGGTCCTCGGCACCGGCGATGACAAGGGTCGGGACCGGGATCTCCTCGAACGGGACCGCCTCGCCGGCATGGCCCCGGGCGGCCGCCGCCAGCGGGGCGAGATCGGCTCCGACCGAGTCGGCGAAGGCACGGAACGAGGCCGGGCCGGGGGCGGTGATGGCGGCGGGGTCTTCCGCTTCCAGTGCCTCGGCGATCGCTATCAGGTCCAGGGCATCGTCGGAGTCGGGATCGGCGGCGGCCCGGCCGATCCCGCCCAGCACCAGGCGTCGAACCCGCCCGTCCTGGGTCGCCACCACGGCGGAGACGAGGGCACCCATCGAGTAGCCGACCAGGTCGAAGGCCTCCAGATCCAGCGAGGCGACCAGACTGCCTAGATCCCCGGCCATGCGTGACAGCGAGTAGGCCGACGAGTCGAGGGGCTTATCCGAGCGTCCGTGGCCGCGGGCATCCAGCGCGGCGACCTGAAAACCTTCCTCCGTCAGGGCTCCCACTACCCGGGTCACCTCCCAGTTGATTTCGGCGCTGGACATGAAACCGTGATGGAGGATCACCCACCCTGTTCCTCCCTCGCCCCAGGTGCGGTAGGAGATCTCCACCCCGTCATCGGCGGTGAAGCGACGGTCTTCGCGGGACGGGTCGGAATCGGAACGGATCTTCATCGAGTCAGCGGTCCTCGCCCAGGAGTTGGTCGAGCGGGACGAGGTCGTCCAAGGCGTTGGGAGCGGTGCGGGTGGTGTCCCCGGTCACGGCTGCGGCCAGTTCGGTCGCGGCTCGTTCGATCCGCCCGGCGAGGCCGTTGGCATCCCCGGACTCGGCCCAGTCCTGACTGGAGGCGAACACCGCCGTCCGCACCGGCATCGTCCCCAGGTAGGAGAAGAGGGGGCGCAGGGCATGCTCGAGGACGAGGGAGTGGCGCGGAGTGCCGGCAGTGGCGCCCATCAGCACGGGCATACCGGTCAGTGCCCCCGGCTCGACGACGTCGAAGAACATCTTGAACAGCCCCGAGTAGGAGGCCGAGAACACCGGGGTGACGGCGATCAGACCGTCGGCCCCGCCCAGCGAGCCCAGGATCGCCTCGAGCTCGGGAGATCCGCTCCCCGCCAGCATGCGGTTGGTGATGGCCCGGGCGTGGTCGCGCAGCTCGACTATCTCGATCTCGACGTCTTCCTCCCGGTGGGTGATCGCCCGGGCGGCGGCTGTTGCCAGGCGGTCGGCCAGCATGCGCGAGGTCGAGGGCTGGCCGAGACCGGCCGTGACGACCACCAGGCGACGGGCGCTCATCGGGCCGCCGCCGCGACCGGCTCCCCGGGGACGGCGGCCGCCCTGCGGGAGGCGTGGGTGGGAGCGTCGGGGACATGGGCCGGGCGATTGGTGGCCATCTCGCGACGCAGAACCGGAATCACTTGCGAGCCCAGCATCTCCATCTGCTCCAGCACGGTGGGGAGGGGGAGCCCGGCATGGTCCATCAGGAAGAGCTGGCGCTGGTAGTCGCCGAAATGCTCGCGGAACGTCAGGGTCTTCTCGATCACCTGTTGGGGGCTACCCACCGTCAGGGGGGTCTGGTCGGTGAACTCCTCCAGGCTGGGTCCGTACCCGTACACGGGGGCATGGTCGAAGTAGGGACGGAACTCGCGCACCGCATCCTGGGAGTTGGGCCGCATGAACACCTGCCCACCCAGACCGACGATGGCCTGGTCGGCCGAACCGTGTCCGTAGTGTTCGTATCTGTTGCGGTAGAGCTCGATCAGGCGCATGAAATGCTCCTTCGGCCAGAAGATGTGGTTGGCGAAGAAGCCCTCACCGTAATACGCCGCCTGCTCGGCGATCTGCGGACTGCGTATCGAGCCGTGCCACACGAACGGAGGAGTCCCGTCGAGTGGCCGGGGGGTGGCAGTGAACGAGTGCAACGGGGTCCGGAACTTGCCCTCCCAATCCATCTCTTCCTCCCGCCACAGGCGGTGGAGGAGGTGGTAGTTCTCGATCGCGAGCGCAATCCCGTCGCGGATGTCCTTTCCGAACCACGGGTAGACGGGGCCGGTGTTGCCCCGCCCGAGCATCAGATCCACCCGGCCGTCGGCCAAGTGCTGGAGCATGGCGAAGTCCTCGGCGATCTTCACCGGGTCGTTGGTCGTGATCAGCGTGGTGGCCGTGGAAAGGATCAGGCGCTCGGTGCGGGCGGCGATATAGCCGAGCATGGTCGTGGGGGAGGAGGGGACGAAGGGCGGGTTGTGGTGCTCGCCGGTGGCGAAAACGTCGAGGCCCACTTCCTCGGCCTTGAGGGCGACAGTCACCATCGCCTTGATTCTCTCGGCCTCGCTCGGCACCCGGCCGTTGGTGGGGTCCGGGGTGATGTCACCGACGCTGAAGACTCCGAACTGCATGGTCATTTCCTCTGGCCCTGGGCCGTTGCTTCCGTTCACCTTCAAATGAGTTGATATATCAACTATATGGGTCAACCGCTTCCAATCCGACCCTATTCCCGCACCGGCGGCATAAGGAGTGGGCGGGACTAGACTGGAGCCATAAGGCATGCGCCTCGCATGCGATCGCCTGCTCCGTTTCTCAGTTCCGTCTGACGGAGACAGCTGGACTTGGCCGCAAGGCTCTCCGCCGGGCGTCGATTACGACGGTTCGGTTCGGGAGAATCATGTCCACCAACATCTATGTAGGCAACCTCGCCTTCGAGACCACGTCCGCCGACCTGGAGACTCTCTTCGCCCCCCACGGCGAGGTAGCCAAGGCTCAGGTCATCACCGATCGCGACACGGGCCGCTCGCGCGGCTTCGGATTCGTCGAGATGGCCGAGTCGAGCGCCGCCCAGGAGGCGATCTCCGCTCTCAACGGCCACAACGTCGACGGCCGTTCCCTCACGGTCAACTTGGCTAAGCCCCGGCGATGAAAGCCCAGACCGCCCGCCGCGTCGACGGCAATCGCCGTCGATGCGGGGGGTGCGGGCATCCGCTTCGAGAGCACCGTGACCACGTAGGTTGCTCGGTGCCCAAGTGTCCCTGTGCGTCCTACCAGGACGTGGCCCTCAAGAAGCCGGCTACCAAGCCCTGACCCCCGGCTCTGCTCCTCCCGCTTCGATCGTGACCTTCGGACCTGGCCGAACGGCCGGTCCCGAGAAATGATGTGAGCAACAGGAGGAGCCATGAGCCGCACCATGTCAACGATCCTCGGAGCTGTGGCGGCTCTCGCCGTCACCGTCCTCCTCTATCTCTGGCTCAACCCGATCCTGGAAGCCCGTAGCGACTGGCTGCGCGAAATGCAGGGCTTCCTGTGGTCCTCGATACCGGTGGGCACCCTGGTAGGTGCCCTGGTGGGCCGTCGATGGGGGAACCGAGGGACCCCCACCGACAGCCACGCTTAGATCAGCGGCGATTCCGGGAGCGGTTCCGGGAGCGGTTCTGTCGGTGCCCGGATTGCTTGCGTCGGGGTCGACGCGTCTCTTCCGAGCGCCGATTGTCTTCCATCCGGGGCTTGCTGGTGCGTTCTCCGATCGAGCCCAGCGCATCGACCGCCGGGTCCACGAAGGTATGGCTCAAACCGACCATGCGTTGGATCAACCCGACCTGGCGGCGCTGGTCGGCCGTGACCAGGGAAACCACCAGTCCGTCACTGCCGGCTCGGGCAGTGCGTCCCGAACGGTGGAGGTAGGTCTTCGGGTCGTCGGTCGGATCGAAATGCACCACCGCCGCCACTCCCTCGACGTGGATGCCGCGAGCGGCCACGTCGGTAGCCACCATTGCCTGGATGTGGCCGGAGGTGAAGCCGTTGAGGGTCCGCTGGCGCTGACCCTGGCTGCGACCTCCGTGGATGGCCTCGGCCTTGATTCCCGACTGGGCCAGCTTACGCGCCACCTTGTCGGCACCATGACGGGTGCGGCAGAAGATGATGCTGGGCCCGGCCGCCGCGATCAGATCGGCCGTGTGGCGAAGGCGATCGTGGTGATCGACGTTCCAGAACAGGTGACGGGCGTCGGACCGCGTCTCCTCTTCTCCTCCCACCTCGTGGCGGACCGGGTTGTTCTGGTAGTCGCGGGTGAGGACGGCAACGTCGCCGTCGAGAGTGGCCGAGAACAGCCACGTCTGTCGCTTGGACGACGTCATATCGAGTAGTTTCCGCACCTCGGGCAGAAAGCCCATGTCGGCCATACGGTCGGCCTCGTCGATGACGACCATGTCGACGTCCGACAGGTCGATGGCGCCTTCCTGGATCAGGTCGGCGAGTCGTCCGGGGCAGGCGACGACGACGTCGACACCCTTGCGCATTGCTCGCCGCTGTGGCTCGTAGCCGACCCCGCCATAGATGGCGGTGATCCAGCGGCGCTGGGCGACGGCCAGCGGGACTAGATCCTGTTTGATCTGCTCGGCCAGTTCCCGGGTGGGAGCGAGGATGAGGGCGCGGGGACGCCGCGGTTTCGCCTCTCCCAATCGGGCCATGAGCGGGATCCCGAAGGCCAGGGTCTTGCCCGAGCCGGTCGGGGCGCGCCCGCAGATGTCCCGCCCGGCCAGGCTGTCGGGGATCACGGCGGATTGAATCGGAAAGGGAGAGGTGAACCCGTCCTCGGCCAGGGAAGTGGCGAGTTCTTTGGGCACACCGAGATCGGTGAATGTGGTCATGGGCGTTGGCTCCAGTGGTGAACGGGTCACTCGAGCGTTCGCCAGATGACGAGAAATCGAGAGACGATGACTGGCGAGGCCACCAGTGAACTTGAAACCGACCGGAAGCGCGAACGCATACCTCGGGTCCGGTGCGGTAGCCACAGACTAACAGGTATTCCCCTCCAACTCGCGAATCTCGAACGGGAGAGAAGACCGGCCCCCCGTTAGGATTTGCGGGTAGAGAGGTAACCGTCCTGGATCGTCCCGCCGTCGACATGTCTCCCCGAGCCCCCGTGTGGCAGTTGACGGTCGAGGAGACCGCCGCTGCCTTCGAAGTCGACCCCGACCGGGGGCTCGGGTCGGAGGAGGTCGCCGCCCGTCTCGACCGCTTCGGGGCTAATCGGCTGTTGGAGTCGGCCCGGGTCCCCGAGTGGAAGAAGTTCCTCTCCCAGCTTGCCGATCCCCTCATCTACCTCCTGATGGCGGCGGTGGTGATCGCCCTCGGCGCCTGGCTGGCCGAGGGGCGGGAGGGGATCCCGTTCGACGCCATCGTCATCGCCGCCATCGTCCTGCTCAATGCCGTCCTCGGCTACGTGCAGGAAGCGAGGGCAGAAGATGCGGTACTGGCGCTGCAGAAGATGGCGGCCGTCACCGCCACGGTCCTGCGGGACGGAGACGAGCGGGAGATTCCCACCGCCGACGTGGTGCCGGGAGACATCCTGATCCTCGGTGAGGGCGACTCGGTCAGTGCCGATGCCCGCCTGATCCGCGCCGCCAACCTGATGGTGGGGGAGGCCTCGCTCACCGGGGAGAGCGAGCCCGTGAGCAAGCGGCCCGACCCTTTCGATGGGCCGGCCGAGCTGGGCGACCGGATCAACATGGTCTTCAACGGCACCGCCGTCAACCGGGGCCGGGGCCGGGCGATTGCGGTGGCGACGGGAATGGACACCGAGATGGGCAAGATCGCCCGTCTGCTGGGGGAGACCGAGGACGATCCCACCCCACTTCAGCTCGAGGTGGCCCGAATCGGGAAGGCACTCGGCATCGCCGTCGTGGTCATCGCCGCGGTGGTGATGGGCGCCATCCTCCTCACTTCTGACGTCTCTTCGGCGAGCGACCTGGTCGGGGTCCTCCTGGTGGGAGTCTCGCTGGCGGTGGCGGCCGTTCCCGAGGGCCTGCCCGCCATCCTCTCGGTGGTGCTGGCTCTTGGCGTCCAGCGGATGGCGCGTCAGAACGCGATTGTCAAGCGGCTTTCGTCCGTCGAGACGCTGGGGTCGTCCTCGGTCGTCTGCTCGGACAAGACCGGGACCCTCACCCGGAGTGAGATGACGATCGAACGCATCGTCACCCCGTCGGGGGAGATCGCGGTCAGTGGCAGCGGCTACAACCCCGAGGGTGAATTGCAGCACAACGGACACGTGCTCGACGACGAAGAGCTCCGTGACGAGGTCTTCTGGGTGCTGGTAGGGGGAAGCCTGGCCAGCGATGCCCAACTGGTCCAACAGGACGGGCACTGGGCGATTCAGGGCGACCCCACCGAGGGTGCCTTCCTGGTGGCCGAGGCCAAGGTGGGCCTGGCGGGGGAGCGTCGGCGCCGCTTCGAACGGGTGGCCGAGATCCCCTTCACGTCCGAGCGCAAACTCATGTCGACCCTAGAAACCGACACCGAGCGGGACGGCCGGATCGACGTCATGACCAAGGGGGCGCCCGACATCCTCCTCGATCGCTGCACCCACGAACGGGTGGCGGGTGAGGTCCGCTCTCTCACCGAGGCGCGTCGGCAGGAGATTCATGCCACCGCCGAGCGCCTCGGCGACATGGCGTTGCGGACACTGGCGGTGGCGTACCGGGCGCTGGAGGATCACAGACCGCCCGACCTGGCGGACGAGACCCTTGAGTCCGAGCTCGTCTACCTGGGGATGGTCGGGATCATCGATCCACCCCGCCCCGAGGCCGCCGCCGCGGTGGCAGAAGCTCGCCGGGCGGGAGTGCGGGTGATGATGATCACCGGCGACCATCCCCGCACGGCGGTGCGCATCGCCTCCGATCTCGGTATCGCCGACGGACCCGACTCCCCGGTCATATCGGGGGCGACCCTGGCGGAACTGTCCGACGAGGACCTTCGGCGGACTGTCGACGAGGCCTCCGTCTTCGCCCGGGTCGCTCCCGAGCACAAGCTTCGGATCGTCGACGCCCTCCAGAACAACGGCAACATCGTGGCCATGACCGGGGACGGCGTCAACGACGCCCCCGCCCTCAAGTCGGCCGACATCGGCGTGGCCATGGGTATGACGGGCACCGACGTGACCAAGGAAGCCGCCGACATGATCCTGGCCGACGACAACTTCGCCACGATCATCGCGGCGGTGCGGGAAGGCCGGTCGATCTTCGCCAACATCCGCAAGTTCCTGCGCTTCTTGCTTTCCTCCAACGTCGGGGAGGTGCTGACGATGTTCATCGGGGTGCTGGCCGCAGGGGTGATCGGTCTCGAAGCCGGGGGAGGGGCAGCGGTGCCGCTCCTCGCCACCCAGATCCTGTGGATCAACCTGCTCACCGACACCGGACCGGCGCTGGCGATGGGCGTCGACCCGCCGCCGCCCGACGTGATGAGCCAAGCCCCGCGCCGGCTGTCCGATCGGGTCATCGATCGCGACATGTGGCTCGGCATCATCTGGGTGGGGGCCATCATGGCGGTCGTGAGCCTGTTTGCCTTCGATCTCACCGCCGCCGGGGGGATGGTGGAGGGCTCCGGCGACGTAGTCGAGGGGCGCACCATGGCTTTCACCACCCTGGTCTTCGCCCAGCTCTTCAACACCTTCAACTCCCGCTCCGACCACACCAGCGCCTTCAACCATCTCTTCACCAACCCGCTTTTGTGGGGTGCCATCGCCCTTTCCACCCTCCTGCAGGTGGTGGTGGTCCAGGTGCCGATCCTCAACCAGGCCTTCGGTACCACCCCACTCAGCTGGACCCAGTGGCTGATTGCCACCGGCCTCGCCTCCCTGGTCCTCTGGGCCGACGAAGCCAAGAAACTGGTCGGAAGGCTGTGACATTCGAGGGGGGACGACCCCCCTGTAACCCCCCGCGGTGACATTCGAGGGGGGACGACCCCCCTGTAACTCCCCGCGGTGATATTCGAGGGGGGACGACCCCCCTGTAACCCCCCGCGGCTGCTCGTCGGACCTTTGGGGTGGTCGGGGCCATCCACCCATCGTGTCTGGCGCGTGAGGTCGTCTGTCGTCGGAGGTTTCGGGTGGCGGGTGCCAAGGAGATTTTCGCGACAGAAATTGCGGGCTATAGCGCGCAATTCTGTCGCGAAAGCCCGACCTCCGACCTTCAGACCGAAGGCGCCACCTCGGGGATCGGGAAGGTGTCGTAGTCTGCCATGGGCCGGCGCCGGGCCACCACCCGGGCGGCGTTGAGGATCGCCAGCAGGTCGATCACCTCCTGGGCGACGGCCCCGACCAGGGGAGGGAGCATTCCCAGCACGGCCAGCACCATGCCGATCATCGAGAGGGCGATGCCACCCAGGGCACTCTGAAGAGCGATCCGGCGCATCCGCTCGCCGATGTGGATGAGCTCGTCGAGACGTTCGAGGGAGGAATCCAGGACCACCGCCCCGGCCGCCTCCGAGGTGATGTCACTGCCCTGACCGAAGGCGATGCCGATCTCGGCCGCCGCCATGGCAGGAGCGTCGTTGATGCCGTCGCCCAGGAAGAGCGTGACGCCCGGTTCGGCCCGTACCAGCGCCAGCTTCTCCTCGGGAGAGGCGCCCGCGTATACGTGTTCTATCCCCACCCGGGAGGCGAGGTATTCGACCTCGCTCGAGCGATCGCCCGATACCAACATGGTCTTGGTCACGCCGTGGCGGGGTGCCAGATGCTGCACGAACTCCCATGATCCGCCCCGTGGCTCGTCTCGAAAGCGGAAGGTGGCCGCATAGTCCCCGTCCAGGAGCACCACGGTCTCCATGCCTGCGGACGCCTCGGGGATGAGGGCGCCGTCGCCGGTCAACTCGGTGGCCCGGGCGCGACTGGTGATCTGGATACGGCGGCCGTCCACGTCGCCCACTAGGCCCTCCCCGGGTCGCTCCGACATGGAATCGACGCCTCCGCCGAAGTCGGGGCTCAATCTCTCCTCGGCGGCGTTGACGATGGCGGCCGCGAGAGGATGGCGTGAGTAGCGCTCGATCGCCCCGGCCAATCGGAGGACTTCGTCGACCTCCACGCCGGGGGCGACGTCCACCTCGGTGACCAGCGGCCGTCCGTAGGTCAGAGTCCCGGTCTTGTCGAACATCACCGTGGTCGTGGAGGGGATCCGTTCCAGGATCCCGGGGTCCTTGACGATTATCCCTGAGCGGGCGGCCAGCGAGATCGCTCCCACGATCGCCACCGGCACCCCGATCAGCAGGGGGCACGGGGTGGCGATGACCATCACCGACAGAAATCGTTCGGGGTCGTCGGAGACAGCCCAGCCCAGGATCCCCATGGCCAGGGCGAGCACGGTGTACCAGGCGCCGAGGCGATCGGCCAGGCGTCGCATCCGCGGTCGGTTCTCCTCGGCCTCGGCGAGGACGCCGACGATCTGGGCGTAGCGGGAGTCGGCGGCCGTGGCGGTGGCCTCGACGGTGAGGGCGTCGTCTCCGTTGACGGCCCCCGACAGGACCCGCGAACCCACCGACTTGGAGATCACGTAGGGCTCGCCGGTGAGATAGGACTCGTCCATCGCCCCCCGTCCGGCCACGACTTCGCCGTCCACCGGGCAGATCTCCTGCGGGAGGACCATCACCCGGTCTCCCACCCCGACCTCGGACACCGGCACGTCCTCGGTGGCTCCGTTGGTGCCGACCACGAGGTGGGCCATGGTGGGGGCCCGACTGGCGAGCGCCTGGAGAACCCGGGAGGCGCGAGCGGTGGCGGCCTCCTCCAGGGCCTCGCCGCCGGAGAGCATGAGCACGATGATGGCGGCCACCAGCCACTCGTCGAGGAGGACGGCGGTGACGATGGCGATGGCGGCGAGTAGATCTGCCCCCGGATTGCGAGCCAACAGGTCGCGCAGGATCGAGAACACCAGGGGAATCCCGCCTACGGCTACCACGACCATCAGCGGCAATTCGGTGGCAAACTCGGAGGCGTCGGCCGCACCGAGTATGAGGGATAGGGCGATCCCGACCACCGACCCGGCCGCCACCATGCCCTGGCGGGACTGGATGAAGAGCTTGAGCCTGCTCACCGTGGTGAGGGTAGACCCCGGCGGTGGGACCTTCGGTGGCTCCGGGTAGTACCAATGCCCCTAGGCCCGGCCGCCGTTCTTCCCGATCATCTAAGGGAGATGTATGAGGTCTTGGCCGCGGAGTTCATAGCTCCCGCCATCAAACGCTTTCGGATCGAGGCCCCGCGGGTGGCAGGCCACTGGTCGCCGGGACAGTTCGTCATCATCCGCGTCACCGAGGATGGCGAGCGCATCCCGCTCACCGTGGCCGAAGCCGACCCCGAGGGCTGGATCACGCTGGTGGTCCAGGCCGTGGGTCGGACCACCAGTCTCATGAACCGCCTCGAGGCGGGCGATCACCTCGCCGACGTCGCCGGCCCGCTCGGTCGAGCCTCCGAGGTCGAGGAATTCGGAACCGTGGTCGTGGTGGGAGGAGGGGTCGGAACGGCCATCGCCTACCCCACCGCCCGGGCGATGTCCGAGGCGGGGAACCGGGTCATTGCGATCGTTGGCGGCCGGACCGACGACCTGGTGATTCTGGTCGACGACATCGAACGTTTTGCCGACGAGGTGATCGTGACCACCGATGATGGCTCGGCGGGCCGTCAGGGCCTGGTCACCGACGCCCTCCTCGAAGTCATGGATCGCGAACAGGTCGACCGGGTGGTAGCGATCGGGCCGATCCCGATGATGCGGGCCGTGGCCGATCTCACCCGCCTCGATTCGATCCCCACCATCGTCAGCCTCAACCCGATCATGGTCGACGGCACGGGAATGTGTGGCGGATGCCGGGTGCTGGTCGGCGGTACCACCAAGTTCGCCTGTGTGGACGGTCCGGAGTTCGACGCCGCCGAGGTCGATTTCGACGTGCTGGCGGTGCGCAATCGCGCCTATCGGGAGTTCGAGACGGAGCAACTGGCCGGTTTGACGATCGGGGGGTGCCGCTCATGACCGAGATGAGTCGCAAGGAGAAGATGGCGCTGCCCCGGACCGAGATGCCGGAGCGGCCGGGTCGCGAGCGGGCGGTGTCGTTCGAGGAGGTCAACTTGGGCTTCACCGACCAGCTGGCCGTACTGGAGGCGAGTCGCTGTCTGCAGTGCCCCCATCCCCGCTGCATCGAGGGATGCCCGGTCGGGGTTCGGATCGACGAGTTCGTCCAGGCGGTGGCGGAGGGTGAGTTCGATCGCGCCGCCGAGGTCGTGCTGGAGGACAACTCGCTGCCGGCGGTCTGTGGTCGTGTCTGCCCCCAGGAAGCCCAGTGTGAGGGTGCCTGCGTACTGGCCCGAAAGGAGCGCCCCATCGCCATCGGCCACCTGGAGCGGTTCGTGGCCGACCGGTACCGCCGTCATTCCATCGCCTCCGGTCCCGATGCGGTCCCGGCCACCGGCCGGTCGATCGGCGTAATCGGCAGTGGGCCCGCCGGCCTCGCCTGCGCCCGAGACCTGGCCCGGCGCGGCCATGCCGTCACGGTCTACGAGGCCCTGCATGAGCCGGGCGGAGTGCTGGTCTACGGGATTCCCGAATACCGACTCCCCGAAGAAGTGGTGGCGGCCGAGGTGGAGCAACTACGGCGGAGCGGGGTCGAGTTCGAACTCAACGCCCCCATCGGCCAGGCGGAATCGATCGACGATCTACTGGAGCGCCACGACGCCGTCTTCGTCGGTGTCGGGGCGGGTCTGCCCCGCTTCCTGGACGTGCCCGGCGAGCATCTGGTGGGAGTGCAATCGGCCAACGAGTTCCTGACCCGGGTCAACCTGATGCGGGCATATCAGGAGAGTGCCGAGACCCCGGTCTCCGAGGTCACCGGCAAGCGAGTCGCCGTGATCGGCGGCGGGAACACCGCCCTGGACGCAGTAAGGACTGCTCTGAGGCTGGGTGCCCGCGACGCCACCATCTACTATCGCCGGACCGAAGAAGAGATGCCGGCCCGGCGCGAGGAGATTCGCCACGCCCGCGAGGAGGGGGTCCACTTCGAGTTTCTCCTCAACCCGATCGCCTTCCTGGGGGACGAGGGGTGGTTGCACACCATGCGCCTGCAACGGATGCGAATGGGAGAGCCGGACGAGTCCGGTCGCTCCCGTCCCGAACCGGTGGCCGGTGCCATCGTGGACATCCCCGTCGACGTCGTCATCGTCGCCGTGGGCAATGCCCCCAACCCCATGCTGAGCGGCACCCCGGGCCTGGAAGTCACCAGCCGCGGGACCATCGTCGCCGACCCCGAGACGGGAAGGACCCAGCGCGAGGGTGTCTTCGCCGGTGGTGACATCGTCACGGGCGGAGCCACCGTGATCCTGGCGATGGGAGCCGGCCGCCGCGCCGCCGCCGCCATCGACGAGTATCTGCAAGGCGCAAGCCTCAGCGGGACAGCCGCCCGCAGCGGGTAGCTCCGCTCTTGCTGTCGAAGGACCTAAGTAACCCGAGGAGGGGCGGAAAGGCCGGTGACCGGCGCCGGGCTCCGGGCGGAGAATGGTCCCATGATCGAATCTCATGACTATGTCCTCCGGCTGGTTGCGACCGGCCCCAAGACGGGCACCATCGGCGCTCGCCAGGATCACCTGCCGGAACTCGATGTGGCCTCGCCTCCGGAGTTCGGCGGACCCGAGAAAGTGTGGAGTCCCGAGCACTTCTTCGTGGCCGCCATCTCCAGTTGCCTGATGACGACGTTCCACGCCATTGCGGCCGCCTCCCAACTGGAAGTGGTGTCCTACAGCGACGATCCCGTCGGGCACCTGATCCGGGCCGACGACCGCATGTACCGCTTCGACCGGGTGACCCTCCGGCCCCGGGTGGTCATCGCCGACGCCGACAAGGTCGACAAGGCCCGGCGCCTGCTGGACAAGGCCGAGCACGCCTGCCTGGTGAGCCGTTCGGTCAGCTCGGAGATCCATCTCGAGCCCGTGATCGAGGTCGCAGCCCGGGTCTGAGACAACCAATTCGCAACTGGTAGCGTGAAGGCGTGGATTCGGCCACACCGCCGCCCCCATCGTCGCTGGTCGAGCAGGTCCTCGACCTGATCGACGACCCCTCGGGACCGTTGGCGGCTCTGACCCGGCTCTATCTCCGCCGCCTGCCCTGGGATGTGGATCTCTCTCCGGAGGCCGCCCGGGCCGAGATCGATTCTCTGCTCAGCTTCATCCGGGACCGTCCCCAGCCGATCAAGGTGCGGGCGTTCAACCCCAGCCCCGATGTCCACGGCTATGGCTCGCCCGGAGCCGTGGTCGAGATCAACGTCGACGACAGCCCCTTCCTGGTCGACTCGGTGACGGCCGAACTGCAGACCCACGACCTCGAGGTGCTGCGGGTGCTCCATCCCGTGATCGGGGCCGTGCGCGACGCCGACGGCCGCCTGGAGGCGATCAAGCCCGCCTCGGGAGCCGATCACCGCGAGTCCGTACAGCACTACGTGCTCGATCGCCGTCTCGACGAAAGCGAGATTCCCGGAATCGAGGAGCGGCTGCGCGTCGTCCTTTCCGACGTGTCCCTGGCGGTGAACGACTTCGACGCCATGGTGGCGGTCACCGACAGGATGATCCGGTTCATCGAGAGCGGGCAGGATCACTATCCCGCCACCGACGTGAAGGAGGCCATCGCCTTCATGCACTGGCTGTGCGAGGACAACTTCGTGTTCCTGGGCTATCGAGAGTACGAACTGGTGGAGAGTGATGACGCGGCCGCCATCCGGGTCAAACCGGAAACGGGCCTGGGCATCCTCTCCGATCCTGACCGGTCGAAAGCCTCCGAGCCGCTACCCCTGCAGGAGCTGGCCCCCGAGTTGCGGGCTCGCTACGAGAGCGGTGATCTGCTGGTGATCTCCAAGACCAACCGTCGTTCGACCGTGCACCGACGGGCGAAGATGGACTACGTGGGGGTGCGGCTCGTCGACGAGAACGGCACCAGCGTAGGCGAGGCGCGTCTGGTCGGCCTGTTCACTTCCAAGGCCTACATGGAGAGCGTCGCCCGTATCCCCATTCTCCGCCAGAAGCTGGCGGCGGTGGAGGCGAGCGAGGACCTGATCGCCGGCTCTCACGACCAGAAGGCGATCGTGAGTCTGGTCGAGAGCTTCCCCAAAGACGAGCTGTTCGCCCTACCCGTCGAGGATCTGCGCCGGGTGGTGATGGGGCTGCTCGCCCTCCAGGAGCGGGCCCGGGTCCGGCTGTTCGTCCGGCGCGACTTGCTGGACAGGGGGGTGCGGATCCTGGTCGCTATGCCTCGAGACCGTTACTCCGCGGATCTGCGTCGCAAGCTGCAGAAGCTCTTCCTGGAGCGGTTCAAGGGAACCGCCATCGACTACCACCTCAGCCTGGGGCGGAGCGACATCGCCCGCCTCCACTTCATCGTGTGGGTACCTGAGGGCCAGGTCCCCGACGTCGCCTTCGAGAAACTCGACGCCGAGGTGATGGCCCTGACCCGGTCGTGGTCGGAGCGGGTGGCCGACTTCCTCAGCCACCGTCACGATCGTTCCCGGGCCGAGGAACTGGTCGAGCGTTGGGCCGGGCGCCTGCCCGCCTACTACACGACCTCGACCGAACTCGGGGTGGCGGCTGCCGACATCGAGAACCTCGACCGCCTCCTCACCGCCGAGTCCCGCGCCCTGGTCGGCATCCACAACGAGGAAGCGGGCACCGAGCACCTGACCAGGGTGTCTCTCTATTCGACCGATGGAAAGCGGCCGCTGTCCGAGCTGACCCCCGCCCTCGAAGACCTCGGTCTGGCCGTGGTGGAGGAGGTGCCGACCCGAGTCGCCGGCGACGAGGAGATCTTCATCCACGACTTCGGGGTCCTCGACGCTGGTGGCCACCAGCTCGGAGTCGAGGAGGCAGGGAAGAGGGTCACCGAGGCGCTGGAGGCGATCTGGGAGAACGTGGCCGAGACGGACTCGTTGAGCCGGCTCATCCTCACCGCCGGCCTGGATCACCACCAGGTGGGGATACTCCGCGCTTACGAGACCTACTGGCGGCGCGTGAGCTCGACCTTCACCGTGGGCTACGTGCACGACACCCTGGTTGCCCATCCTGACATCACTGCTCGGCTGGTGGAGCTGTTCGAGTTGCGCTTCGATCCCGACCTGGACGGATCCGGTTACGACTCCCGCCGCCAGGATCTGGTGGAGTTGCTGGATCGGGTTCCGTCTCTCGACGAGGATCGGATTCTGCGCGGGTTCCTGAGGCTGATCGAGGCCACCTTGCGCACCAACGCCTTCCGGCCCGATCGGCGCTGCTTGACGTTCAAACTGAACTCCTCCGCGGTTCCCGACATGCCCTCACCCCGGCCCCACGTCGAGGTGTTCGTGCTGGGAGACGAAGTCGAGGGGATCCATCTCCGGGCCGGAGCCCGAGCCCGGGGCGGGATCCGCTGGTCCGAGCGCCGGGAGGATTACCGGACCGAGGTCCTGGGCCTCATGAAGGCGCAGGTCACTAAGAACGCCGTGATCGTCCCCACTGGAGCCAAGGGCGGGTTCGTGCTTCGACGCCCGCCATCGGATCCTCGGGGAGTTCCCGACGCCGTTCGGTCGGCCTACGCCGTCTTCATTCGGGGGCTCCTATCGGTGACCGACAATCTGGTGGACGGGGAGGCGGTGCCGCCCCCCCGGGTGAGGACGCATGACGGGCCCGATCCCTACCTGGTGGTGGCGGCCGACAAGGGAACCGCTCGCTTCTCCGACCTCGCCAACGAGATCGCGGCCGAGAACGACTTCTGGCTCGATGACGCGTTCGCCTCGGGTGGAGCCACCGGATACGACCACAAGGGCCTCGGGATCACTGCCCGGGGAGCCTGGAAGTCGCTGGAGCGGCACTTCCTCGAGGACGGAGTCGACCCCCACCAGGACGAGTTCACCGCGGTGGGCATCGGCGACATGTCGGGCGATGTCTTCGGCAACGGCATGCTCGGTTCGGACCGGATCAAGCTGGTGGCTGCCTTCGACCACCGCCACATCTTCTTGGACCCCGAGCCCGACCCTGCAATCTCCTACGCCGAGAGAAAGCGCCTCTTCGAGCTTCCTCGTTCGAGCTGGGAGGACTACAGCGCGGATCTGATTTCTGAGGGTGGCGGGGCATATCCCCGCAACGCCAAATCGATCTCTCTGAGCGAGCCGGCCCGGGCCGTGCTCGGCATCGATCAGGCTGCGGTCACTCCTGACCAGTTGATCCGCCTCATCCTGCAGGCACCGGTGGATCTGATCTGGAACGGTGGGATCGGCACCTACATCAAGGCGAGCACTGAATCCGATGCCCATGTGGGCGATCGGACCAACGATGCCGTCCGCGTCAACGGTTCGGATCTGCGGGCGCGGGTGGTGGTGGAGGGGGGAAATCTCGGCCTCACCCAGCTCGGGCGCATCGAGTACGCCCGGGCGGGGGGCAAGGTCAACGCCGACTTCATCGACAACTCGGCCGGTGTCACTTGTTCCGACCGCGAGGTGAATTTGAAGATCCTGCTCCGCCTGGCAGAGCAGCGGGGCGAGATCGACCGGGGGGAACGGGACGCGCTCCTGGCCGGGGAGGCCGAGAACGTGGTGGCGGCGATCCTCGACGACAACCTGCAACAGGCACAGTTGCTGGGTCGCGAGGAGAAGACTTCGTCCCACCGAATGGACGCCTACGAGCAATTGATGGTTCAGCTCGAAGAGGCCGGCGTCCTCGATCGCAGCATCGAGTGGCTCCCCTCTACCCAGGAGATGGCGGATCGCTCCCGCAATCGAGTTGGCCTCACCCGTCCCGAACTGGCCGTGCTCCTCGCATACGCCAAGCAGAGTCTGGCCGAAGCCATCCTCGTGACCGACCTGCCCGACGACCGCCACGGCGCCACCGAACTGGCGCGTTACTTCCCGGGCGAAGTGGCGCGCCGGTTCGAGCATCTGATGTGGGATCACCCGCTCCGGCGTGAGCTCATCGCCACCCTCGTCGCCAACGACGTGGTCGACACACAGGGGCCGACCTTCGTTTCGCGGCTGGTCGCCCGCAGCGGAGCCGGAGTGGAAGACATCGTCGGGGCCTACCGAACTGCACGCGAGGTATCGGGAGGCGCCGCCCGCCGGGCTGCCATCGAGGACCTGTTCGGCCGGGTCGACTATGAGGTCTGGAACGAGATGATGGCCGCCAACGACCGCTTGGTGCTCACCCTCACCCGCTGGTACCTGACCCATGGCGACGGAGCGACCCCGACTCTGACCACTCCCGACGAGTTCGCACGAATCGAGGCCGAGTCCGCCTCGTGGGGCTCGATCCAATGGCGTCTCGAACGGAACGTCCGTATCGACCGGCTGGAGGGGGCCGGAGTCCCCACCGAGGTGGCGGCGCGAGTGGTGGCGGCCCAGGACATGTTCCATGCCCCCGACGTGGCCGCCGTGGCAACCGAGTCGGGCCGGTCGACGGCCGACGTAGGCCGAGTCTTCCACCGGATCGGGCGGGTGACGGGCCTCGACGGTCTCGAGCGGGTCCTGGCGGACATGCGCCTGGCCGATCCCTGGCACCGTTGGGCCTTGGAGACGATCGAAGACGATCTCCTCGCCCTGCGGCGCACCCTGGCAGAGCGGGTACTGACCGGTGCCGACGAACTCGAGCCGGACGCGGCGGTGGAGCAGTTTCTCGCCGGCCGCTCCGAGTCGGTCGTGCGGGTCGTGGAGTTGGCCCATCACCTCGAGACCGAGAGCATCGATGATCCCACTCCGCTCATGGTGGCGGTGCGACAGGTGGAGGCCCTGGCGCGGCCCTGATGGCATCGCCGTCTCGAGCGTCGAGGACGAAGTCGGAATAGTGCCGGACGGCCCTGTTTGGGTTCTGTCCCCTCCTTATGGTCGAAACGAGCGACAAAGGAGTAGCGCATGCTCGGATGGGTAGACGACATCGAAAAAGTCACCGTCGACAACACCAACTTCCGTACCGTCATCCACACCGGTGAGCATTCGCAGCTGACCGTCATGTCGGTACCGCCGGGAGGAGAGGTCGGCTGGGAGGCACACGGGCATCTCGACCAGTTCCTCCGGCTGGAGCAAGGCAAGGCCCGGCTCGACTTCGGAACCTCGGAAGACGCGGTGGACGAGAGCCACGAGATCGAAGACGACTGGGCCTTCATCGTGCCCGCCGGCGTCTGGCACAACGTGGTCAACATCGGGGACGAGGACCTGAAGCTGTACTCGATCTACTCGCCCCCCGAGCACCCCGACGGCACGGTCCATCGCACCAAGGCCGAGGCCGACGCCGAGGAGCACGATCACTGAACGAGCTGCAGCGAGACCCGATCACCGATCCCACGCAGCGGGCGGTGATCGGGCGACGCGCGGAAAACCCGTCCTGATCGGGTCGCAGGAACGAGCCGTGCCGCATCGAAGGACGAAGCCCTGAGCCCGGCCGACCTCGCCGAAGAGTCGGGGGCCCCGGCTCGGGGCGACGTTGGGGCGCCATCGCGTCGCAAGCAGGCGGTGGCCTGGGCGCTGGGAGCTGCCCTGGCCGTGGCCGGCTGGCTGGTTGCCCCGGCCGACTGGGAAGCCGGTCCGGGCCGGGTGGCCGTCGAGTACCGGAATGAGTTGGTCGTGGATGCGCCCGTCGAACTCGGCGATGAGGAGGCGGCGTCCGTGGCCGGGGAGCGAGGTGACCTCCGGGTCAGCGTCGTCTTCCCGACGGGGGTCCCGGTGGAGGGATCCGTCCGGACGCTGGTGACGGTCGAAGAGGCCGGAACCCGCCTCCGGCCGGCTCTCCAGGATGTCGAGGTGGGGCTGGTCCTGGGGGACGGCAGGAGAGAGCTCGTCCCCACGGTGGAGTGGGACGAGGAGGCGGGCGCTTTGGTGGCATCACGCCGTCCCACCCGCGGGGCTCCCATCGTGGCGGCCCTGCTGGCTTTCGTGGTGGTGATGTGGGTGAGCGAGGCGCTTCCCCTCTTCGTCACCTCGCTGGCGATTCCGGTGGTGCTGGTGGTGGCGGGCCTGGCCGGCGCTGCCGACGCCACCGCCCCCTTCTTCAACCCGATCATCGTCCTCTTCTTCGCCGGGTTCCTGATGGCCGAGGCCATGCACCGCTCGGGTCTCGATCATTACGTGTCGGTCCAGGTGACGGCGCGGGCCGGCCGCAGTGCGGTGGCCTTGTTCGCGACCATGCTCGCCCTGGCCGCCTTTCTGTCGATGTGGATGTCGAATACTGCGGCCACGGCGGTGCTAGTTCCGATCGCCATGGCGATCTCGGAGCCGCTCCGCCACGCCGGGTTCAGGCGGGCGCTGGTTCTGGGGATCGCCTATGCCGCCACGATCGGTGGGGTCGGGAGTGCGATCGGCACCCCGGCCAACCAGCTCGCCATCGAGTTTCTCGGCACCTTCGGGGGCCGATCGATCGCCTTTGCCGAGTGGTTCGCTTTCGGGGTTCCGATGGTGGTGCTGTTCCTGCCGATCATGGGCTTCTACCTGTGGTGGCGGAGCGGGGTGACGCTCGATCCGACCCAGCTGGGTGAGGCGCGCCGGGTGGCGGTGGCCGAGCGGGCCCGACTGGGGAGACCGACCCGGGACCAGATCACGGTCCTGGCCGTCTTCGGGCTGGTGATGCTGGCATGGCTCACCGAGACTTACCACGGTGTCCACGCCGGGATCGTCGCCCTGGGGGGCGCGGTGGCGTTGTTCGTGCTGCGGAGGCTCCGGGCCGAGGACCTGGGCCGGATCTCGTGGGCTTCGCTGCTCACCTTCGGGGGCGGTCTCACCCTGGGGTTGTACCTGGTCGACACGGGGACTTCGGACTATGTGGCGACCCGGTTGGCAAATCTGGCCAGCCTGCCCGGCATCGTTGCCGTGGGGGCAGTGGCTCTGATCGGGCTCCTCCTCACCACAGTCGCCTCCAACACCGCCTCGGCCGCCATTTCCATCCCCCTGGCGATACCGCTGGCGGCCGTGCTGGGGCTCGAGCCCACCATGCTGGTCGTGGTGGTAGCGATCGCCACCTCGGTCGACTTCGCCCTCGTGATCGGGACCCCGCCCACGATGATCGCCTACTCCACCGGTCTCTACACCGCCGGACGCGTTTTCCGGCTGGGGGCGGTGCTCGACCTGGTGGGTGTGGCACTGCTGGTGCTGGTGGTTTCCCGTCTCTGGGAGGTCTTCGGGCTGATCTGAGCGGGCTCAGGCCTGGACGATCTCCGCTCCCGGTGCCTCCCACGGATGCTTCCACTCCACCCGTAGCCGCATCCCCTCTCCCGCCAGGATCGTCAGCCGCCACTCCAGGGGCCTTCCCCCGCTCGTGGTCCTGCGGTCCACCTCGAAGGCGGCCTCGCCCGGGCGGCGGCCGAGATGCCGGGCCACCTCGTCGTCGAGAAGCAGGGGGCGGATCGTCTCCTGTCCCGCTTCGGGGACGATCCCGCAGCGTTCGGCCAGTTCCCGATACAGCGAGGTGTGGCTGAAGTCGACGTCGAGCAGGGGCCGGGCAAATTCGAGGGGGATCCAGGCCCGGTCGTAGGCGATGGGGGTGGAGTCGGCCCGGCGCACCCGCTCCAGATAGAAGAGGGGCCCGTCGGTGCCGAGGATGGCACCGGCAGCCGGATCGGTGGTTGCCGCCCGGGTCATCACTCTCGAACTCTGCATGAGGCCACGTGATTCGACCGACTGGTAGAGGCTGTAGATCGTGCCCAGCGGCTGCTCCCAGGTCTCTCCTACCCGCCGCGAGCCCCGGCCCGGGGTGCGCTCGATGAGTCCCTGTTCTTGCAGCCGTCGTACCGCCTCTCGCACCGTGTGCCGGCTGACGCCGTATTCGTCTACCAGTTCCCGATCGGTGGGAAAGGACGGGTCGAACTCACCGGAGGCAAGGCGCCGCTCCAGGTCCTCGAGAATGCGGGTCCACAGGGGGCTGGAGTCGGTGCGGTCCACCCGACGATCCTATCGGCGGGTGGCCGGGTCCCGTGACGGACCGATTTGGTGCCGGGAGACGGGATCGGGAGCAGTGTGGCTAGAGGACCGGGGCCGGTACCGTCGAGGGCGATGCAACCGCACGATCAAGTCTGGGCTTATCGCGACGACCTGGAGCGTCTCGCCCGCAGCCTGTGCCGGCATCGCGAGGACGCCGAGGACGTGGCCCAGAATGCGCTGTTGAAGGCAGCCGAGAAGATCGATGGTTTCCGGGCCGAATCGACGATGCGCACCTGGCTCCACGCCATCACCACCAACGAATGCCGGATGCTGCGGCGCCGCAAACAGCCGTCATCGCTCGACGATCTGCTCGAGCAGGTGGCAGGCCCCGGCGTGGTGGACACCGGTGGGGCCGATCCCGAAGAGCTGGCCCTGGAGCTGGAGACCCGCTCGGAGCTGTTGCGGGCCCTCGAGCAACTGCCCGAGGCCTACCGGGTGGTCCTGATCCTCAAGGAGGGACGGGAGATGAGCCTGGAGCAAGTGGCATCCGCGCTCGACACCACGGTCCCGGCCGTCAAGTCGCTGCTCTACCGGGCCCGGCGGGCGCTGCGGGCGCTGGTAGATGTGCCCGAGCGTCCGGGAGCGGCGGCCCCCTAGGCGCCGGTCATTGCCCCGGAGCGAGCTGCCACCTCTTCGGAGAAGGAGACCAGGGGGGAGGTGGGATCCCAGGCGTGGACCGCCGAGGTCACGTCATCCATGATCCCCAGCGGGCCCAGCCGTTCGTAGAGCCCCGACCTGCTCAGCAGCTGCCTCACCGGTGCCCGCACCGAGGTGAGGACCAGCCGTACCGAGGCGCCCCGGGCGTCGTCGGCCAGCCGGGAGAGGGCATGTTCGGCGTCGGCGTCCAGGTCGTTGACGGCGGCGGCGTCCACCACCAGCAGTTCGATCCCCGGCTCATCTCCCAGCCGGTCGGTTATCCGCTCCACCAGGTTGGCGGCACTGGCGAAGTAGAGAGGTCCATCGATCCGGAGCAACAGCGCCCTGGGATCGGTCTCGACGTCGCGGCGCAGGCGATCCCGAAACAGGCCGGTCGCCCGCTCTCTACCCAGTTCGACCAGCCGGGGACGGGACGTACGGCCAAGGAACACCAGGATCGAGGCACCGACACCTACCGCCAGCCCCAATTCGACGTTGACGAGCAGGGTGACGAGGAAGGTGACGCCGAGGACGGCGCCGTCGAGCCGACGGAATCGGGCCACCTCGAGGGCCCCGCGGACGTCGACGAGGCCGAAAACGGCGGTGACGACCACGGCCGCCAGTACGGCGTCGGGTACGTAGGCCAGGAGGGGCGTTGCCACCAGGAGGGCGAGAGCGATCCCGGCCACCGTCACGAGTGAGGCGACCGGCGTGCGTGCTCCCGCCTGGTGATTGACGGCCGAGCGGGAGAATCCTCCCGCCACGGGGAAGGCGCCCACCACCCCGGCGGCCAGATTGGCCGCCCCGACCGCCACCAGCTCCTGATTCGGGTCGACCCGCTGCTTGGTACGGGAGGCGATCGCCTTGGCGACGCTGATCCCCTCGGCGTAGGACAGCAGGGCGATGGTGAGGGCGCCGGGAAGAAGGTCCACCACGGCGGCCCCGTCGAGGGCGGGGAAGGTGAGTCCGGGGAGTCCGGCCGGCACCCGCCCCAGGATCTCGACACCATGGCCGGCGAGGTCGAACAGGGCCACCGCCGCCGTGGCCAGCACCAGGAGCAGCAGAGGTCCGGGAATCCGGGGGATCCGACGCGCCGTCAGGAGCAGCCCGATCCCGGCCAGGCCCAAGATCGCCGTCAAGGGATGGACCCCGGCGAGGTAGTCGCCGAGGTGGCTGATCGTGCCAACGAACGACCCGTCGCCCACCTTTTCGACGCCGAGCAGGGCGGGGAGCTGGCTGAGGGCGATGACGATCGCGGCGGCGGAGGTGAAGCCGCTGATGACGGAGTGGGACAGAAAGCTGACGATCCGGCCCACCTGGAAGAGGCCGAGCAGCACCATCATCGCTCCCACCAGCAGGGCCAGGAGTGACGCCATCTGGACGTAGCGGATCGGGTCGCCCGCCGCCAGGGGGGCGATGGTGGTGGCGGTGAGAAGGGCGACGATGGCCACCGGTCCCACGGCGAGCTGTCCTGAGGTGCCGAGGAGGGCGTAGACGATCACCGGCAACAGCGAGGCGTAGAGACCGGTCTCCGGGGGCATGCCCGCCAGGGCGGCGTAGGCCATGGCCTGGGGAACCAGCATCACCGCCACCGTCAGCCCGGCGACCAGGTCGGACCGGCCGGTCTCCGCCGAGTAGCCCCGCACGACGGCCGTGAGGGGTACCCGGGGAAGGAGGCGGCGGAGTCTCACCTCACGGCGGCGAGGGACCGCTGGTCCACGCCGGTCCCGGCCCCGGCGGCCTCGAGGCGCTGATAGGCATCGGGGATACCGGTGTCCAGGAGAACCACCGGTTCGAAGCCGGCGTCGGTGAGGTACCCGGCGGCGATGGCGGCGCGGTAGCCGCTTCCGCATCCAATCCACACCGGTCGGTCAGGGTCGAGGTCTGGGGTCGATGCCGCCAGTTCCGGAACGTAGCAGTGGATGCTTCCCTCGATATGGGACTCCTCCCACTCGCCGGGGGAGCGGACGTCGAGGATCTGGGCCCCGTTCGCCGCCGCCTCGACGAACTCGTCCAGACGGGTGGTGCCGAACCCCGCCAGTGGCTGAGTGACGGTGTCCCAATCCTCCAGGCCCAGCTTGATACCCGCCACCCGGTCGAGTCCGATCCGATAGAGCTGGACCAGGGCCTCCTCGCTGTCCTGGTTCGTATCGAGGATGACGACCATCGGGGTGTCGTAATCCGCCAGCCAGCCAACCCAGGTGCCGAAGTCGTCACGCAACTCCACTCCCAGCGAGCCCGGGATGTGACCTGCGGCGAAACGCCCCTTCTCGCGGGCATCGACGATCGTCACCGCGTTGCCCAGCTCGACCAGGCGGTCGGCGTCGATCACCGGGACCGGCTCGGACGGGAGCGGGGTGGGGCCGTTGAGGTTGGTGGGACCCATTCGGGCGTAATAGGTGGGGTAAGGCTGGAGCCCCTCCAGTTGCCCGGCGACGAAGGAATCCTCGTCGGAGTAGACCAGCACCGGGTTCGAGGCCCGCTCGGCTGCGATGGTCGATGTGTGGGTGGCAGCTCCGCTGGCGGTGCAGAAGGACCCCTCGCCATGGGTGGGGTAGAGGCCGACCTCGTCGTCGAGCTCTGCCAACCGCCGGACCGAACGGTACTGGAGGCGGGCCAGCGAGTCGGCCCGTTCCATCCCGAGCAGGTCGGGACGTCCGGCGGAACCGACCAGGAGCGATCCACCCGAGAAGAGGGCGGTGGGCTCCCCGTCGATGAGGACCAGGTACGAGGTGTGCTCGGGGGTGTGTCCGGGGGTATGGATGGGACGGACCACCAACCCTTCGTCGCCGAACTCCTCCATGTGGAAGGCGGGTACGTGGGAGTAGGCGGCGGCCGCGGCGGCGGGCAGCACCAGCTCTGCGCCGGTGACCCGGGCCAGTTCACGGGCGCCGGAGACGTAGTCGTTGTGGAGGTGGGTTTCGAGGACCCAGCGGACCGCCACGTCCGCTTCCTCTTCGAGGCGGTCGAGGAATCGGGCGATGTCACGCTGGGGATCGATCACCACCCCCTGACCGGCATGCGTCAGAAGGTAGGTGGAGTCACCCAGGCCGGGGGTACGGATTGGCTCGATCTTCATGTTTGCTCCTCAGGAGGCGAGGCCGAGGGCCACCAGGCCGCCGGCCAGATTGGCGACGCGCTGGAAACCCGCCTGGGCGAGCAACTGGGCAGCCCGTTCGCTGCGGGCACCCGAGCGGCACACGACCAGTACCGGCGTGTTCTTGTCGAGGGTGTTCATCTGAAATGGGAAGGCGCCCAGGCTGATGCGCTCGGAACCGGGTAGGACTCCCTGGGCCCACTCCCGGGGCTCGCGCACGTCCACCATCACGCCACGGTTCTCGTCGATCCAGCGGCTCCACTGGCTGGCCGGCACCTGCTCGATACGGGTCACTTGGTCTCCTCTGCTCGCTCGGAAATTTGTCCGTACAAATACTTCGATGCACGAGGATGGAAAAAGTCGCGCTCAGGAGATCGAGGCCGGTTTTTCGACCCAGCGACCGCCGTGGCGCTCGATGACCTCTCTCACGTCGTCGGGATCTCCGTGTTCGCACACCACCACCAGCACCTCACCGGGGTCGAGCGGCACCCGTTCCCAATCGGCTTCCCGCTCCAGTTCCGGTTGCTCGGAAGTGAGGCCCAGGTAGGCACCCCAGAAACCACCGGCCAGTCCTCCGGTCACGGCCCCTGCCGCCAGCAGGCCTCCCAGGCTCAGGCCCGGGAAGAGGGCGGATGCGACACTGAGCAGGGTGATGCCGGCGATCGCACCGACCGGGGCTCCGACGGCCACTCCGTGTTCGATCCCGGTGCCCACCTCGTGCTCGAGGTCTTCCTCGAAGACGACCGTATCGGGCCCGTGGACGGCCAGGCCCAGGTGCTCGCTCCCCAATCCCCGCTCGCGAAGATCCTTCACGGCGGCTTCGGCGCCGACACGATGGGCGAATACGGCTCCCAGATGGGGTTCATGTCGCATGTGTTGCTCCTCTCATCCCAGGCGGTGATGGATGTCGACCGCCAGCCAGGCGTGAGGGGCGAGCAGCGATATCAGCTTGCCACTTTCCAGGCCCTCGATCCGGTCGCGGATCATCTCGGGGTCGGTGTGGGCACAATCCCCGATCTGCGAGGTGGTCTTGCACAGAGCGACATGACTCAACGCCATCCGGTACGCCATCTCGCGCAGGGTGTCGGGATCCACCCCGCCCAGCGCCTCTTCGATCTCGGTCATGGTCGTGACCTGCATTGCCTGACTCCTTCGGGTCTGCTTCCACTGTCTCTTGCTCAGGTGGTGAGTGACAGGGGCGATGGTCCCGACCCGGGTCGGCTTCGCGCCCCGACCACCGCTCTAGGGGCGAAAGGCACTGGTCGCAATGGCCGATCCGGGAGAAGATCAACCCATGCATGAGCGCGAACTCGTCGAGGCGGCTCTGGTGACCCTGCGGCGGGCGACCCGCGACCAGCCTCTGAGCAGTGTCGAGATTGCCCTCGGCCCGGGGATCGATCGCTTCCGGGCAAACCTGGCATGGAGAGACCTGACTGCCAACACCCCCCTCGCCCCGGCCCACGTCACCTGGGAGCGAGCCCAGGACCTGCTGCGGTGTGACGTCTGCGACCGCGAATACACCGGCGACGGCCTCGAAAGCTGTCCCTATTGCGGCAACGACGGCACCGTAATCGAGGCGGCTCTACCGATCGCAGTCGGACGCTGGGTGTTAGCGGCGGCATGAACGCCGGCCGGCTCCGGCTCGCACTGGCCGGCGACACGATGCTGGGTAGGGGAGTCGGAGCGGTCCTGGCCGAGCGGCCACCCGCTTCACTGATCTCGCCCGAGTTGACCGAGATCGTTCAGGCCGCCGACCGGTTCGTGCTCAATCTGGAGTGCTGTATCTCCGAGCGAGGTCGGCGCTGGCCCGACCCTGGCAAGCCCTTCTTCTTCCGGGCCCCACCGGCGGCAGTCGACCTCCTCGTTCACCTCGGGGTGGATGCGGTGACCCTCGCCAACAACCATGCCCTCGACTACGGCTGGGAGGCCTTGCTGGACACCCTGGAGTTGCTCGACGGGGCCGACATCGCCCATGTTGGCGCCGGCGTCGACGCCTCCTCCGCCCGCCAGGCGGTCGAGCTGGGCGGGCCGGTGCCGCTGCGAATGATCGGGTTGACCGATCACCCGCGGGAGTACGCAGCCGGAGAGGAGACCCCCGGCGTGGCCTGGGCGGATCTACCCCTGGGGGTCCCCGCCTGGGTGGGCGACGCTCTCCGGCCGGGTCCGGATGCGATCACGCTCGCCACTCCCCACTGGGGCCCGAACATGACCACCGTCCCGCTTCCCTACGTCCAGCGAGCCGCCGCCGAACTGGTGGGAGCGGGAGTCTCCCTGGTGGCGGGCCACTCGGCTCACGTCTTTCACGGCATCCAGGGACGAGTGGCCTTCGACCTCGGTGACTTCATAGACGACTATGCCGTGGATCCCCGCCTTCGCAACGACCTCGGGATCCTGCTTCTGGTCGATCTCGCCCCGTCGGGTCCGTCCCGCTTCGAGCTGATCCCGCTCGAACTCGACTACGCCCACACCCGGGTGGCTCGGGGCGAGCAGGCGGCCTGGGTCCGGCGCCGTCTGACGTCGGCTTGCGCCGAGATGGGGACGGAGGTCTCCCTGACCGGGGACCGGCTGGTCGTCGAGGTGCCGGTCCCCGGGGGGGTGGAGAGGTCCTAGACGGCCAGGGTCCCGCCGAAGACCTGCCAGGCGAGGGCCGATTTCGCCACCAGGCTGAGCAGCACATAGGTGTACTCGCCGTATTCGTAGTTGGCCCAGCGCCCGATGCGGCGGTACTGCAGCACCATCACGACGGCGAACACGTTGAAGAAGACGAACAGCGAGAAGAAGATCCCGTAGACGAATCCGGGGACCTCGCCGCCGGTGCCGAACAGGTAGATGGCGATCGCGATCCAGGGAACGGCTCCGGCGATCACTCCGAACCAGAACGGGGTCCAGTTGACCGCCTCACCGGGCGACTCGTACTTCTCCTGGAGCAGGCCAAAGAGGATCATCGAAGCGTTGACGCCGGCCAGGGCGACGAGGGCGGCGATGTCGGCGATGCCTACCAGCATCGCGATCAGAACCACCATCACCGACGAGGAGAACGAATACTCGATCCAGCGGGCGTAGTTGCGCTGGCGACCCAGGTTGGTCCGGTACCACCCATAGATGCCGGGTGATGCGATCAGGAGGTGAGCCAGAGCCGACATGAACAGGAAGGTGGCCACGCCCCAGGCGATGCTGAGATCGAACAGGGGCTCGACCGAGGGGCCGCCCTGTCCCGGAGGGCCGTCCATGAAGGTGGCGATGACAGGCAGGGTGAAGTCGTTGGCGAGGATCAGCACCGCGACACCCTGGACGAGATGGAGCAGGCCCATCAGCAGGTTGTAGATCCGGAGCCGGTCGCCCCTGGTGGAGGTTTCGTTGGTGGTCATGCTGTTTCTTTCGTAACGGGGGAATCCGACGGATGTTCCGTAGTTCCCGGGCGGATTGCCCATGCGCCCCCGGCCAGGAGGACGAGACCTAGTCCGATCAGCCCGAACTTGGTCGAGGCCAGGGCCCCGACCAGGGGGGCGAGACCGAACTCCCCGTCGATCTCGGCCAGGAGCAGGGCGTTTTCGATGGCGTCGACCATCGCGGCGGCGACTCCGCTCACGGTGACGACCCTACCGGCGCGGTGCCACCGCTTGGTGGGAGAACGCCGGCTCAACCAGATGCCGGCCACCACCAGTGTGGTCGCGTAGGCGAGGAGGAGGAGATAGTCGAAGCCAACTCCGGCAGCCGCCATATGGGTCACGCCCTCTCTCGACCATGCGGAAACGACCCGGTCGGCGGCGACGGGGTCGGTGGCGAACTGGAGCGACACCTGGCCCAGGGGCGCTTCGGGAACCAGTGCGCGGCTCTCGATCACGAGCTGGCCGGCGAAGACGAGCACCGTCGCCGTCGCCACGAGAGTCAGGGGCGACCAGAGAGGACGGGCCGGGCCCTTGCTCGGGGCCTGGCCCGTCACCGGGGCCCCGGTGCTGGAGGCAGTTCGCGGGCACCGGGGGCCGGACGGTCACTGGGGAGTGATAAGGCCGTAGTGACCGTCGTAGCGGTGATAGATGACATTTCCACGTCCCGTCTCCGGATCGACGAAGAGGAGCTGGCGGGCACCGGTTGTTTCGAGTCGACGGGCGGCCGCCTCGGCGTCCACTCGCGGCGGGATGGCGGCCGAGACCTCGATGGGGGCCGCCACCGGACCGAGATCCACCTCGATCGGCTCCAGACGGGTGAGGAGATATGTGCCGTCGTCGGAACGCTCCACCATGGCGTCCAGGTCGGTGGCCAGATCACGGAACAGGTAGAAGCTATGGTCCAGCTGCTCCATGTCGAAGATCGCCTCGTCGGGAGCGAGCGACTCGATGGCGAAGGCCTTGCGACGCACGATCTGTCGCTCCTCCTGCGGGCGGTTGAAGTAGTCGGGCCGAGGGGTGGGTAGGTCGCCACGCCGCCAGGTCCCGTTCTCCGATGCGCCCGGTCGCCGGCGCAGGGCGCGCCGGCGCTCGTGACGGTGGTTGAGCTTGTCGCGCAGTCGGTCTTTGAGCAGATCGATGGCCTGGGTCATCGTTTCCCCTGCCACCTGCGCCCGCACCAGATCTCCCCGGATGTCGACCAGGATCTGGGCCTTGGCGGGGCGAGAGCGGGCAGGGTCGGGCGCCATCGCCAGCTTGATCCTGGAAAAGAGCACCGCTTCGTCGATGCGATTGACCACCGGCCCCAGGCGGTGGAGGGCGTAGGTAACATCACCCGGGGCGACGTCACCGTCGGTCACTACAGTAATGCCGACCGGTGATTCGGTCGGCACATACTCTTCCGCCGATTCCACTTCCGACGATTCGAGGGTCGTGGTCGCGACGGAATCCTGACCCGGCTGTCTGGTCATGTAGAGAACCTCCTCGTACTCTGTCACGATTACCGAGAAGCCCCCATTTGTGCCAGGGTCATATGTCACTGCACTACGGGAATTAATCATCACGAACAGGTGTTCGCTCAAACGTGGGAAATCGACCGATGCGAAACAAGCTGACAGTTGGGCTCGTGGACGAACGGGGCCGCCTGACCACTGACCTTCTGAGTCAGTATCTGGACGGCCTCGGCCACTACGAGCTCCTAACCGCCGACGACGAGGTGCGTCTGGCCCAGGCCATCGAGGCCGGCCTCGACGCCCAGCGCCGCCTGGACCGGGACGAGTTCGACGATGCCGCCGAACGCGAGCGTCTCGAGCGCGCCGTCAATGAAGGCGTCCGCGCCCGGCGTCGCTTCATCGAGGCCAACCTCCGGCTGGTGGTATCCAATGCCCGCCGGTACGCCGGCGCCGATGTGGAGATGCTCGACCTGATCCAGGAGGGAAACCTGGGTCTGATGACCGCCGTCGAGAAGTTCGACTGGCGCAAGGGCTTCAAGTTCTCCACCTACGCCACCTGGTGGATTCGCCAGGCCATGCAGCGCGCCCGGGCCACTCTCGGGGACACGATCCGGATTCCGGCCGGAGTCTTCGACATCCTGCCCACTGTGCGCGCCGCTCACGAGCAGCTGCAGGCGAAGCTGGGCCGGGCTCCGACTCCGGCGGAGATCGCTCATGAGACGGGCATCTCGGTCGGGGAGGTGGAACGCGCTCTGACCGTTTCGACCACGATCGCCCTCGACACCCCGGTGGGCGAGGATGGGGCTGCCCTGGGCGACTTCATCGCCGACGAGGGCGCCGTCGACCCCGAGTCGGCTGCTCAGGCCCGTCTGCTCGAGTCGGAAGTGCGCAAGAGCCTGGACTCTCTCCCCGAGAAGGAACGCAAGGTCCTCGAGATGCGCTTCGGCCTCGCCGACGACCCGCCCGCCACCATGGCCCAGATCACCGACGCCACCGGCCTTCCCGAGCACCGGATCCGCATGCTGATCTCCGAGACCCTGGAGATGCTCCGTGACCGGCTCGAGTCGGTCGAGGAGATGCGGGTCGCATAAGGGCGGGCGGTCGGTTCACAGGCCCGGCTGCTCGGGGGTAACGAGTGGTGAGTGGTGGGTGGTGAGTCGGAGGTCGGAGTTCCGTTTTCGCGAAAAGCCTCTTCGTCCCCACCACCCGGGCCTCGACGACAGACGACCTCCCGCGCGGGACGGGTGGTTGGATGGCCCCGACCACCCCACCTGCCCCACGAGCAGCCGCGGGCGGTTTCAGGGGGGCGCCCCCCTTGGTGTTCACTTCGAGCGGTTGACGACAGACGACGGTTGGTCGCCGTGCGCTTTGGGCGGATCGCCCATCGGCAAGATGCTGTGAGTCGCCTGGCGGCGGGGGGTTTCAGGGGGGTCGTCCCTTATTAATCATGGCGGGGGGGTTTCCCCCCTTGATGATCATGGCGGGGGGTTTCAGGGG
>DATHVR010000056.1:0-20233 GCA_035461175.1 Acidimicrobiia bacterium | reverse complement strand
CAGAATTGCGCGCCATGGCGCGCAATTCTGTCGCGAAAACGGCGGGGGGGGCTGGGTAGGCTCGGGGTCCGATGACCGTTGCCGCCCTCGCCGACGACTACCTGGGCCGCCTGGCTCCTCTGGATCCTGCCGCGGCGGCACTGGTCGGTGCTTCCGGCGATCCCTGGCCCGACCTGTCGCCCGATGGGGTGGTAGGTCGCTACGACCTCGATCGGACCACCGCCTCCGCCCTGCGCCAGGCGGTACCCGGGGACGAGTTCGAGGAACGCCTGCGCAAGGTGATGCTGGAGCGTCTGGAGGCCTCGGTGGCCCTCCACGAGGTCGGCTTCACCCCCCGTTTGCTGGCCCCGCTCGCTACGCCGCTGCATCGGATCGAGAGCCGGCTGGAGGCCGCCCCCCGCCACACCGAGCACGACCGGGCCGAGCTCGGGCGCCTGTTGCGTGCGGTCCCGGCCACTATGGAGGACCACCGCGCCACCCTCGCCTGGGCCCGGGACAGGGGATGGGTCGCTTCCCGGCGCCAGATCGGCATCGTGGCCGCCCAAATCCGCACCTGGACCGGTGAGGGTCCCGCCGGCGTTCTCAGCGGTCTCCACCAAACCCTTTCGGATGATCCCGACCTGGCCGGCCCGGCTTCCTATGCCCTGGCCGCATTCGCCGCCACCGCCGACTTCCTGGGACGGGATCTCGGGCCGGGTGCGCCCGACCGGGACGGAGTGGGAGACGAGGAGTACGGGGTGACCGCTCGCGCCTTCCTCGGCTCGCCGGTCGACCTCGACGAGGTGGCCGAGTGGGGCCGGTCCCAGGTGGCGGAGCTGGAGGCGAAAGCCGCGGCGCTGGCCGAGCTGATCGAACCCGGGGCGGGACTCGACGAGGTGTGCCGCCGGCTCGATTCCGATCGGCGCATCGGGCGAGACGAGGTGGAGGGCTGGCTCCAGGCTCGTATCGATTTGGCCACCGAGGCGATGTCCGGCTGGGGACTTCCCCACCAGGTTGGCGCCCTGTCATGTCGTATCACCGAGTCGACCGGCGGGGTGATGTTCTATTCACCAGCGCCCCCCGGCGGGGGACGCCCGGGAATGGTCTGGTGGACGCTGGAGGGGGATTCGGTTCCGGCCTGGCGCCAGGCCACCACTGTCCATCACGAAGGGGTTCCCGGCCACCACCTACAGCACGTGATGGCGGCCACCGCCGATCTCCATCCCTGGCAGCGCCACCTGTGTCACGTCCACGGCTACGCCGAAGGATGGGCTCATCACGCCGAAGCGCTGGCGGGAGAGCTCGGGTTGCTGGACGACCCCGCCGAACACCTCGGCTTCGTCCTCGGCCAGCTGCACCGCGCCTGCCGGATCGTGGCCGACTCGGCTCTCCACCTCGACCCCGGTCCGGGGCGGGTCGTCGGATGGTCGATCCCTGAGGCCGTCGACTACCTCCAGCGGGTGGGGCGCCTGGACGAGATCACCGCCCGTTTCGAGGTCGACCGCTATCTGGGCTGGCCCGCCCAGGCGCTGGCCTTCCGGGTGGGAGCGAGGGCGTGGGAGTCGTTGCGGGCCGGCGCCGAGAAGAGCGAGGGTCCCGGATTCGATCCCGTGCGTTTCTACCGTCGGGCGCTGGCTTTGGGCCCGATGGGCCTCGACCCCCTTGCCGAGATCGCCAGGGGATCCTGATGTCCACCCCGGCCGTCCGGGCACTCGAGAAGGCGGGGGTGTCTTTCGAGTTGCACACGTACGAGGTCGACGAGCCGGTCGGCGCCGGGTACGGAGAGGCGGTGGCCGCCGCCATCGGAGCCGAGGCGGGGCGGGTGTTCAAGACACTGATGGCGGTGGTGGACGGCGATCACGTGGCTGCGATCGTCCCCGTCGACTCCCGCTTGTCGCTCAAGGCCCTGGCCGGTGCAGCCGGAGGCAAGAAGGCCGCCATGGCCGATCCCGCCGATGCCGAGCGACTCACCGGCTACGTGACCGGCGGGATCAGCCCGCTCGGGCAGCGACGCCGTGTTCGCATGTTCCTCGACGAGGCGGCGGCGGTGCATCCGACGATCTATGTCAGCGCGGGAAAGCGCGGGCTCCAGGTCGAACTGTCGCCCGACGACCTGGTCGGCCTGACAGCGGCGAGCCTGGCCCCGCTCACCTGAGATCTCCCAGCAAGGTGTCGAGCAGCGCCACCGCCCCCTCCTTGTCGAGCGGTTCGTTGAAGTTGCCGCACTTGGGGGACTGAACGCACGAGGGACAGCCGTGGGCGCAGGGGCAGGCGCGGATGGCCTCGACCGTCGCCAGCCAGTGGTCCTCGGCGGTGTCGAAGGCGACCTCGGAGATCCCCGCCCCGCCCGGATAGGCCTCGTGGATGAAGATCGTGGGTCCCCCGGTCTCGGGGTGGAAGGCGGTGGAAAGGCCCCCCAGGTCCCACCGGTCGCATACGGCTCGCAGCGGGAGCAGGGCGATGCCGGCATGCTCGGCGGCGTGGAGGGTGCCGGGCAGGTCGACGGGATCGATCCCCGCCGCTGCCGCCGCCCGCTCGGGGATCCCCATCCACACCGCCGCCGTCTCATAGCTGACCGAGGGAAGATCGAGCCAGACGGTGTCCAGCACCTCGCGCGAGCCGAGGGCCTTCTTCTGGTAGGCCACTACCTGGGTATGCACCCGGACCGAGCCGAGGTGGAGCCGGGCCCTCCCTAGGGGTCGGACTGCCGCGCGGGTCAGCACCTCGAGGTCGGTCTCCACCTTGGGCTGGGTGAAGTAGGGGACATCCTTGCGGACCACCGTCACCTCCCCCCGGTCGATGTCGAGCCGTTCGCAGACGAAGGTTTCGCCCTGGTGGAGATAGATGGCGCCCTCGTGGCCGTCGCGATAGGCGCGGGCTTCGTCGAGCACTCCCAGCAGCCGGGTCGCTGCCGTCCGGTCAACCACGTCGAAGCGCCGTCCTCCCGAGGAGCGGAGATCGATCTGGGGGGCGGGGCGCCGGCGGCTCGACCAGTAGAGTCGGTCATCGCGGAGGCGCAGCAGCCCCGACTGGACCAGCCGGTTGGCGGCCTCCTCGATCGCCCCGCCCAGGATCTCGCGATCCTGCAGACGCAAGGGGATCTCGTAGGCGGCGCAGCCGGCGTGGGCTTCGGCCACGGTCGGATTGGAGGGGTTGACCACCACCGCCTCCGGTGAGCGAGAGAACAGCTCGTCGGGGTGGGTCATGTAGTACTGGTCGAGGGCGTCCTCGCCGGCGACGAGGGTGACCAGAGAGGCCTCCTGGGTGCGACCGGCCCGGCCCGCCTGCTGGCGAAACGAGGCGATCGTGCCGGGGAAGGTGGTGAGGATGGCCGCTTGAAGCGAGCCGACGTCGATCCCCAGCTCCAGCGCGTTGGTGGTGACCACCCCCAACAGGTGGCCTCCGAACAGGGCCCGTTCGATGCGGCGCCGCTCGCCGGGCAGATAGCCGCCTCGATAGGCGGCGATCCGCTCCCGTTGGGCCGGCTCGAGCCGCTCTCCCGCCCAGCGATAGATCAGCTCGGTGGCCTTGCGACTGCGGGCGAAGACGATCGTCGAGACCTCCCGGCGGACCAGGTCGACCAGCAGGTCGGTGGCCTCGGCCAGCGCCGAGCGGCGCCGGCCCTCCTCGGGGTCGGTCATCTCGGGGTTCCACAGGGCCACCCACTGCTCTCCCCGCGGTGAGGTGTCCTGGTCGACCACGGCCACGTCGAGCCCGCACAGGTCGGAGGCGAGTTGGGCGGGATTGCCGATGGTGGCCGATCCGAACACGAAGGTGGGCTCGGAGCCGTAGTGGGCGCACAGTCGGCGCAGGCGGCGCAGCACCATCGCCACGTGGGTGCCGAAGATGCCCCGCATCGTGTGCAGCTCGTCCACCACCACGTAGCGGAGATGATGGAGGAAGTCTGCCCAGCCCTCGTGGTGGGGGAGGATGCCGACATGGAGCATGTCGGGATTGGTCAGTACCACCCCGGCGCTGCGCCGAATCGCCGCCCGCTCGTCGGTGGGGGTGTCGCCGTCGTAGGTGGCGGCCTCGAGACCGGGGAGTCCGAATTCGGCGAAGGAGCGGGCCTGGTCCTGGGCCAGGGCCTTGGTGGGATATAGGCACAGGGCGGTGGCCTTGGGGTCGGAGAGGCGGGCCTCGGCGATCGGGATCTGATAACACAGGGTCTTGCCGGCGGCGGTGCCTGCCACTACCACGGTGTGGCGGCCGTCGCGGATCAGGTCGACCGCCCGGGCCTGGTGGCGGTAGAGGGAGCCGATTCCCATCTCGGCCAGCCGGTCCCGCACCTCCGGTGCGAGCGGTTCCCGGGTGGAGGCATGGATCGCCTCCCGCTCCGAAACGTGGCGGACCTCGACCAGTTCGCCATCCAAATCGGGGGAGTCTCCCCAGGAAGCCGCCACCGCGGCCAGGTCCAGCACCATGTCGGGCAGTGTGCCAGGCGGCGCCGACTAGCCGGAGGGGACGACTCCGCGGCCGCGCCGGCGCCCGTGCGAGACTGCGGGAATGGACGTCGCTCCACTCACTCCCGACACTCGCCGGTCCCTGCTCGAAGCCCGCGCCCCTGCCCTGTTGGAGCGGGCCAGTGAGAACCTGACCCGGGAGTACCCGCACCACTCGGTCCTGGCCATGTCCGCCGAGGGTCCGGTGCGATCCCATCGGGAGCGGCATCCCGCCTTCTACAGCTCCTTCGACTGGCATTCGTGTGTGGAGATGGCCTGGGTGGTGGTCCGGTTGTTGCGTCTGTTCCCGGGAATCCCCGGAGAGACCGGATCCCGGCAGGTGCTGGAGGGGCTGCTGACGTCCGCGCACCTCGCCATCGAACGCGCCACCTTCGCCGAGCCCGCCCATCGGGCCCTGGAGCGTCCCTACGGGTGGGGTTGGTATCTGACTCTGACCGCCGAGATGGCGGAGTGGGACGACCCGGCCGCCCGGGTCTGGTCGACCCACCTTCAGCCGCTGGCCGACGACTTCGCCGGACGGCTCGATGCCTGGCTGCCGCTTCTCTCCCATCCCCAGCGGAGCGGCCTCCACCCCAACACGGCCTTCGCCCTCGCTCGGGCCTGGCCGGCGGCCGCCGGGCGGGCCGGCGACGAGCCTCCGCCGCTGAGGGAGACGATCCGGACCGCAGCAGAGCGCCTTTACGGGTCCGACGTTGCGTACCCGGTCGCCTACGAGCCCTCGGCGGCCGACTTCCTCTCGCCCGCCCTCACCGAGGCCGCCTTGATGGCGATGGTGTGGCCGCGGGAGCGTTTTGCGTCCTGGCTGGAGCGATTTCTCCCCGACCTGTCGGCGGCTCCCTCCCTGTTCGGGCCCGTGGCCGTGGCCGATTCCGATGACGGCCAGCTGGCCCACTTCGCCGGTCTCAACCTGAGCCGGGCGGCGGATATGGTGCGCGTGGCCGAGCGGCTCGGTTCGGAGGACGGCCGGTACGGTCCCCTGCTCGAGGCGGCCGGCTCCCACCTGATCGGGTCACTGGAGGCGGCAACGGGCGACGACTACATGGTCACGCACTGGGCGCCGGCCTTCGTCCTCCTGGCCCTGTCCTGAGCCGGCTCAGCGCTCGGAACGGGGGATCCCGGCCACGGCATAGGCATCGGCCTCGTCCAGGGTCTCCTTGTCGAGAAGGGCGGCAGCGAGGGCATCCAGCTGGCCGCGGTGCTCGGTGAGGAGACGGACGGCCTCGGCATAGGCCTCGTCGAGGAATCGCCGCACCTCGTCGTCTACCAGCCGAATGGTGTCGTCCGACACCTCGGGCCGCCCGAACGGGTCCCGGAGCTGTTCGTCAAACACCGCCACCGGACCGATCTGTTCCGACATTCCCCAGCGGCCCACCATGCTGCGGGCTATCTGGGTGGCCTGGACCATGTCGTTCTCGGATCCGGTTGAGATGACGCCCAGCACCACCGCTTCGGCGGCCCGGCCTCCCAGCATCCCCACCAGCCGCCCGTGGAGATAGTCGGCGTCGTAGGCGTAGCGGTCGGCCTCGGGGCTCTGGAAGGTCACGCCCAGTGCGCGGCCCCTAGGAATGATGGTCACCTTCCGCACCGGGTCGGCCCCCTCCACCAGCATCCCCAGCAGGGCATGACCTCCCTCGTGGTAGGCGGTGCGGTGCCGCTCCTCGTCGCTCATCATGATCTGGCGTTCGGTCCCGAGCACGACCTTCTCCAGCGCGTCCGAGAAGTCGTTGGCCTGCACCCGTTCGTGTTCGCGGCGGGCGGCCATCAGCGCCGCCTCGTTGACGAGGTTGCGCAACTCGGCTCCCACCATCCCCGAGGTGGTGCTGGCGATCGCTCCGAGGTCGACGTCGTCCGCGAGGGGAACTTGCCGGGTGTGCACCTCCAGGATCTGCTTGCGACCCCGCTGGTCCGGGGGCGACACCACCACCTGGCGGTCGAAACGTCCCGGCCGGAGCAGGGCCTTGTCGAGGATCTCCGGCCGGTTGGTGGCGGCGATGACGATCACGCCCTCGTTGCCGGTGAAGCCGTCCATCTCGGTCAGGATCTGGTTGAGGGTCTGCTCGCGCTCGTCGTGGCCGCCCATCGTGGTCGACCCGCCCCGGGAGCGGCCGATCGAGTCGAGCTCGTCGATGAAGATGATGGCGGGGGCGACCTTCTTCGCCTGTTCGAACAGGTCCCTGACCCGGCTGGCTCCCACGCCCACCACCATCTCGATGAACTCGGAGGCGGCCATGGAGAAGAAGGGCACCTCGGCTTCGCCCGCCACCGCCCGGGCGAGCAGGGTCTTGCCGGTGCCGGGGAGCCCGGTGAGCAGCACCCCGCGGGGGATGGTTCCGCCCAGGCGGGTGTATTTGTCGGGTTTGCGCAGGAAGTCGACGATCTCGACCAGTTCGTCCTCGGCGTCTTCGATCCCGGCCACGTCGTCGAAGGTGGTGCGCTGCTCAGAGGCCTCGTAGCGTTTGGCCCGGCTCGAACCGAGCCCGCCCAGTCCCCCCATCGCCGAGCCGGCGCGCCGGAAGATCCGATAGAAGATGTAGAGCAGGAGCAGGGTGGGGCCGAAGCCGAACACGATCTGTTGCCAGATGGGGGCGGGGGCATCGGCCGGCTCGGCGTTCACAACCACGTCGTTGCTCTGCAATCGCTGGAACAGGTCGTCCTCGGCGAAAGTGGGGCGCTCGGTCTCGAACAGGGTGAAGGTGGCGGCCTGTTCGGACTCGTCCTCGGGATCGGCCACCTCGGACTCGAAGGTGCCCTGGATGGTGTCGCCGGTCGAGGTGATCGAGGCCACGTTGCCGTCGTCCAGCTGATCGATGAAGAACGTGTACGGGATTCGGACCCGATCCTCGGGGCCGAGCAGGAGATTGGTCACGAAGAAGTTGATGGCGAGGAGGATCAGGGCCAGGATCCAGAAGTTGCGGCCCCCCGGCATCTGGCGAAGGGGCGAGTCGGGCTTGTCCTCCTTGCCGTTGTCGTCGTCGGGCATGCCCTCGACCCGCCACCCGGGAGGCGATGCCGGCTTCTCGTTTCGGGTTCGGTCGGTGCGTGATGCCACGGCCGAATCGTGGCACATGGCCGGATCTAATGAAAGAGGCACGGGGTAGTCTCGCCGGGTGACCACGCGTGAAGTCCTCGAGATGCTCTCCGAACTCTCCCGGCTGACCACCCTGGAGGAGGGGAGTCCCCAGTCCTTCAAGGTGCGGGCCTACGACAACGCCCGCGGTGCCATCGAGGGCGCCGGGGTGGACGTGACGACGATGTCCAAGTCCGAACTCACGGCCCTCAAAGGCGTGGGAGGCTCCACCGCCGACAAGATCCTCGAGTTCGTCGCCTCGGGCCGGGTGGACAAGCTCGAGCGACTGCGCCAGAAGTACCCGCCCGCCTTCCTGGAACTGACCCGGATCCCGGGCCTGGGCCCCAAGACGCTGGTCATGATCCGCCGGGAGCTGGGGGTGGAGAACCTGGAGGACCTCAAGGCGGCCCTGGCTGCCGAACGCCTCCGGGAGCTACCCGGGCTGGGCAAGACCTCGGAGGAGAAGATCGCCCGGGCCATCGAGCGGCTCGGTCTCCATGGCAAGGATCGCCGAACTCCCATCGTCGACGTCCTTCCCCTGGCCCGCTCCCTGGCCGAGGAGCTGGGGAGTTTGAGCGGCGTCACCGCCGTCCAATACTGCGGAAGCCTGCGGCGCTTCTCCGACACCATCGGCGACGTCGACATCGTCGTGGCCGCCACCGCCCCCGCCCCGGTGATGGACCACGTGGCGAACCACCGCCTCGCCACCGAGGTGGTGGGCCACGGCGAGACCAAGACCTCGATCCTGACCCGCTCCGGTCTCCAGGTCGACGTGCGGGCGGTGGCTCCCGAGCAGTTCGGTTCCGCCCTCCTCTACTTCACCGGCTCCAAGGCCCACAACATCGCCCTGCGCCAGCGGGCCATCGACCGGGGATGGCTCCTCAACGAGTACGGGTTGCTCGAAGACGAGCGGGTCATCGCCTCCGCCACCGAAGAGGACATCTATTCCGCCCTCGACCTGCCCTGGATCCCGCCCCCGCTGCGCGAGGGAACCGGAGAACTGGATGCGGCTGCACGGGGAGAGCTCCCAGAGTTGATCGGACTGGAGGACATCCTCGGCGACCTGCACTATCACACCACCCGGTCGGGGGACGGGCGCTCCACCCTGGAGGAGATGGTGAAGGCGGCGGTGGAACGCGGCTACGAGTACGTGGCCATCACCGACCACGGCGAGGATTTGGTCATCAACGGGTCCACCCGCGAGGAGATGCTGGCCCATCGTGACCACATCCGGGAGATGGAGCAGAAGCACGGCATCCGGCTCCTGTTCGGGTGCGAGCTCAACATCGGTCCCGACGGGTCGCTGGACTACGACGCCGAGTTCCGGCGCCACTTCGAGTTCTGCGTTGCCTCGGTTCACTCCCACTTCGACCTCGACGCCGAGGCCCAGACAGTGCGCATCCTCACCGCCCTGGCCGACCCGTCGGTCGACGCCGTCGGGCATCTCAGCGGCAGGTATGTGGGGCGGCGGCCCGGCATCGAGTTGGAGGTGGAGGCGGTGCTGGAGGGGCTGGCAACGACCGGGGTGGCGCTGGAAGTGAACGGCGCCCTCGATCGGCTCGATGCCATCGCCGACGTCATCCGGAGCGCGGTCAGGTCGGGGGTGGACCTGACGATCTCCACCGACAGCCATCACGTCTCCGAGTTGGGCCGGATGGAATACGGGGTGGAATGGGCCCGGCGGGGATGGGCTCCGAAGGCGGCGGTGGTCAATGCCCGCCCTCTGGCTGAGTTCGAGGCATGGGCCTCTCGGCGCCGCTGAAAGAACGCTTTTGTGGGCTGAAAATGACACCCGGGACGTCAATTTCGGCCCACAGAAGGTTCCGGTCGCACCGGCGCTCTACCATCGCCGCCAGTGACAGACCTGGGTGCCGCCTACCGGCAGGCTCGTGAGAGCGTGGCCGGTCTGATCCGATCGTTGGGCCCGGACCAATTGGCCCGGCCGGTTCCGGCCTGTCCGGGTTGGACGGTCCACGATGTTGTCGCCCACTTGACCGGGGTGGCCTCCGACGTCATCACCGGACGCCTGACCGGGATTCCGGACGAGTCTCAGACCGCTGCCCAGGTGGCGGACCGATCCGGCACCCCCACGGCGGTGGTGCTGAGAGAGTGGGAGCGGAGCGCCTCACAACTGGAAGCGGTCCTCTCGAAGGGAGGCCGGTCCAATCTGCCACCTGTGGCCGACGTCGTCGTGCACGAACAGGACATCCGGGGGGCGCTGGGGCTGCCCGGGAACCGGGACACGTCGCTCATCGACCTGGTCACGGCGCCGGTGGCGGGGTTGTGGGAGAGCAAGATCGACAGTGCCGGTCTGGCGCCGGTAGTGGTGAAGGACGGCGACCGGGTCATGTACGGCTCGCCGGAGGCGCCGGTCGAGATGGCCACCTCCCGGTTCGAGTTCTTCCGGGCCGCCTACGGACGACGCAGCCGGTCTCAGATCGAGCGCCGTTTCCTTGGCACCGACGATCCGGGCGCCTACGTGGACCTTCTGTGCGTTTTCGGCCCTGTCGAGGCCGACCTGGTCGAATGAGGACACCCGCCCGGGTCAGGAACGGGAGGACCCTCTGACCTGGGGACGGTGGACAACCTGGTCGGACGACCTGAGCCTCAGGACTGGCGGAAACCTCCGGCCCGATTCGGTCATGGTGCGGAGACCTCCGATGCCTCGGGTTCCCCGGTTGGGGGTGAGGTCGACTCCGAAGGGTTCGGCCCGGGCCGGGATCAGGCTATTCGGTCTCGAGACTGCCGTCGGCCAGGTCTTCCCACACGTCGTGGGCGGAGTCGCGGAGGAAGACGACACTGGCGCCCCCGGCCGAGCCCACCCCACCCGGGGCGACCACGTTCGTGATCGAGCCCGGCTCGACCCGGGCGATGGCGGCGGCGGTGACCAGCAACTCGCCCGGATCGAGATCGGTCGAGAGGTGAGGCTGGACCCCGGCCAGGAGCTCGGGCAGCCCGTAGGCGCCGCCGGCCCGCACCATCGATTGGGCGGCCATCATCACCAGCCCGCCGTGCTCCTGGCGCTGAAAGTCCCCCCGGGGCAGGGTCTTGCGGGTGCGGCTCAAAGCCAATGCCTCGGCCGCATCGAGGATCTGCTCCCCGGCGGAGAGGTAGGCCTTGGCGGCCCGGTCGTTGAAGTTGCGGGGTACGTCCATCGCCAGTCCGCCCAGGACCTCGATCATCCCCTCGAATCCGGCGAAACCGGTCAACAGGTAGCCGTCGAATTCGAGGCCGGTGAGTTCGGTGAAGGTGTCCATCATCATCTCCGGGCCACCGAAGGCCAGCGAGGCGTTGATCTTGGAGTTGCCCGCTCCGGGGATCGGGACCCAGGAGTCACGCGGCACCCCGACGATTCCCGCCGCCCCGTCGGCGTCGATCCCCACGAAGTGGATCGAGTCGGCCCGGGCCGTCTCCCGGTTCTCTCCGGGCCGGGCGTCGGATCCGACCACTGCCAGGATCTTGGGGAACTCACCCAGGTGAGCCTCGACCCCGCGTCCGGGCCACCAGCCCCCGACGATCCGCCAATCCGGGTCGGCCACGGCCAGGGTCACGTCCTCGCCGGCGACGACCGTCGCCACTTCCGTCTCCTCGTCCCACTGCGAAACCGACGCCACGGCCTCGGCGGGAAGGTCGCCTTCCGCTTCGGCAAACGCCTCGACGAGGGCATCGGGTGCCGGCAACGACCCGGGCTCCGCCTCGCCCGAGTAGAGGTGGCTCACCAGGCCCATGAGCTCGGCTCCGGCCCCGTCGATTTCCAGCCGGTATTCGGTGGTCGTCGTGGTGGGAGCGGTGGTCGTGGTGGTCGAAGTCGAGGTCGTCGTCGTCGAGGACGTGGTTGTGGTGGTGGGCTCGGCGTCCTCCGAGCAGGCGGCGATGGCCAGGGCCATTGCCACCAGAAGAATGAGAACTCGCTTCATGGTCACCTCACGCGACAATTGCCGTCAGGGCATCGGGCGGACAGGTTAGGTCGACATGAACCGGGGATCGCGCATCAGCGCGCCACCGGCGGCTGTACCCTCCCGCCGTGATCCTCGACGACGCGGGCGTTTTGGTGTCTCGCCTCGAAGCCATCGGGCACGCTCCCGACGACGACGAGGAGATCCGCCTCGCCAAGTCCACTCTCACCCTGGTCAACGTCTTCATCGCCCTGGTGGCAACGGTGTGGGTGGCGACGTACGCCCTTCTCGGCCGCTGGTTGTCGGCACTGATTCCGTTCGTTTTTCAACTCGGGACGGTGGGAGGCATTCTCGTCTTCTCCCGGACCCGGAGGCTGGAGACACTCCGCACCGGCCTCCTTGCCCTGATGGGAACCCTGCCGTTTGTCCTGCAATGGAGCCTGGGCGGATTCGACAAGGCCAGCGGCGTGGCGATATGGGCGGTGGTGGTGCCGATGCTGGCACTCCTGTACGGCGCCCGAACCTGGCCCTGGCTGATGTACTTCATCCTCCTGGCCGTAGTCAGCGCCGTGATCGATTCCGGCGTGGCGTCCGCCGTCGGGGATCTGCCGGCCCCGGTGGTGAAAGTGTTCTGGGCCCTCAACCTGATCGGGCCCACCTCGGCCTGTGTGGTGGGCGCCGGCCACGCCATGCGGGAGCGGGATCGGGCGCGCCGCCTTCTCGCCACCGAGCACCGGCTACTGGGCATGGAGCGGGAGAGATCGGAGAGTCTCCTGCTGAACATCCTGCCGGCGACCATCGCCGATCGCCTCAAGGCCGGGGAGGAGACGATCGCCGACAGCCACGACCATGTCGTCGTCCTGTTCGCGGATCTGGTCGGGTTCACACCCCTGTCGGACCGCCTCGGACCGGAGACGGTGGTGGGCATGCTCAGTGAGGTGTTCTCCGAGTTCGATCGGATCACCGAGGAGGCCGGGGTCGAGAAGATCAAGACGATCGGCGACGAGTACATGGTCGTTGCGGGGATGGACGGCTCCTCCGATGCCCACGTCCGGATGGCCCGGGTTGCCCTGGAAATGCGGGCGGCGCTTCGCGCCCGGACCGAATCGGGAGGACGTCGACTCAGCCTGCGCATCGGCATGCATTGTGGACCGGCCGTGGCGGGAGTGATCGGCAGGCGCAAGTTCAGCTTCGATCTGTGGGGCGACACGGTCAACACCGCCAGTCGTATGGAGAGCCACGGATTGGCGGATCGGATCCAGGTCACCGACCGGTTGGCGGCCCATCTCGGCCCGGAGTTCCTCACCGAACCCCGGGGAGAGGTCGAGATCAAGGGCAAGGGGGCGATGCTCACCTCGTTCCTGGTGGCGGAGCGACCGGCCGGCGGCGGGCCGATGTGAACCCCCAGGGCGGGCCTTTCTATACTCCCGGGCGGTTTCCCCAATCCTGTCTCGGGAGGTATCAAGCCCATGATCGATACGTTGCTGTATGTCGCGCTCTTCGCCGGGGTGGCGGCGCTGGTGCTGGCGGTCTATTACGCCCGCGTCGTCCTCGCCACTCCACGTGGCAACGAACGAATGGTCGAGATCTCCGACGCCATCCGCGAAGGAGCAATGGCCTTCCTGAGGCGCGAGTACACCTGGGTTGCCGTCTTCGTTGCAGCCATGGCCGTCCTGATCGGCTTCCTACTCGAGGACGGAGGATTCCGCGCCCTCGCCTACCTCTTCGGTGCCATCCTCTCCGCCGGTGCCGGTTTCGTCGGCATGCGGATCGCCACCGCCGCCAACTCCCGCACCACCGAGGCGGCGCGTCTGGGCGGCATCCAGGGGGCGCTTCCGGTCGCCTTCCGGGGGGGAGCAGTCATGGGCTTCACTGTGGCCGGTCTCGGTCTCCTCGGCGTCGGCATCGGCTACCTGATCTTCGTGGTCCTGGCATCGGGCTTCGACGAGATCCGCTCGGCCGACATCATCGCCGCCATCGGTCTGGGTGGCTCCTCGATCGCTCTGTTCGCCCGTGTCGGCGGCGGTATCTACACCAAGGCGGCCGATGTCGGCGCCGACCTGGTGGGCAAGGTCGAGGCGGGGATTCCCGAAGACGATCCCCGCAACCCCGCCGTGATCGCCGACAACGTCGGTGACAACGTCGGCGACGTGGCCGGCATGGGCGCCGACCTGTTCGAGTCCTACGTTGGTTCGCTGGTGGCGCCGATCGCCTATTCGGCCTTTGTCTTCTCGGGCGCCGCTTTTCAGGCCGAGGCGATCATCTTTCCGCTGGCGGTAGCCGCCCTGGGCATGTTCGCGTCGATCATCGGATCCTTCCTGGTCCGCGCCAAGAGCGAGAGCGATCTCGCCGCCGCCCTGCATCGGGGGACCAACTTCTCGCTGATCGTGACCGCTCTAGGCGTGCTGGGTCTGGTCTACCTGGTCTTCGGCGACGTGGTCGACAACCCCCTCGGGATCTGGGTCGCGGTCGTGATCGGCCTGGTGGTGGGGTGGTTCGTCGGCAAGATCTCGGAGTGGTTCACCTCGGACCATTTCAAGACGGTCAAGGAAATCGCCCGCCAGTCTCAGACCGGGGCCGCCACGGTGATCATCTCCGGGATCGCCGAGGGCATGCGCTCGGCCGCCTTCTCGGTGATCGTGGTCGCCGCCGGCATCGGCGGAGCCTTCTGGGCGGGCGACTGGGCGCTGGGCGACGGCGGAGGCATTTACGGCGTAGCCGTGGCCGCCATCGGGGTCCTCGCCACTCTGGGCATCACCATCTCGGTGGACGCCTACGGCCCGATCGCCGACAATGCCGGTGGCATCGCCGAGATGGCCCATCTCGACCCCGAAGTCAGAAAGGCCACCGACGCCCTCGACTCGCTCGGCAACACCACGGCTGCCGTCGCCAAGGGCTTCGCCATCGCCTCGGCCGCGGTGACCGCCCTGGCGCTGTTCTCAACGTTCACCGCCGCGGTGGGTCTCGAGAGCATCGACCTCACCCGACCGGAGACGACGGTGGGCTTGTTCCTGGGAGGAATGTTCCCGTTCCTGTTCGCCGCCCTCACCATGAACGCGGTGGGGCGGGCCGCCAACAAGATGATCGACGAGGTCCGACGCCAGTTCCGTGAGATCGTCGGGCTCAAGGAAGGCCATCCCGACGCCAAGGCCGACTACGCCACCTGTGTCGACATCGCCACTGGCGCCGCTCTCCGGGAGATGGTGATCCCCGGTTCGCTGGCCGTGGCCCTGCCACTCATCATCGGCTTCATCAACGTCGAGATGCTGGGAGGGTTCCTGGCCGGCGCCCTCGTCACCGGATTCCTCCTGGCGATCTTCATGGCCAACGCCGGAGGAGCCTGGGACAACGCCAAGAAGTTCATCGAGGCGGGAGCCTTCGGGGGCAAGGGATCGGATTCCCACAAGGCGGCAGTGATCGGCGACACGGTCGGCGACCCGTTCAAGGATACGTCGGGCCCGGCCATGAACATCGTCATCAAGGTCATGACGATCGTGGCGCTGATCTTCGCCTCGGCTTTCTGAGCCCGAGGTCGGGGGCCGGTGTCGCAGGACCCGGCTTTCGGCCCTCGGCTTCGCCTATTCGAGAGGATGACCACAATGTCGGGGTCCCATGACTGAGATCATTCTCGTTCGACACGCCGAGTCGGAGGCGAACCTGGCCGGCGCCTGGCAGGGACGGGGCGACGCCGCGCTCTCGGACACCGGACGGGACCAGATCGAGTCTCTGGCCGCCCGAGCCACCGCCTGGCCCGATCCCGACCTGGTGCTGTCGTCACCTCTGTCCCGGGCGGTCGAGACCGCCCGGGCCTTTGGCGCGCCCGAGATCGACCCCGGCCTGATCGAGATCGACCTGGGCCGGTGGGAGGATGTTTCCTTCGACGTCGTCGCCTCTACCGACATGGAGCGCCTGCGGGCGATCTACGGGGGCAGTGACGACCCCTTCGGGGACACCGGGGAGCGGATGAGCGAGGTGACGGCGCGGGCCGGGGCGGTGGTCGACGCCGCCGCCCGCCGGGTCGGTCCCGCTGGCCGGGCCATCCTCGTCACCCATGGTGGAGTGATCGATTCGCTGCTCGCCGGCCTACTCCCCACCGTCACCCGCCGTCCTCACCGCATGGCTTCCAACACCTCGCTCACCCACCTGGTGGGATCCCCGGGAGACTGGAGGCTGGCCCGCCTCAACGACTCCGGCCACCTCGGGACCCTTCCCGTCTACGCCGCCCATCATCTGGCGAAGGGCGAGCCGGTTCTGGCTCTCATCCGCCACGGCCGCACCCGGGCCAACCTCGACGGACGCTTCCAGGGGCAGTCGTGTTGGGGGCTGGACGAGGTGGGCGAGGCCCAGGCCAATCGCCTGGCGGAGTGGTACGGACCGCTGGACACGGTCTACTCCTCCCCCCTGTCTCGGGCGGTCGACACCGCCAGTCGCCTCAACCCCAACCCGGTGCTGACGGATGGTTTGATGGAGATCGCCTTCGGCGAGTGGGAGGGCCTGGGGCGCGAGGAGATCGAAGCCACATGGGCCGACCTGGCCCGTCGCATATACGTCGACGGAGAGGATCTCGCTCGCGGACGGACGGGCGAGACCTGGCGAGAGGCGACCGAGCGGGTGTCGGCCACGATCGACTCGCTCGACACCCCGGCCGGAGAGGTAAGCGGCGTCGTCTTCCATGGCGGCGTGCTCCGTGCCTACGTCGGAACGGTCGGGGGCGACGCCAGTTCCACCCGCAGCCGCCTCGCCACCCCCGAGAACACTTCGGTGACCCACGTCGCTCTCACCGAGGCCGGTCCGATCCTGTGCGACTACGCCGTGGCGCCCCATCTCGATGATCTAGCGGTGCCCGTCCAATGAGTGTCTACGACAGCCGTCGCTATGCCCTCGTCAACCGCTGGGACCCCTCGCACCTGGAGACGGTGGATAGGTTGCTGCCGTTGCAGCCGTCAACTACCGTCCTCGAGGTGGGATGTGGGTCCGGCCATCTGACCAAGCGACTGGCGGCGCGCGGTGTCGACATCATCGGGATCGACGCCAACCCCAATGCCGCCGAGGTGGCGGACAGCTATCGGGTCCGAACGATGCGGGCCGAGGCGCTCGACTTCGAAGACAACAGCTTCGACGCCCTCGTCTCGGTGCACGCCATCGAGCACATCCCGGCGCTGGAGGCAGCCCTGGTCGACATGGCCCGGGTGCTCCGTCCCGGCGGTCAGGCTCTGTTCGTCTATCCGGCCGAGCCGATCATGGGTCTCTATGCCATTCCCACCTCGATGATCCTCCACGGAACCCCTTTCAAGGCACGGGAGGTCCACTGCCACAAGCTGTGGCCCTCCAAGCTGCGACGGATGGTGGAACCGCTCGGGTGGGCCGAGACCCATCACGAGTTCAACCTCCTCAAGAGTCCCCAATTCGTTTCGCGGTTCGCGACCTGATGCCTCGCTGGCTGGTGGTCCTCGGGATGCTGTTCGCCCTGCTGGCGGTCTCCCGGGGGGCGGCGGCAGCGGAAGGGGACGCCCCGTCGGGACCGGAGGCGTGTCTGGTCGACGGTATCAACCAGCGTCGGGGTGGAGCCGCCATGCGCTGGAGCGGAATCCTGCGCGATTCGCTCCGTAGCCATTCGGCCGAAATGGCCGTCGCCGGCGACCTCAGCCACGACGGAATGGACGGGCGTATCGCCCACCTCCCCGACGGCTGGACCGGCTACGGCGAGACCGCCTCGGGCGGTGCCCTCGCCTCGGCCGACGACGGCGGCGTGGAGGCGTGGTGCCAAGAGGCCATCGAGGCGCTGTGGAACTCTCCTTCTCACAAGCAGATCCTCACCAACCCCGGATTCGACTTCATATCGATGGGTGTGCACAAGGCCGGATCCCATCTCTGGATCACCGCCGGCCTGTTCTCCCATCCCTCCTACCAGCCGCCGCCCGTCACCTGGCCTGCCTCCTACTCCCAGTCGCTCGTCGAGCACTGGAAGGGCCGGTTCGCCGACGACGACGGCTCTCTCTTCGAGGCCGACATCGAAACGCTCGCCGCCGCCGGGATCACGGCGGGATGCAACCCGCCCGACAACACCCGGTTCTGCCCCGACGCACCGGTCACGCGCGGCGAGATGGCGGTGTTCCTGACCCGGGCCCTGGGATGGGGCACACCGGGCGGAAACCGATTCGTGGACGACGAGGGCTCGGTGTACGAGCGTGCGATCGAGGCCATGGCCGCCGCCGGGGCGACCGAAGGCTGTGATCCTCCCGACTATCGGAACTTCTGTCCCGACCGTCCCGTGACCCGGGGAGAGATGGCCACCTTCCTCGGCAAGGTGCTGGAGCTCGAACCAGGCCCAGGCACCGCCTTCGATGACATAAGCGGGTCGGTCCACCGCGCCTACATCGATGCCCTTCACGCTGCCGGGATCACCGCCGGTTGCGACGCCGGCGGGTCGCACTATTGCCCCCGCGGGTGGGTCACCAGGGGCCAGATGGCTGCCTTCCTGGTTCGGGCCGGGCTGGCCGGTTGACCGATCAGTCGACCAGCAGCGGAGCGAAGAACCGACGCCCGAACTCGATTCCCTCCTCCATCGTGTAGACCGAAGCCTCGCCGCCATCCTCCTGCCAGCCTCGAGCGGCGTCGGGCCCGGCCAGAAACACCATTTCCCGGCACATCGAGGTCGAGGCGCTTCCCTGCGGGACCTGCCAGTGAATCCCCAGGCGGACATCGCCGGGGTCCGACTCGGCGCCGTCCGGCTGCTGGTCGAGGCGGACCGGAACTCCCGTGTGGGCGCAGGTGGACTCGATGCGGGTGGGAAGCCGCCAGACGGGAGCCACGGCCACGGCGTCGATCGAACACATGGCGTACACCTCGACCGTGCCGCCGATCCGCAGTCGGTGCCCGGTGGGGATGAGCGAGAAGGGATAGGCGCCGGTGATGCCATCTTCATCCGCCACGATCACGTCTTCGGCCGCCAGGGTCCGCACCGCCGACGGGTCCAGGTCGGTCGGCGGCCGGCCCTCGTGGGCGATCGTATTCAGCAGGTGTCGATGGGCCTGCCGCAGGTCCGGTGTCAGGGCTCGTTGGCGGGTGAGGAGCGGGAAGTTGTCCAGGAGACGGGCGACGTCACGGACGACGTCGACGCCGGAAGCGGAGGGAGCGGAGAGGTGGGTCATGAGCCCACGGTATCGAGGGTCCTTGGTTAGCCGGGTGGGAGCGGGGAAGATGGACGGACCTTGGCCGAACAGGAGACCATGTCCCGCACCTTCGTCCTCGACACCTGTGTACTCCTCGCCGACCCCAATGCCTTGTTGCGGTTCGACGAGCACGACGTAGTCCTTCCCTTGGTGGTGATCGAGGAACTCGACCGCAAGAAGACACGTCTCGACGAGGTGGGGGCCAATTCCCGGGCCGCCATCCGGCTGCTCGAGAGCCTGGGTGCCTCACACGCCGGCGGAATGCGGGAACCGGTCGCCCTGCCGTCGGGAGGACGCCTGCGGATCGAATTGAACGGCATCGCCTCGGACCGCCTCCCCAAGGTCCTCGACCCCACCACTCCCGACCATCGCATCCTCGCCACCTGCTTCAACCTCGACTCCCCGGTGCTGGTGACCAAAGACGCCAGCCTGCGCATCAAGGGAGCCCAGCTCGGGGTCGAGGTCCAGGATTATCGGGGCGACACCGTTCAGGTGGAGGAACTGCACTCGGGCATCGTCGAGCACGCCGTCGACACCGAGACGGTCGACCGCCTCTTCGACGAGGGCAAGATCTCGGTCGATGTCGATGCCCTCGCCAACGAGTTCGTCGTACTCCGGGCGGGCCGGTCCCGGTCCGCCCTGGCCCGGGTGATCGAGGCCGGCCCTCCCGCCACCCTGGAACGGGTTCCGACCCACGTGCGCGCCTTCGGGATCGAGCCCAAGAACCTTCCCCAGACCGTCGCCCTTCATCACCTCCTCGATCCCGACATCCCGGCGGTGTCGATGATGGGCACTGCCGGTTCGGGCAAGACCTTTCTCGCTCTCGCCGCCGCTCTCGAACAGGTCCTCGAACAGCAGCGCTACCGGAGAGTGAGCGTGTACCGTCCGTTGGTGGCGGTCGGGCGTCAGGAGGTCGGATTCCTCCCCGGCGACCTGTCCGAGAAGCTCGCTCCGTGGATGGCGGCGGTCAACGACAACCTCTACGCCCTGTTCTCGGACGGGGGCGCCGACGGGGCCAAGGCGGCCGTCGAGGAACTTCTCGACCGGGGTGAGCTGGAACTGGCGGCGGTGACCTACCTGCGGGGTCGGTCGATCACCGACGAGTTCGTGATCATCGACGAGGCTCAGAACCTCGAGCTCCCCACCCTGAAGGTGATCCTCACCCGCATGGGCCGCAACTCCAAGCTCGTGTTCTGCGGCGACCTGTCCCAGGTCGACAACCCCTACATCTCGCCCTACGGCGGCATGGCCGCCCTGATCGAGAAGTTCAAGGGCTCGCACCTGTTCGGCCACGTCACCCTCGACCGCACCATCCGCTCCCCCCTGGCCGAAATAGCCGCCGCTGTGCTGTGATGATTCAAGGGGGGACGACCCCCCTGTAACCCCCCGCGGCCACTTGTCCGGGGTCTTCGGTGGTTGGGGCCATCCGCCGGCCCGTCTCCTGCCGGACCTTGTCTGTCGCTGGAGGCCTCGCGACTTTGGAGGGTGGCGTCGTGGCGGCCGCCGGCGAACCCCGTGGCGGTGATGATTCAAGGGGGGACGACGTTGATGGTCGGGCGACTTCGAGGCCGGCTTCGCCTCGCTGATCCCGTCGCTCCTTCGCGTCTCGTGGTTGTTCGGGGCCGTGCCCCGAACAGACGCCGGTCGCCCGACTTG
>DATHVR010000055.1:0-6754 GCA_035461175.1 Acidimicrobiia bacterium | reverse complement strand
CCGTCATGAGCCAGCCGGTCATGCCTGCGCCAATCGGGAAGCGTGGCCGTGCCGCCCTCGGCATGGATGCTCAGGATCTCTCGACAATCACGGAACGAACCAGCGACGGCCTGCGCGTGCTCGGGCTCCGGTTCACCAACGACCGGGGTTGCCCTGCGGAGCGATTCGAGACCCTCCGGGCGAGGCTCGGGACGTCCTTTGAGGGGATCGAGATCGACTCTTCGCCGGGCAACGCGGCTGGTATCGCGCCGTCGGCGCACGCGGTGCTCACGGTCTCCCTCGTCGACGAGCCGGGGCATCCGACCCGGGTTGCCCTCGACCGGGTTTTGGCGTTTCTGGCCGAGCAACTGCGCCCTTGACCGCCGTCGCGGCGTGAGAGCGAATGCGTGGCCGCGTGCCGCTCGGACATTCTGCGATGGGGCGAAGCGGTGGCCCTGAGAGCGTCGTCGGTGGATCTTGCCGGTGGGCGGGTGGAGGTAGCGGAGGCGGCGACTGAGATCAACGGACGCCTTGTGTTCGGCTTGCCCAAGACCCATGAGAAGCGGACGGTCTATCTTGCTCCCCGTTTCGTAGTGGATCGTCTTGGCGAGCTGATAGGCGACCGGGACGGGGATGCCCTGGTGTTCACAACCCCAGGCGGAACCCCTCTGCGTTCATCGAACTTTCGTCGTGGCGTATGGCTTCCGGCCGTCGAGGCGGCTGGACTGCCCAACGGGCTGATGGTCCATGATCTTCGGGACACTGCCGCCAGCCTGATGATTTCGTCCGGTGCCTCAAGGCCGTTCAGCATGCCCTTGGACACGCCAACGCCAGCATGACGCTGGACCGTTACGCCGGGCTGTTCGTCGACGACTTGAAGGCCCTCGCTGACAGGATGGAACGGCGGTTCGGAGACGGTGCCGAGCGGCACAGGGAGGGCACAGCGGGGCTGATATCGTGCCTTTTCCCAGGTCAGAGGGCTAGTACAGGGGGACTCATAATCCGTTGGTTGCAGGTTCAAGTCCTGCCGGGCCCACTGTGACATCCAAGGGGGGCGACCCCCCTGAAACCCCCCGCCGCAACCACCTCGATCTATCAGTTCCTCTGGCGTTAGAGGTTCGAGGTGAGTCTCAATAGGGCCGCTCTCTCCGCCCTGGTGGAGTCGTGGGAACGCCACCTAGAGCGGCCAATCTCTCCCTGAGTTCAAGTGGCTGACCTCCGAAGGGGAAATCGACTCCGACCCGAGCGGATCAAGCCTTCCCGAGTCGTGACCCTCCCGTCCCGGTCCTGACCAAAGAGCCGATGAGGGGCTTGTTCAGTGGGGCGAGTTTCAGGGACACCCATCCTCACGGTGCTGTGGGACGCCGGGGTTCGACTCGGCGAACCTATCTCCATGATCACGACCTCGATCGACTGGAACCGCCGCCATCGGGCAGCGGGGCCAACTCTTTCCGGTCCGGGGGTAGCCCAAATGCTTGGTCGGCGCTCAAGAGCAGAGAGGCTACCCCCCGAATCCGGAGCATCTTTTGGCGCCGGCGGAACCACCTTCCATCTTCCCCCGCCTACGCCACTCTGACGAGACCGGGCTCCAGACTGCTCGTCGGGCGCCACGGGAGCCCGTCGCTCCGCCGGGTCAGGTCGGCTCCAGTTCGCTCAGCATGGCGCCTCAGAGACCCGCCCGATCCGCTCAGGGGGACGATCCCGTATGCTCGACCCGGCGGCGAAAGCAGACCTGGGTTGCTCGCGACGACGGCCCGTCCAATGAGAGACAGTGCGGCACAGTGGTTCGCCCGGCTGGCGGTGGGTGCGATGGGAGCCATCCTGGCTCTGGCCATGCCGGCCCCTGCCTGGTGGTGGCTGGGATGGATCGGGGTGGCACCGATCGTGTGGCTGGTGGCTACCGCCCCCACCCGGCGGGAGGCGATGCTACGTAGCTGGTTGGGCGGGACGGCTTTCCTCCTCGTCCTCCACTACTGGCTCATCCCTCACATGGGGGTGTTCACCGTTCCGGTCGCTGCCTTCGTCGGGCTGTTCTGGCTGCCGCTGGGGTTGGCCGTCTGGTCGTATCTGGGCGAGCCGTTCCGAACGGGTGCTCGGCCCTACCTGGCGTTGCTGGTGGTTCCCTCGGTATGGGTGGCGATAGAGGGGATCCGCTCCTGGGAGTATCTCGGTGGAAGCTGGGGGATGCTGGGGCTGAGCCAGTGGCAGGTGGGCCCAGTCCTGCAGACGGCGGCGCTCGGTGGAGTGTGGCTATTGAGCTTCGGACTGGTCGTCACCAACGTAGGACTGACCACGGCGCTCCTCCCCGGGATGGCCAAGAACCACCGGCGGGTGGCGCTGGGTGCGGCGCTTCTCGTTCCCGCGCTGATGGTCGTCTACGGAGCGTCCCGTCCCGACGCCGCCGTGACCGGCGAGGTGACCCTGGCCGGAGTCCAGACGGGGGTGATCGATTCGAACCGGGAACGGCTGCAGGCGCACCTCGATCTGACCCGGACCATCGAGGGGACCGTGGATTTCGTGGTGTGGGGCCAAAGCAGCGTCGCCTACGACCCGGAGCAGGATCCGGAGGTGGAGCGGCTGTTGCGGGAGGTGTCGGGTGAGGCGGAGGCTCCGGTGCTGGTCAACATCGACGCCCGGGTGGGGGACGGCCGCATCCGCAAGGTGTTCGTCCACTACACCCCCGAGGGACCGGTGGCCGCCTACGCCAAACAGCGCCTGGTGCCGTTCGGGGAGTACATCCCGCTGCGTCCCCTGTTCGGGTGGGTGGCCGATTTCACCGAGGCCGCCGTCCAGGACCGGGCCCGCGGGGAGGAACTGACCACGATGCAGGTGGCAGGCGTCGAGGTGGGCCCCCTGGTCTCCTACGAGTCGACCTTCCCCGCCATGCGCCGCCGCCTGGCCCAACTGGGCGCGGCGGTGACGGTGGTGCAGGGGGGCACCTGGACCTTCCAGGGGACGTGGGCCCAGCCCCAGCAGGCCAGCCACGAGGCAGTGCGGGCGGTGGCAACCGGACGCCCCGCCGTTCTCGTGGCGGTGAGCGGCACCTCGTCGGCATTCGACGCGAGGGGGCGACTCCTGGCGTGGTATCCGGCCGACTGGGAGGGCGCCTTTATGGTCGATATACCGCTCTCCGCCGAGGACACACCCTATGTACGGTTCGGGGACTGGATGCTGTGGCTGGCGTGGACGGCGACCGCCGGGGCGGGCACAGTGGGCCTGACTCGTCGCCTCAGCCGCTGAACCAGAGCCGATGCCCCGACCTTGTTCGGCCGAAACCACCAGCCGACACCGAAGCTCGCTCCTGGGTGCAAGTCACGTTGCTTCCCTGGCGGCCCAGGCACGCTTCCACAGCTCGGGACCGGCGAGAAAGAGGGCCCCGGCCAGCACGGCCACACCCCAGTCGATGACCGTCAGGGGAGCCAGTCCGAGCACCCGATCGGACAACCCGGGCAGGTAGACAGCCAGCACCTGGAGGGCGAGGACCAGCGGCACCATCAGGTTCATCACCCGGTTGCCGAACATCTTGGACCCGAACACGGACCGGTGGTGGGAGCGGACGGCGAATGCCTGCACCACCTGCATCGTGGCCAAGGTGGTGAACATCATCGTCTGCCAGGCCGGGTTGCCGGTTTCGTGGTACCAGAAGCCCACGGCGAGGGCGATGGCGCCGATCCACAGTCCCGTCGTCACGGTGTGCCGTCCCATCCCTCCCGAGAAGACCCCGGCGGAAGGGTCGACGGGGCGCCGGTTCATCACGTCCGGGTCGGCTGGTTCGGCGCCCAAACTCAACCCCAGCAGACCGTCAGTCATCAGGTTCAACCAGAGGAGCTGGAGTGGCAGCAGCGCCACCGGATCGAGGGGCACCACCCCGGTGGCGATGAACGGGAGCGGCCAAGCCAGCATCACCAGCACCTTGCCGATGGGCAAGTCCATGGTGACGTTCTACCTCGACCCGACCGGCCAGCCTCGCTACCGGCTGCTGGAAACGTTGCGTGCCTACGCCCTCGAGCAGCTGGTCGAGGCGGGCCAGGAAGCCGCCATCCGGCTGGCCCATCTCGAGTGGTGTCTGCAGTTGGTGAATCGCTGTGAGCAGGAATACTCGAGTGCCGGCTTCCCCCAGGTCCTCGACATCATCGAGCTGGAGCGACACAACATCCGCGCCGGATTGTCGTGGTCGCTGGCCAATCCCACCCACGTGGAGAAGGGGCTACAGGTCTTCTGGATGACCGGAGAGATGGAAACGGCCGAACAGCTCCTCCGGCGCTGCCTCGAGTTCTCCCGCAAGTGGAACCACGTCTTCGCGATAGGTCATACCCAGTTCAGCTACGGCGTCCTCGACTTCCTCAAGGGTGACCCCGGCCGAGCCGGGGAGAGACTGAGAGAGAGTCTGGGACTGCGGCGTGACATTAGGGACCTGCGTGGGATAGCCGATTGCCTGGGCGCGCTGGCCTTGGTGTCAGGAGCCGGAGGCGACCACATCAGGTCGGCGAGGTTGTTGGGAGCGGCCGACGCTCAGCGAGAAGCGGCCGGCCAGGTGCTGGTCCCGTGGCTCGAGCCTTCTTCGATCAGATCCGTCAGGAGAGCCGGTCCCGGCTCGGCGATGAACGGTTCGACCAGGCGGTGGAAGAAGGTCGTGAGCTGGCGCATGCCGAGGCCGTCTCCCTTGGACTCGACCCGACCGGGGCCACCACCCCCAACTAGCCTTTCGGCGTGATCGACGACATCCCGCTCGAATGGATGCTCGACTCGGATCCAGCCCTCCGCTGGCAGGTCGAGCGTGACCTGGTAGGTGCTCCCGAAGAGGTATGGCAGGAGACACGCGCCCGGGTGGCCACCGAGGGCTTCGGGGCGCGGCTGCTTGCCCTTCAGGATGACGACGGACAGTGGGCGGGCGGTTCATTCTTCCCGGCCGGGTTCTTCGACAGTCCCGAAGCCAGGGCAGAGCGCGGTCAACCGTGGACGGCGACGACCTGGACCCTCAACTCGTTGCGGGAGTGGGGGCTGGATTCGTCCGCCCTGGCCGGCACGGCCGACAAACTGGCGGCCAACAGCCGCTGGGACTACGACGACCTCCCCTACTGGGGCGGGGAGGTGGACTGCTGCATCAATGCCTGGACCCTCGCCAATGGGCTCTGGCTCGGGGTCGACATGACTCCACTAGCGGAGTGGTTCGTGGAGCATCAGATGGAAGACGGAGGCTGGAACTGTGAGTGGGTCGAGGGCTCGACCCGTTCTTCGTTCCACTCCACGCTCAACTCCCTCAGGGGTCTGCTCGCCAGTGAGGTCGCCACCGGCGGCACCGAAGCGACCAGGAGCGTCCGCCGGGCGGGTGAGGATTACCTGTTGGAGCGGCGGCTCATGCAGAGGCTGTCCACCGGGGAACTGGTGGCGCCCTGGGTCATGCATCTCACCTACCCGTTCCGGGCCTACTACAGCGTCCTCAACGCCACCGACTACTTCCGCTCGGCCTCAATGGTCGACGGGACCGGCCCCGACCCCCGAATGGCGGAGGCGATAGAGGCGGTGCGTGACGCCCGCCGGCCTGACGGCACCTGGCCACAGATGGGCCGCCACCCCGGCCGGGTCTGGTTCGAGGTCGACGTCGACGAGGGCGAACCCTCGAAATGGCTGACTTTCTACGCCACCCGGGTCCTGAACTGGTGGGACGAGGCCCGGGCCTGAAGAACGGTTCTGTGGGTCGCTTTTGACGCTGGCGGCGTCAGAAACGACCCACAAAACGGATTCGATCGTCGGGGGCCACTTATCATCCGGCCATGTCTTCGACCACTTCCGTCGGTCTGATCCAGCGCACCCTGGTGATAGTGGGCGTGGTCATGTATATCGCCGTGGGGATCTTCTTCTACTTCCCGGCGGGCCTGGTCGTTCCCGGCTTTTTCGTCGCCGCCCTGTGGGCGGTGTGGTTCGGCGGCCTGTGGTACCTGGCCCGTCTGGTTCGCGAATGGTCGTGGTGGACCCTGGTGTCGGGGCCCATCGCCTTCCTGTTCTGGCTCGCCTATGTCTCGGCCGGTGAGGCGGTCCTGGGCTGGACGGCCTGAATAGGGAGTCGACGCCCCTCGGTTTAGCCTCCCCTCCGATGGCGGACTCCACCACCACTTCCGACCTCTCCTCCCTTTGGGTCTATGCCGGGATCGGCGTCATCGCCGGCCTCCTGGCCGGGTTGCTTGGGGTGGGCGGCGGCATCGTCATGGTCCCCCTCATGGTGGCGATCGGGGTCACACAGCACCGTGCCCACGCCACCTCGCTGCTTGCGATACTCGTCATCGCCGTGGCGGGGGTCACCCGATTCGCCATCTCCAACCAAGTCGACTGGGGGATCGGGTTCGCCGTAGCGATCGGAGCGATCGTCGGCTCCACCTTTGGCTCCAGCGTTATGGGACGGATGTCTCCCCAAGCCCTGCGTGCCTTCTTCGTAGTGATGCTGGTGGCGGCGGGGCTGCGGATGCTGCTGGGTGGCGAGGTGGCGGCCGGAGAACAGGCCACCGGAACCGTGGCGTGGTTGATCGCCGTGGGGATCGGCCTGGTGTCGGGGTTCGCCGCCGGGGTGGCGGGTGTGGGTGGGGGGATCGTGATCGTCCCCGCTCTCGTCTTTCTGCTGGGCATGAACCAGCACTCGGCCGAGGGAACCTCGCTGATGGTGATCATCTTCACCGCCATCGCCGCCACCCGCGTCAACCTGGCCGAGAAACGGGTGGACATGCGCCAGGGTCTGGTGATGGGGGCGGCGGGAGTGATCAGTTCGGTGCTCGGAGCCTCG
>DATHVR010000054.1:0-8008 GCA_035461175.1 Acidimicrobiia bacterium | reverse complement strand
GGAACATGGACCGCTCCCGATCGGGGATATCCAGAAGGCCTGAGCCGGGCAGCCACCGACGGAAAACTGGAGGCTTTTCGCGACAGAATTGCGCGCCATGGCGCGCAATTCTGTCGCGAAAACGGGTCAGGGGCGGTTGGTGGCCAGGAGGCGGGCCTTGGTCTCCTGGTCGAGGAAGCTGGATTCGATCGAGTTGACGGCCAGGGCGGCCAGGGTGTCGCGGTCGAGATCGAAGGCGTCGGCCACTCCCCGATAGTTGTCGCCGACGTAGCCGCCGAAATAGGCGGGATCATCGGAGTTGATGGTCACCACCAGATCCTCGTCCAGCAGCCGGGGCAGCGGATGGTCTTCGAGGCGCTCCACCACCTTGAGGGCGACGTTGGAGAAGGGACATACGGTGAGCGGGATCCGGTCACGGCGCAGGCGGGCCACCACCTCCGAATCGTCGAGGCAACGGATACCGTGGTCGATGCGCTCGGCCCCGAGCGTGTCGAGTGCTCCGGTGATGTAGGACGGTGGCCCCTCCTCGCCGCCGTGGGCGACGGCGCGCAACCCCAGCTGACGGGCCCGGTTGTAGGCGGCTTCGAACAGTTCGGGCGGGTATCCGACCTCGCTCGAGTCGAGCCCCACCGCCACCACCCCCTCGAGGTGGTCGGCCGCCTCCTCCATGGTCGAGAGGGCGGCCTCTCCCCCGAGGTGGCGGAGGAAGCAGAGGATCAGGCTGGAGGAGATCCCGTGGACACGGTGGGCGTCATCCATGGCATCCCGGAACCCGGCCATGAAGACCTCGAAGCCGACGTCGCGAGCCGCGTGGGTCTGGGGGTCGAAGAAGATCTCGGCGTGGACCACGCCTTCCGCCGCCGCCGTCTCCAGGTAGGCGGCCATCAGCCCGGCGAAGTCCTCCCGGGTCTGGAGCACCTGGGCTCCCTGGTAGTAGATGTCGAGGAAGGACTGCAGGTTGGTGAACCGATACGCCGACCTGACGGCGTCGACGTCGGGATAGGGAAGCGTTATCCCGTTGCGCTTCGCCAGGTCGAACATCATCTCCGGCTCGAGAGAACCCTCGATATGGATATGGAGCTCCGCCTTGGGCAGGTCGTCGATTCCGCTCACTCCGCAACCTCCAGTGCGATGTCTTCAGGTCGCACCGGGACCCGGGTCAGCGCCAGTCCGGTGGCACCGCGGAGGGCCGCCACCACGGCCGGGGTGGACGAGATGGTGGGCGGCTCGCCCACGCCTTTGGCTCCGAACGGACCCCAGGATCCTTCCTGTTCGATGAGCAATGCCTCGACGTCGGGAGCGTCGAGGATGGTGGGAAGGAGATAGTCGGTGAAGGTCGGGTTGCGAATCTTGCCTCCTTCGAGAACCAGCTCCTCCATCATCGCCAGACCCACCCCCTGCAAGATCCCGCCTTCGATCTGTCCCCGCACCGACTCGGGGTTGAGGGCCCTCCCGACGTCCTGGGCGGTGTCCACCCGCACCACCCGCATCAGGCCCAGCTCGGGGTCGAGGTCGACCACGGCCCGGTGGCCGACCACGGCGAAGTCGGCGTGGATCCGCCCCTGGCCGTTCTCGTCGGAGGCCTCGGTGGGAGGATGCCGGAAAGTGTGGGTGTCCTCCCATCCCTCGGCCACCAGATCCGCCATCGGCATGACGAGCTCATCTCCCCGCCAGGCACCGGAATCGTCGAGATGGTCGGCGCCGTGGGCGTCGAGGATACGTAGTCGCAGACTGGTGGCGGCGTGGAAGACGGCCCCGCCCGTCATCTGCGTCTGGCGGGAGGCGGAGGTGGATCCGGCCGAGTCGATCCGGGAGGTGTCGACATGGCGCACCTCCACCCGGCCCAGTCCCAGGGCCGAGCGGGCCAACTGGGCGACAACGGTCACCATGCCCTGGCCGACCTCGATGGCGGCGGTCTCGACCACCACCCCGCTCTCGGTGAGCCTGACCCGGGCCTGGGCGTAGTCGTCGAAACCCTCCGAGAACGCGAGGTTCTTGAAGCCGAGGGCGTAACCCACCCCCCGCACGACATGGTCAGGATCGGTGGTCAGCCCCGACCCCCCGGGCAAGAGGTTGGGCCGCGGGTCGGAGATCGGATCGGGCAGGGGCATTGCCATCAGCGAGTCGACGACATCCACCAGCGGGATGGGGGTCTCCAGGATCTGACCGGTGGTGGACATGGGATCGCCGGTGGCGAGCACGTTGCGCCGACGGAGTTCGAGGGGATCGAGGTCCAGTTCCGCCGCCAGCCGATCCATCTGGGACTCGTAGCCGAAGCACGACTGGACCGCTCCGAAGCCACGCATCGCCCCGCAGGGAGGATTGTTGGTGCGGGTTCCGATGCCGTCGACCGAGACCGAATCGCAGCGATACGGCCCGACAGCGAAGTAGCTGGCGTTGGCGAGGACGGCGCTGGTGGTGGAGGCATAGGCGCCTCCGTCGAGCAGGAGACGTGCCTCGACCCGCACCAGGCGACCGTCACGGTCGGCCTCGTGGCGATACCACATGCGCGCCGGGTGGCGATGGACGTGGCCGGTGAAGGACTCGGACCGGTCATAGACCATCTTGACCGGACGCCCCGTGTATAGGGCGAGCATGCACAGGTGGATGTGAAGATTGACGTCCTCGCGGGCACCGAAGGCGCCGCCGATGCCGGTGGGATGGGCCCGCACTTGATCGGCGCGCAGGCCGAGGCTGGCGATGATCTGCTCGTGGTCGGCGTGGACGAACTGACTGGTGGCGTACAGGTCGACGCCTCCCTCGCCGTCGGGAACCGCCAGCCCCGCCTCGGTTCCGAGCGGAGCCTGGTCCTGCATGCCCACCTCGTAGAACCCCTCGACCACGAACTCGCCCCGCGCCTCCTGGTCGCCGCGGCGGATCCGGATCCGCCGGAACACCTCGTCCCGGCGCTCGGCCTCCTCGGGATCGACCAGCGGTTCCAGTTCCTCGTACTCGACCACCACCGCCCGAGCCGCCCGCCGGGCCGTCTCGTAGTCGTCGGCCGCCACCACCGCCACCGGTTCGCCCCAGTACCGGACCTCGTCGGCCGCCAGCACCGGCTGATCCGGATGCTCGAGGCCGAACCACCCCCGCCCCGGCACGTCGTCCTGGGTGAGAACGGCGTGGACGCCGGCAATGGCGAGTGCGGGGGCGATGTCGATCGAAACGAGGCGGGCCAGGGCATGGGGGCTGCGCACGGTCGACCCCCACAGCATCCCCTCGGCATTCAGGTCCTGGGCGTAGGCGAACTCACCCCTGAGCTTGGGGATACCGTCGGGACGAAGCGGCGACTCTCCGACCCCGCCGGCCACCCCGCGACGTTCCTTCGTCTGCTCCGAGAACGTCATGGCGCCTCCCTTCCCGCCAGGCGCTCGAACGCCCGCACGATCGCCCCGTATCCGGTGCAGCGGCAGATGTTGCCCGCCAGCGCCTCTTTGATGCTCTCGGTGTCGGGATGCGGGTCGCGTTCGAAAAGGTCGACGGCGGCGACCACGAACCCGGGGGTGCAGAACCCGCACTGGACGGCCCCGGCCTCGTGCATAGCCTGCTGCACCGGATGCAGTTCCTCGCCCGGGGCCACTCCTTCCACCGTGACGACCTCGGAGCCCTCCACATCGGCGGCCATAACCAGGCACGAGCACACCAGCTCCCCGTCCAGCAGCACCGAGCAGGAACCGCACTCGCCCTGCTCGCATGCACTCTTGGACCCCGGGAGACCCAGGTCGTCGCGGAGAACGTCGAGCAAGTTGGCAGGGTGCGCCACCTGGAAGGTGGTGTCCTCTCCGTTGAGCCGGAACGAAACGATCATGCCCGCCTCCGCAGGCACCGATCGAGAAGACGGCGGGCCAGGACACCGGAGGCATGACGGCGATAGGCCTCGGTCGAGCGATGATCGGTGATCGGGGTCACCTCGGAGGAGACCAGCCGGGCGAACTCGTCGAGGTCGGAGGCGGAGGGGGTCGATAGGGCCGAGATCATCTCCTCGGCCTGGCGAGCCCGGATCGGTGTGGGGGCAACCGAGCCCAGAGCCACGGTGGTGGTGCCGTCGTCCCGCCGGGTGACGACACAACTGACGGTGGAGATGACCATGGCGTTGCGCACTCCCACCTTGGCGAACTCGTGCCGCTCGGGAAGGTCGTCGGGCAGGACCACCGCCGTGATCAATTCGCCGTCCTGCCGCGACGTCTTCTTCACCCCGGTGAAGAACTCATCCCACGGCACCTCGCGGGTCCCCCCGGCCGAGGCCAGGGCGATGCGGGCGTCGACGGCGGCCAGAAAGGGCAGACCATCTCCCGCCGGGCTGGCCGTGCCCACGTTGCCCCCGATGGTGGCGGCGTTGCGGATCTGGGGTGACCCCACCGTGCGGGCGGCCTGAGCGAGGGCGCCGGGGCCGTTTCGTTCGATCCGGCGCCAGGTCACTCCTGCCCCGATCCGGCCCCCTTCCCAGTCCCTCAACTCCTCCACCCGGCGCAGCGCCAGCACCCGGGTGGGTCGGGCGTGGTCGAAGTTCACCTCGACCATGAGATCGGTGCCCCCGGCCAGGGGCACCGTATCTCCATCCATGAGTTGGAGCGCCTCGGTCAATTCGCGCGGGTAGTAGACCTCCATTGGCGCCCGAATCTAACCGATGCGAGTATCCAAGGCCCAGCGGTCGCCGCCGCCTGTGGCACCGCACCCCAACGGGTGAGAGACGGCCGGTGGCCGACCAAGCGTTCTGGCGACAGAATTGCGCGCCCGGGATGGTCGGGCGGGGAGTTTCATGGCGCGCAATTCTGTCGCGAAAGCCTCGAACACCCCGTCAACCAGGGTGCGCTTCAACCGGCTCGAGAGCTGTTGTCCCGGTACACGAAGTAGTCCAGGCCTGCACTGGGTGAGTTCGGGTTCCACTTGTCGCCCGATTGAACCTTGGCGCAAACAAAACCATCGCCGTTCTTGTCCTCCTTGCCGTCGATAGCCGCCAAGGCATCCTCGTACTCCATCCACCCCTCGGCGGCAATGGCCGCCGCTAGATCCTCGTTGGACCTCAGGCTCCACTCTCCGCCCGGCGATCCGGGCTCGAGGGTCCGACCGGACAACCGGCCTCAGGCGGAACCGCCGGAGTGGCCGGCATAGCCATCAACACCGCCAGCATTGTCGCCAGCGCCAGGACGCTCGTGCGTCGCTTCTTCTCTCCCTTTCCGACACGGCGAGCCCCTCACCCGCCTCTGCCCGGAAACCTACTGCGCGTTGGCGCTAGTTGCTCGCTCAGGCGATGAGTTCTTTTGCCAGGCGATTGTGCTCCTCGACCAGCTTCTTCTCGTCGAGTCCGAGTAACTGTCGGTCCTCCACCACCCGCCGGCCCCCGACCCAGGAGTGGTCGATGCGGCCGGGCGAACAGAAGACGACGGCCGCCAGCGGATCATGGAGTGCACCGGAGTACTCGACGCGATTGAGGTCGATCGCCACCATGTCGGCCGCCTTGCCCGGGGCCAGCTTGCCTATGTCCTGGCGCCCCAGCACCCGGGCTCCTCCGGCGGTGGCCATTTCCAGCGCCGTCCGTGCCGACATCTGTTCTTCGCGACCTTCCCGCTCGGCCTGAAGCCGGGCCGCCAGCAGAGCATGGCGAGCCTCTGCCAGGAGGTGGGAGGAATCGTTCGAAGCTGAGCCGTCCACTCCCAGCCCGACCGGCACTCCATGGTCGAGGTAGGACGCCACCGGGGCGATGCCGGAGGCCAGGCGCATGTTGGAGGTGGGGCAGTGGGCCACGCCGGTCCCGGCCCGGGCCATGGCCTCGACCTCGTCGGGAGCAACGTGAACGCCATGGGCATACCAGACGTCGGTGCCCTCCCACCCCAGGCCCGCCACGTACTCGACCGGTCTGGCTCCGAACTGCTCCAGGCAGAAGGATTCCTCGTCGGCGGTCTCGGCCAGGTGCGTGTGCACCAACACTCCCAGTTCCCGCGCCAGTTCCACCGAGTTACGCATCAGGTCCGTGGTCACCGAGAAAGGGGAACACGGCGCCAGCACCACCCGGCGCATCGACCCGGGGGAAGGATCGTCGTACTCCTCGACCACCCGCCGTGAGTCCTCGAGGATGTGATCCTCGTCCTCCACCACCGAGTCGGGAGGAAGCCCTCCGTCGGACTCGCCCAGGCTCATCGATCCGCGGGAGACGTGAAAGCGGAGACCGACCGGCTCGGCCCCCTCGACCAGATCGTCCAGCCGCGAGCCGTTGGGCCACAGATAGTGGTGGTCGAAGGCGGTGGTGCATCCGGACAGTGCCAGTTCGGCCAGGCCGAGGGTGGCGGCGACTCGGACATGCTCGGGAGTCATCCGCGCCCATATCGGATACAGGGTCCGGAGCCATCCGAACAGCCCGGCGTTCTGGGCCCCCGGCACCACCCGGGTCAGGGTCTGATACAGGTGATGATGGGTGTTGACCAGTCCGGGAAGGACGAGATGGCCGGACAAGTCGACGACCTCGTCGGCCTCCCCGGGGAGCTCGGCCGTGAAGCCAATTGCCTCGATCCATCCGTCCCGGGCGAACAACCCCCCGTCGGCGATCTCGGAGCCGTCCATCGTGGCGAGCAAAGTGGCGTGGCGAATCAGGAGAGTGGCCATGAGGTGGACCGTACCGTCCTCTCCTAGCATCGGTGTTCAGCAGGAGGACAACTTGACCATCAACCAAGAGTCGCTACGCGCCTGGCAGGACCGCCTCGGTGCCGCTTCGGCACGCTTCGCCCAGTCTCATCCGGGCGAGCGACCCGATCGCCAGCCGGTCCACACCGTCTACGGCGGCGCCCATCTCTTCAAACCCGACACGGCCGGCAAGCTGGGAGAGCTCGCCCGGCGCAACCTCGATCAACATGCGCCCGAGGCCGGGATTCTCGCCGACGCGGTGGGACTCGTCCCCGCCCGCCTGGCCGAACCCGTATTCGAGCGCGTGGTGGCCAAGCTGGAGCGCGAGCCGATCGAGGACTACCGGCTCGATTTCGAGGACGGCTACGGCAATCGGCCCGACGACGAGGAGGACGGCCATGCCCGCTCTTCCGCCGAGGCGGTGGCCGAAGGAGCCCGGTCGGGGACGCTGCCCCCCTTCATCGGCATCCGCGTCAAACCGTTCACCGCCGAATTGGGGCCGCGATCCTTGCGCACACTCGACATCTTCATGACCACTCTGGCGGAACGTGCCGGAGGCCTTCCCGAGGGCTTCGTCGTGACCCTCCCCAAGATCCAGGCCATCGAACAGGTGATGGTGTTCGACGAGGCCCTGGCGGAACTGGAGACCAAGCTCGACCTGCCCCGCACCCCGATCGAACTGATGCTGGAGACCCCCCAGATGGTGATCGAACCCGACGGCACCATCGGGGTGCGGCGGTATGTCATGGCCGGCCAGGGCCGGGTCCAGGGAGTCCACTTCGGGACCTACGACTACACCGCCTCGCTCAACATCACCGCCGCCCACCAATCGATGACCCACCCCGCTTGCGACTTCGCTCGCGACGTGATGCAGGTGAGCCTGGCCGGCACCGGCGTGTGGCTCTCCGACGGCGCCACCAACGTGATGCCGGTCGGCGAGCAGTCGACCGTCCATGGTGCCTGGCGCCTCCACTACAGCCATGTCCGCCACTCGCTGATGCATGCCTTCTACCAGGGCTGGGACCTCCACCCCGCCCAGTTGGTGAGCCGATACGCCGCCGTCTACTCCTTCTTCATGGAAGGGCTCGACTCCGCCGGCGAGCGACTGTCGAACTTCGTCGCACAGGCGGCCCAGGCCACCCTGGTCGGGGAGGTGTTCGACGACGCCGCCACCGGCCAGGGGCTGCTCAACTACTTCCTGCGGGCGATCAACTGCGGGGCCATCACCCAGGAGGAGGCAATGGAGCGCACCGGCCTCACCCTCGAGGAGCTCCAGACTCGTTCGTTCCTCCGCATCATGGAAGGACGGAAGTAGCGGCGGGCCGCCTGCGATCATCCTCGCCCAACCTCGCTCGAGGCTTTTCGCGACAGAATTGCGCGCCATGGCGCG
>DATHVR010000053.1:0-2389 GCA_035461175.1 Acidimicrobiia bacterium | reverse complement strand
GCGCCTTGGCGCGCAATTCTGTCGCGAAAATGGGATTTGTCGCCCCCGGGGTCAGCGGCGGCGGCCGGCCCTTCGGGAGAAGTCGGCCACCGTCTTCTTCCTGAACTGAACCGCCTCGGGCTCAAAGGAGCCCAGGTCGGCCAATCGGGGATCGTTGGAGTACATCTTCACGATCTCGGTGTTGAGGCCGGCGGAACGCTGTAGGCCCTCGACGTCGATGATCTGGTCCCATTCGACCAGAGTCACGACCAGGCCCTCCTCGCCCGCCCGGGCGGTGCGCCCGGATCGGTGCAGGAACGTCTTGAAGTCGTCCGGTGGGTCGTAATGGATCACCACATCGACATCGTCGATGTGCAGGCCGCGAGCGGCGACGTTGGTGGCGACGAGGGCCTGGACCCGCCCACCGGCGAATCGATCGAGGCTCTTCTCACGCTGTTCCTGGCGGAGGTCGCCGTGGGTCTTGGCAACCCGGATCCCCTCGTCGGCGAGAGCCGCCGCCACCCGGTCGGCCCCGCGCTTGGTCTGGACGAAGACGAGGCTGCGCTGGGCGCCGTTGATGATCGCCGCCGCCACCTTCGCCTTGTCCATGTGGTGGACGGCGATGAAACGGTGCGACTGGGTGTCGACGATGTCGCTGTCCTTCTCGACGGTATGGGTGACGGGATCCTTCATGTACTCGCGTACGAGGGTCCGGACCTGGCCGTCGAGGGTGGCCGAAAAAAGCATGGTTTGATGCCCGCGCGGGATGGCGCGGAGCACGTCGTGGACCTGTGGCAAGAATCCCATGTCGGCCATCTGGTCGGCCTCGTCGATGATGACGGTCGTCACCTCTTCGAGGCGAGCCACCCGGCGCCGACTCAGGTCGAGCAATCGTCCCGGGGTCGCCACCAGGACGTCGGCACCCTGCTTGACGTCCGAGATCTGCTCACGCATCGAGGTGCCGCCGTAGACAGCGACGATCCGCAGATCCTGGGCTGCGGCCAGCGGCTCCAGAGCCTCGGTGACCTGCGAGGCGAGCTCGCGGGTCGGTACGAGGATCAGGCCGCGTGGAAGGTCACCCTTGCTGTCCCGGATCCGGGCCAGCAGCGGCAATCCGAAGGCGTAGGTCTTACCGGACCCGGTCTCCGCCCGCCCACAGACATCGCTGCCCGCCAGGGCATCGGGTATCGCCTTGAGCTGGATCGGAGTCGGGACCGTGATCCCCTCCGAGGCAAGCACTTCGGCCATCTCGGAGGGGACCCCTAGGTCCGCGAACGTAGTGGTCTCCTCTCCCGTCGGAGAGGAGGTCAGAGACTGGTCAGCGACGACGGTCGCCTCCAAAGCGACGGCCGCCTCCTCCACCACCACCACCACCACCGCCACCGCCGGAGCGGGGACGGGCCTCGTTGACGGTCAGACGCCGACCATCGACGTCCTTGCCGTTGAGCTCCTCGATGGCACGGCGAGCATCCTCATCGGCCATTTCGACGAATCCGAACCCTCGGGACCGGCCGGTCTCACGGTCGGAGATAACGGCAGCCGAGTGCACGGCGCCATACGAACTGAACAGGGACTCGAGGGAACTCGAGTCGTAATTGAAGGGCAGGTTGCCCACATAGATGTTGATGGATATCTCCTCAATCGACTTTGGTGCCGAAAGCACCGAGGGGGTCGGACCTCTCCCTCCCTGCTCCTAAGCCCTCGGTTCGAGGACGCGGAAGGGGGAAGATAGAACCGAACCGACGCATCGGCCGCCGGCTGTTGAGAACAGGTTAGCCGAACTGCAGACCTGCCCGTAACATTGAGACAGATTTTCCCGCCCTGCTCCCACGAGGTCCCCTTGTCCGACCATGCTGCGAGCGACGTCATCTCCCAGGCGGCCCGGAGACGCACGTTCGCCATCATCTCTCATCCCGACGCCGGTAAGACCACCCTCACCGAGAAGCTGCTGCTGTACGCCGGTGCCATCGAGGAGGCCGGGGCGGTCAAGGCCCGGGCCGGACGCCAGCGCGACGTGACCTCGGACTGGATGGAACTCGAGCGTCAGCGCGGCATCTCGATCACCTCGACCGTGCTCCAGTTCGAGTACCGGGACCACGTCCTCAACCTGCTCGACACCCCGGGTCACCGCGACTTCTCCGAGGACACCTACCGGGTGCTGTCGGCGGTCGATGCGGCCGTGATCGTGCTCGACGCCGCCAAAGGAATCGAGGCGCAGACCCTCAAGCTGTTCCAGGTGGCCCGAGCCCGGGGCATTCCCCTCCTCACCTTCGTCAACAAGGTCGACCGCCCGTCGCTGAGCGGGCTCGAGTTGATCGACGACATCGAGGATCAGCTCGGTCTCATCGCCACGCCGGTCACCTGGCCGCTGGGTCTGGGCCCCGACTTCCTGGGCGTGGTCGACCGGCGG
>DATHVR010000052.1:0-9682 GCA_035461175.1 Acidimicrobiia bacterium | reverse complement strand
GGAGTGGCTGCCCCGCATGGCCTCGGGAGAGGTGATCGGCTGCTTCGGTCTAACCGAAGCCGACTCGGGCTCGGACCCCTCTTCGATGCGCACCCACGCCCGTCGGGACGGCTCCGACTGGGTCATCAACGGCTCCAAGATGTGGATCACCAACGGCAACCTGGCCCAAGTCGCCATCATCTGGGCCCGCACCGACGAGGGCATACGCGGCTTCATCGTCCCCACCGACACCCCCGGCTTCACCGCCCACGAGATCAAGCACAAGGTTTCACTGCGGGCCTCGGTCACCTCCGAGTTGAGCCTCGACGACGTGCGGGTGCCCGATGGGTTCATGCTCCCCGAGGTGGCCTCGATGCGGGGACCGCTGTCGTGTCTCAACGAGGCCCGCTACGGCATCGCCTGGGGGGTGGTGGGCGCCGCCCGGGCCTGTTACGAGTCGGCCCTGGAGTACTCACTCGAACGGGAACAGTTCGACCAGCCGATCGGCGGGTTCCAACTCACCCAGCGCAAGCTGGTGGAGATGATGATCGCCGTCAACCGGGGCACGCTGGTGGCGCACCACCTGGGCCGCCGCAAGGACGACGGCACCCTCACCCCCCACCAGATCAGTTTCGGGAAGATGGACAACACCCGCAATGCTCTGGAGGTGGCTCGACTGGCCCGGGGCGTGCTCGGCGGCAATGGCATCACCCTCGAGTACCCCGTGTTCCGTCACATGGCCAACCTGGAGACGGTCTACACCTACGAGGGCACCAACGAGATCCACACCCTGATCATGGGCCAGGCCATCACCGGCCTCAGCGCCTTCGCGTAGTAGAGGAGAGTCGGCGCCGGCGGCGGACGGTACCGGGTAGTGGGTTTTGAGTGGTGAGTAGCTCCGGGAGCTGCATCCGCCTTGTCCCCCGGCGCTTTGTCCCCCGGAGCGAAGCGAGGGGGAAGGGGCCCCCGCGAAGCGGGGTAGGGGGCGGCCAGAAGGGCCGGACAAACCCGTTTCACACACCTCCGCCTCCGCAAGCTCCGGCGGCAGGGACCTTCCCCCACTCCGTGGGAGACAAAGCGTCACAGGTAGCCGGCGAGGTCGCCCGCCAGATCACCGTTGGATTCGACGTCGACCGCTCCCATCCCCAGCCAGCCGGCGGTCGTCTCCAGGTCGGCTGCCAGGCGGGGCGCGACTGCAGACCGGTCCACCCCATCCTCGGCGAAAGCCCCCCGAACCCGCAGCACCCGCTGCTTGCGGTCGGTCTTGAGATCGACCCGAGCCACAAGATCGCCGTCGAGGAGATAGGGGAGGACGTAGTAGCCGTGGACCCGTTTGTCGGCGGGAACGTAGATCTCGATCCGGTAATGGAAATCGAAGATCCGCTCCACCCGGGGGCGATTCCAGACCAGGGAATCGAACGGGGAGAGCAGCGCCGAGCCCTCCACGCGATGAGGGGCGCTCGCCGAGGGATCGAGATACGCCGGGCGATCCCACCCGGAGACCTCGACCATCTCCAGGTCGCCCCGGGCGACCAGTTGTTCCAGGAGAGGACGGGCCACCGGCATGCGGATGCGGTGATAGTCGGCCAGATCCTCGGCGGTGCCGATGCCTAGCGAGCGGGCCGCAACCCGCAACAGTTCCATCTGTGCTTCCTCGACCTCGGGCGGATCGACCTCCAGCACATGCCGGGGTAGCACCCGGTGGGTGAGGTCGTAGAGGCGAACGAAGTTGCGACGAGTCGCAGTAGTCACCCGTCCGGTCAGGAACAGGGCCTCCAGCGCCACTTTGCCGTCGGACCAGCCCCACATCTGCTCGGAATCTCGCTCGCCGGGATCCTCCAGATGGGCGGTTCGGAGCGGACCCTTCTCAGCCACTTCCTTCTCGACCCGGTCCAGAAGATCGGGGTGTTCGGCCAGCATCCGTTCGAGACGCTTCCAGTGCCAGCCGCCCTGCATACGCCACCGGAACAGCGGATGGTGGTCGACGGGTATCAGCGAGGCTTCGTGAGCCCAGTACTCGAACAACTCCCCCGAATGCCATAGCCAGTCGTCGAGGGCGTCACGGTCGTAGGCGCCGAGACGGGAGAAGAAGGGCATGTAGTGGGTGCGGCTGAAGACGTTGACAGAGTCGAGCTGGATCAGGTTCAAGCGGCGCACGACCCGGCGAAAGAGCCTGACGTCGATGCGGCCCCGCGGGGATGGATCGGCGAACCCCTGCGCCGCCAGGGCAATCCTTCGGGCCCGTTCGGCTCCGATCCGGCGCATCAGAGGATGGGACCCGGCCGGTACTCGACGGCGGCGGGATGACGGGAGGCGATGCGGCCCACCCTCTCGACGAAGCTCGTCACCTGCTCGGCGGCGCGCCCGGTGAAGCGATGGGGATCGGCGACCACAGAATCGATCTCGGCGCGATCGAGGACGAAAGTGTCATCGGAGGCCAACCGTCCGAGCAGATCGACCGCTTCGACCGGGTTCTCACGACGTTCGCGAGCAGCGGCGACGGCGTGGCGCTTGATGACCTCGTGGGCGTCCTCGCGTCCCATCCCGTTGTGTACCGCCGCCACCAGGAGATTGGTGGTGGCGAGGAAGGGAAGGTTGGCGTCGAGTTCTGCCTGGATCACGGCAGGGAAGAAGCCGACCTCGTCGAGCACGGTCAGGAACCCTTGCAGTAAGCCGTCAGTGGCGAAGAAGGCGTCGGGGAGCATGACCCGGCGCACGACCGAGCAGGAGACGTCGCCCTCGTTCCACTGCTCTCCCGCCAGGGCCGCGGCCATCGCCAGGTGCCCGCCCAGGACCACCTTGAGCCCGTGGATCCGTTCCGACGTGCGAGCGTTCATCTTGTGCGGCATTGCCGACGAGCCGACCTGGCCTTCCCGGAAGCCTTCAGAGGCGAGGTCGTGGCCGGCCATCAGCCGGAGCGTGTTGGTGAGGTTGACCGGACCCGACACGAGTTGGACGAGCCCTGACACGACTTCGAGGTCGTAGCTCCGGGGGTAGACCTGACCCACCGAACCCACGGTGGAACTGAAGCCGAGCCGGGTGGCGACCCGACGGTCGAGATCCATCGCCGCGTCGGGTGAAGCCAACAGCTCGGATTGGTCCTGGTGAGTCCCGACCGGTCCCTTTACGCCGCGTAGGGCCAGACCCTCGAAGACTCTCTCCAGTCTCTCCACGGCTGTGGCCATCTCCTCGCCGGCGGTCGCGAACCGTTTCCCCACCGTCGTGACCTGGGCGGGGACGTTGTGGGTTCGGGCGGTAACGGCCAGCGAGGAGTACTCGGTGGCCAGCCGGGCCATGCCCAGCAGTGCCGCCACCGAGCGCACCAGCACCAGGTTCAGCGCTCGCTTCACCTGCACCTGCTCGACGTTCTCGGTCAGGTCCCGGGAGGTCATTCCGAGGTGAATCGTCTCGTGTCCGGCCAGGGAGTTGAACTCCTCCAGTCGCGCCTTGACGTCGTGACGGAGGGTCTGCTCCCGCTCGGCGATCGACTCCAGATCGACGTCAGCGATGCGACCCCGGTAGGCCTCGACCACCGAATGATCCAGATCGAGGCCGAGATCGATCTGGGCCTCGAGGACCGCCACCCACAGTTCTCTCTCGAGACGGACCTTGGTGACGGGATCCCACACCTCGATCATCTCGGGCGAGGCGTAGCGGGCGGCAAGGACGTTCTCGATCATTGCTCCACCAGCATCGCCGCCCCGCGCACGCCCGACGAATCCCCATGCCGGTTACGGACCAGCCGGGTTGCCACCTCGCCTCCGAAGACATACCGCCCCCAGATCCTCGGGACCCGCTCGTAGAGCTCGTCGACGTTGCTCATACCGCCTCCCAGGACGACCACGTCGGGGTCGAGGACGTTGACGATCGTGGCCAGAGACCGGGCGAGACGGTCGACGTAGCGGTCCAGGGTGGCGGCGGCGCTTCCGTCGCCTGACCGGGCTGCCTCCACCACCCCGGGGGCGGTCAGTTCGTCGCAGGTGACGCGGAGATGATCGGCGGCCAGCGACGGGCCGGCCAGCCACTTCTCGATACACCCGCGCCTGCCGCAGTAGCAATCGGGGCCGGGTCGCTCGTCGTCGGTCGGCCACGGCAGCGGGTTATGGCCCCATTCCCCCCCGATCCGGTTGGGACCTGTCCTCACCTTCCCGTCCACCACCACGCCACCCCCGACCCCGGTGCCGAGGATCACCCCGAACACGGTGGCTGCCCCGCGGGCCGCCCCGTCCACTGCCTCGGAGAGGGCGAAACAGTCGGCGTCGTTGCGCATATTCATGGGGCGACCCAGTGCCTTCTGGAGGTCGCGGTCGAGCGGACGCCCGTTGAGAACGACCGAGTTGGAGTTCTTCATCAGGCCGTCGAAGGGCGAGACCGCGCCCGGGGTTCCGATCCCGACCGTGGCAGCTGTATCCCGCCCGGCAGAGATCTCCTCGACCAGCGCCACCAACGCGCCGATGATGCCCTCGTAATCTCCCTGGGGAGTCGCCACCCGCCGCCGGTCCAGCTCGTTGCCGGTGCCGTCGAGGGCGACCGCCTCGATCTTCGTCCCCCCGAGATCGACGCCGACCCGGACCTTCACCGTTCGAACCTCACCGTGCCGGTGAACTCGCCCACCGTGCGGCCGTCGCTGCGTTCCACCGTCACCCGCCAGACTCCCAACGTCCGGCCGACGCTGAGCGGCCGGGTGGTGGCGGTGAAAGTGTCGCCTTCCGCCCCGCCGGCCGTGAGGGCGAGATGAGCATCGAGGACGACGGGAATCCCGCTCCCCGCCCCGGCGGCGGCCCGCAGCGCCGCCTCGGCGAGAGAGAACAGCGCTCCTCCGTGGGCGCCGTCCAGGAAGTTCATGTGTTCGCCGGCCAGGGGCATCTCCGCCACCACCCCGTCGTCCGACTCCTCGCGGATGCGGATGCCGAGATGGCGGGACCAGGGATCGAGAACCTCAGCGCCGTCATTCACGGCGCCGAATGCTACCGGGGCTGACCCCGCACGTCTCAGACGGGATGCAATGCCAGGTTCACCTCGGGCCAGGACGGCGTCTCGTAGGCGAGGGTCGGGGGCGTGGCCCGCTCTCCCTCCCAGACATGGACCGGCATACCCACAAACATCTCCTTCGCGAGCCAGTCGGCGTCCCAGTTCGTCACCCGGACACACCCGTGGCTGGCGGGATAGGCGGGCACGCTGGGCGAGCCGTGAAGGGCGAAGCCGCCCCGGAAGTACCAGGGCTTGTAGAGAACGCCTAGGGGCGCCTCCCGCAATCCGTCGACATACTTGTAGAAAGTGAAGTCACCTCTCGGGGTGGCGGCGCGGGCCGTGTACCCGGCCGGATGCCGATACAGCTCCCCATTGCCGGTACTGATCCCGAAGACGGCCCGTAGCCGATCGTCCCGGATCAGATAGCCGACCTGGTTGGTGATGTCGATCTCGAACCGGTCCGGCTCCCCGCTCCGGCCCAGATCGGGAGCGGCCCACTCTTCCAGCTGGCGGAAGTGCACCGAATCCCAGATCCCATCTCGTTCCAGGCCCGCCGCCTTCTCGAAGGCGAGTACGGCGGCACGGGTCATGGGTCCGCTGAGACCGTCGATGGCGCCCCGGTAAAACCCGGCCGCGGCCAGCTCGGCTTGATAGGCGGCCACCCGCAGGTCGGGCCGAGAGCCCGCCTCGGCGGCGACGGCGGGGAGCGTCCCGGCCACGAGTAGGCCGGCGACGAGCGGGGCGACGAGGAAGCGCATTGTCCTCACATAGATGAGACGTACGCGCCCCGGGGACAGTTCCCGAACGTACTCGTCACCGGTGCCGGGCGCTACGATCACCTTCCGTGCCGGCATTGCCTCACCTCGCCTCCGGGAAGGTCCGTGAGATCTACGAGATCGACGCTGACCGCCTCCTCTTCGTTGCGACCGACCGGATCTCCGCCTACGACGTCATCCTCACCCAGCCGATACCGGACAAGGGGCGGGTGCTCACGGGTGTGTCGCTTCACTTCTTCGATCTTCTCGACACTCCCAACCACTTCTTGAGCACCGACCTGTCCCCGATCGAGGGAGTGGACGACCGGGAAAGGGAGGGACTGGCCGGGCGGGCCATGGTCGTTCGCCGGGCGGAGGTCATCCCGGTGGAGTGCGTCGTGCGGGGATATCTGTACGGATCGTCCTGGAAGGAGTATCAGGCCGGTGGCGGTCCCACCACCGAGCATCTGCCCCCGGGCCTGAAGATGGCCGACAAGCTCCCCGAGCCGATCTTCACCCCTGCCACCAAGGCCCAGAGCGGTCACGACGAGAACATCACCGAGGACCAGACCCGCCAGATCCTCGGCGACGACCTCTACGAGGAACTTCGCCGCCGCTCGCTCGACATCTACTCCCGGGCGTCGGACTACGCCGCCGAGCGGGGTGTGATCCTGGCCGACACCAAGTTCGAGTTCGGCCACGCCGACGGCGAGCTCGTCCTCATCGACGAGGTACTCACTCCCGATTCCTCCCGGTACTGGCCCGCCGACGAATGGCAGCCGGGCCACCCGGTCCCCAGCTTCGACAAGCAGTACGTGCGCGACTGGCTCGACTCGACTGGCTGGGACCATGAGCCGCCCCCACCCGACCTGCCAGACGACGTCGTCGCCGGTACCCGGGCCCGGTACGTGGATGCGTACGAGAAGATCACCGGCCGCTCTTTCACCGACTACCTGGCGGAGCGATGAGGGTCACCGTGCACATCGAGCGGCGCCCCGAGATCGCCGACCCGGAGGGCTCGACCATCGCTCGATCACTTGCCGACCTCGGTTACCCGGACGTGGAGTCGGTGCGCACCGGCCGAACCCTCCACCTCGACGTGGCGGGCGACGATCCTGCAGCGGTGCGGGAGCAGGTGGTGGAGATGTGCGAGAAGCTGCTCGCCAACCCGGTGATCGAGGACTATCGCGTCGAAGTGGACAAATGAAGGACGAGACAGCGGCAAATCCACGCTCCACCGGGTCGCGAGATTCTGCTTCCGACTTCCGACTTCCGACTTCCGACTTCGCGAGCGCAGTCCCGGCATGATCGGTGTGATAGTTTTCCCCGGCTCCAACTGCGAGCTGGACGTCCGGTGGGCGCTGCGGTCGCTGGGAGCCGAGGCGGAACTGGTCTGGCACCGCGACACCGATCTGGCCGGCATCGACGCCGTCGTGCTGCCGGGCGGGTTCGCCCACGGCGACTACCTGCGCACCGGCGCCATCGCCCGCTTCTCCCCGGTGATGGGCCCGGTGGCCCGGCTGGCCGAGGAGGGACGGCCGGTGGTGGGCATCTGCAACGGCTTCCAGATCCTGTGTGAGGCCCGGCTCCTTCCCGGCGCCCTGATCGCCAACCGTGATCTCCAGTTCATCTGCCGGCCGGTCGAGGTGGAGGTGACCGACAACGACAACGTCCTCACCGCCGGGATCGAGGTGGGGACCGTGCTCACGATCCCGCTCAACTCCTACGAGGGCCAGTACACCGACCCGAGCGGGACGGCCCGAATCGTCGGGCGCTACGTGGAGGACGTCAACGGGTCTCAGGACCGGGCCGCCGCCGTCGCCAACGCCGCCGGCAACGTCGTGGGGATCATGCCGCATCCCGAACGCTCCTCCGAAGAGGTGTTGGGCTCGGCGGACGGACGCCGCATGCTCGAGAGCCTGGTCGCCGCCGCCACCCGGGTGCCGGCTTGAGCACCGACCTGGCGCCCGAACAGGACGCCCTCACCGAGGGGGAGGAGCCGGGACCGGAAGGCGCGGTCCGGCCGGAGGCCATCCACCGTCTGCTCGGGCTGACCGACGTGGAATACGAGCGCATCCTCGAGATCCTGGGCCGGGAGCCTTCCGAGGCGGAACTGGCCATGTACTCGGTGATGTGGTCCGAACACTGCTCATACAAGTCGTCCCGGGTCCATCTGGGACGCTTTCCCACCGAGGCACCCTGGGTAGTGGTGGGGCCCGGTGAGAACGCCGGCGTGATCGACCTGGGCGACGGATGGCTGGCCGCCTTCCGCATCGAGAGCCACAACCATCCCTCGTTCGTGGAGCCCTACCAGGGCGCCGCTACCGGAGTCGGCGGGATCCTGCGCGACGTCTTCACGATGGGAGCCCGTCCCATCGCCCTGTGGGACCAGATCCGCTTTGGCCCCCTCGACGATCCCCACAACCGCTACCTGTTCTCGGGGGTGGTGTCCGGCATCGCCGGCTACGGCAACGCCGTCGGCGTTCCCACGGTGGGGGGTGAAATCGCCTTCGACGAGCCCTACGCCGGCAACCCCCTGGTCAACGTGATGTGCGTGGGGATCCTGCGGCGCGAGCAACTGGTGCTGGGGACGGCGGGGGCACCGGGAAGTGTCGCCGTCCTGTTGGGATCGGCCACCGGGCGGGACGGGATTGGGGGCGCCTCGGTTCTCGCCTCGGCCTCGTTCGACGAGGAGTCCGGCACCAAGCGGCCCTCGGTCCAGGTGGGCGACCCCTTCGAGGAGAAGAAGCTGATCGAGGCCTGTCTCGAGCTGTACGAGCGGGGCCTGGTGGTGGGGATCCAGGATCTGGGGGCGGCCGGCCTGTCGTGCGCCGCCTCCGAGCCGGCGGCGCGGGCCGGCACCGGGATGACCGTGCGCTTGGAGAACGTCCACGTCCGCGAGCCCAACATGACCTCGCCGGAGCTGCTCATGTCCGAATCCCAGGAGCGGATGATGGCTTTCGTCGAGCCCGGAAAGGTCGACGAGGTGCTGGCGGTGGCCGACAAATGGGAGATCGCCTCCTCGGTGGTGGGTGAGGTCACATCCGGCTCCACCCTCAAGGTGTTCCACGACGGGGAGGTGGTGGCAGAGATGCCCGCCGCCTCGCTGACCGAGGACGCGCCGCGCTACGAGCGGCCCCTCGGCGAGCCCCAGTGGATGGAGGACCTGTGGTCCAACACCCTCCTCCACGTCAAGCAACCCGCCCTGGCCACCGCCCTGCTCGAGCTTCTCGACGACCCCTCGCTGGGATCGCCGGCATGGGCCTACGAGCAGTACGACCACATGCTCTTCCTCAACACGGTGGTCGGCCCCGGCAACGACGGCACCCTGCTGCGGATCAAGGGAACCGACAAAGGCCTGGCGGTTTCCACCGACGGCAACGGCAGCCTGTGCCACCTGGATCCCCGCCGGGGAGCGGCCCGCCTCGTCTTCGAAGCGGCCCTCAATGTCGCCATGACCGGAGCCGAGCCCCGGGCGGTGGTGGACAACCTCAACTTCGGCAACCCCGAAAAGCCCGAGATCATGTGGCAGTTCCGCGAGACGGTCGAAGGGATCTCCGAAGCCTGTGAGGCGCTGGGCATCCCGGTCGTGGGCGGCAATGTCTCGTTCTACAACGAGACCGACGGAATCGACATCTATCCCACTCCGATCGTCGGCCTGGTGGGGATGGTGGAGCCGATCCCACCCCTCGCCCCGCGCCTCGACCGGGTCGCTTCCGGCATGGACCTGTGGGTGGCCGGACCCGACGACCCCATCAGCCTGAGTGGCTCTGCCTTCGAGAAGGTCACCTTCGGTCACGTCGGTGGTCGCCCTACCGCCCCGGACGGCACCATGGCCAAGGCCGCCATCCGCCTCGCCGCACAACTGGTGGCAGACGGCGTCAGCCCCGCCCTCCACGACATCTCCGACGGCGGTCTCGCCGTTACCGTGGCCGAGATGGCGATCGCCTCCGGAGTAGGCGTCTCTCTCGAATACC
>DATHVR010000051.1:0-14754 GCA_035461175.1 Acidimicrobiia bacterium | reverse complement strand
GTCGTTGTTCGGCGATCCGCTGGGTCGGGTGCTCACCGGGCCCGGATACGGCTTCGATGCCCCCACCTACGAGCGCCTCGTAGCCAACGGCTACGGGCTGTATCTGATGATCCTGTCGGGGCTGATGAGCATCCTCCTCGTGGTCCGTCATACCCGGGTGGAGGAGCAGACCGGGAGGGCCGAGCTGGTTCGGGCCAACGTGGTCGGCCGTCATGCCCCGCTCACCGCCGCCATGATCGTGGCGGTAGTCACGAATGTGGAGGCCGGGCTGGTCATCTTCCTGCTGATGATCGGGATGGGCGGATATGCGGTCGGTGGATCGGCGCTGCTCGCCACCGCCGTGGCGGCCATCGGTCTGGCGTTCGCGGGAGTGGCGGCGATCACCGTCCAGCTCAGCCAGTACTCACGGGCGGCGGCGGGTATGGCCGGCGCGGCGATGGGAGTGGCGTTCGTGCTCCGCTCCGGGGGCGACATGGCCCGGGTGGGCGGCAACATCCTGTCGTGGCTGTCCCCGTTCGGTTGGGGGACGCAAACCGCTCCCTTCGTCCTCGACCGGTGGTGGCCGCTCCTGCTCTTGATCGCCTTTGCCCTCGTCACCACCTCCGTCGGTTTTCTCCTCAGTAACCGGCGGGACCTGGGTGCCAGCCTGGTGGCGGTACGCCCCGGTCCTGCTTCGGCCGCGCCCGGGTTGGGAACGCCGATCGGCCTCGCTCTTCGTCTGCAGCGAGCCAGCATCATCAGCTGGACCGTGTCCCTGGCCGTTGCCGGTATCGCTTTCGGAGGCTTTGCGGATGCGGTGCTGGGCGCTCTCGAAGGGCTGCCCGCGACCTTCTCGGAGTTGTTCGGAGAGGAGGATCTGGTGGCCGGGTACATGGCCTACATGGCGATGTTCATGGCGTTCTTCGCCGCCATCTACGCGGTTCTGGCCATCCACACAGTGCGTTCCGAGGAGATCAGTGGGCGGGCCGAGTCGGTCCTCGCCACTCCGATCAGCCGTAGCGAGTGGCTGGGGGCCAATCTGGCAGTGATCTTCGGGGGCGTGGTGGTGATCCTCGTTGTGAGCGGCATCGCCACCGGGGCCGGTGGCGCGCTGGCACTCGGAGACGGCAGCCAGGTGTGGGATCTGGTGGTGGCCCATCTCAACTATCTGCCCTCGGTCCTGGTGGTCCTGGCCGTGGCGGCATTGCTGTACGGAGTAAGGCCCTGGATGGCCTCGATGGCGTGGGCGGTGGTGGGATACGGCTTCCTCGTCGGTACCTTCGGGCGCCTGCTCGATCTGCCCGAGGGCGTCCACAACGTGTCCCCGTTCTCGCATCCGGCCTACATGCCGTTGGAGCAGTTCGAACCCACTCCGTTCCTGATCCTTCTGGCGCTCGCCGTGATCGGGCTGATCCTGGCGCTGGTGACCTTCCGCCGCCGCCAGTTCAACGTGAAGTAGCGAGTTCCGCCACCTGCGAAGATGGTCGGCATGCGCCTGCCGGCCCGGTATGCGGCTGCGGCCGTTATCGGGATCTACAACCTCATCCAGAACCGGGCTCTCCCCGCCGGCTGGTACGTGCCGGGCAACCTGGTCGTGAGCGCCGGACTGGTGGGCCTGGCCCGTCGCGACGGTTGCAGCTGGCAGGACCTCGGACTGGGAGCCGGTCGAAATGGGCTCGCCTGGAGCGGAGCGGGGATGGCGGGCTCCGCCATCGTGGTCGCCGCCCTGAGCCGGATTCCCGCCACCCGTCGCCTGTTCCTGGATAACCGCGCTCGGGGACACGACCGCAGACGAAGGTGGTATCGAGCCGCGGTTCGCTTCCCGGTCGGCACCGCCCTCTTCGAAGAGGTGGCGTTCCGGGGCGTGGTGTACGGGATGTGGCGCCAGGGGGGTGCTTCCACCCTGCGGGCCTCGCTGGCGTCGTCGGCACTCTTCGGTCTGTGGCACATCATCCCCACCCACCAGACCCTGGTCGGGGCCGGCTCCAGCGCCGGCCCGGCCCGGCGGGCGGGGCTGGTGGCGGCGGGGGTCGTGGCGTCGGCGGTATCGGGGCTGGGGTTCGTGTGGGTGCGGACCGGTTCCGGGAATCTGGCAGCGCCCTGGGCCACCCACGCCGCCTTCAACTCGCTCTCGTATCTGGCGGCGACGGCGGCCTGGGATGCGGAGGACCTTCACCTTCGCTTCGCTCAGGCGGATGAAGCGGGGTGAAGGTGTGACTGGTTGGGCGTGGCTTGTCTTTGCGCTGCTGGCTCTCGCCGACTGGGTGGCGGTGTGGCGCCGTCAGGACTCGATCCGTTCCATCACCAAGCCCGGAGCGCTGCTGGCCTTGATCGCGGTGGCAATCGTGCTGGAGCCTTTCGACCCCGGGATCCGCACCATCTTCGTGGCGGGCCTGGCTCTGTCTCTGGCGGGCGACGTGTTCCTGCTTTTGGATGAGCGGTGGTTCGTGGCCGGACTGGCTTCGTTCCTGCTCGCCCACATCGCCTACATCGTCGGCCTGGTCCTCGTGCCCGTCGAATGGTGGGCGGCAGCGGTGGGGATCGGCGTGGTGGTGGCCGCCTTCGGCCTGGTCGGGCGGCGGATCGTGGGGGCGGTGCGAGGAGGCGACTCGCCCCAGCTGGTGGGACCGGTGATCGCCTACGTCGCGGTCATCTCGGCAATGGTGGTGGCGGCGTTCGCCACCGGGTCGGCATGGGCAGCAGGCGGCGCCCTGCTGTTCTTCATCTCCGACTCGGTCCTGGCCTGGGACCGGTTCCTGGCCTCCACCCGATGGGGCCCGGTCACGGTCATGATCACCTACCACCTCGCCCAGGCGGGACTGGTCGCCTGGCTGGCGTTCGGATAGAGCGAAGAGGGACGTTCGCCCCTTCTAATACCGGACGGAGCGTCGATACGCTGGATGACGATACTCAACGCTTCGAAGGGGGCAACATGAAAGTTGCAAACAAGGTCATCGTGGTCACCGGCGGAGCCAACGGGATCGGTCGCCAGGTGGTACTCGAAGCCCTGCGCCGGGGGGCGAGAGTGGCGGCCGTCGACATCAGCCGGGCCGGACTCGACGAGACCGCAGAGTTGGCCGCAGCCGGCGACCGGCTGGCCATCTTCGTGGCCGACATCACCGACCGGGAAGCCATCGAGGCCCTGCCTCCCCAGGTGACGGAATCCCTCGGTGCCCCGGACGGGGTGGTCAACGTCGCCGGGATCATCCAGCCCTTCGTGGTGATGAAGGACCTCGACTACGACGCCATCGAGCGGGTAGTCAACATCAACCTGTGGGGGACGATCCACGTCGTCAAGGCGTTTCTGCCCGGCCTGGTGCAGCGCCCGGTGGCGCACCTCGCCAACGTCTCCAGCATGGGCGGCTTCCTGCCCGTGCCGGGTCAGACCATCTACGGTGCCACCAAGGCGGCCGTCAAGCTCATGACCGAGGGTCTATACGCCGAACTCCTCGAGACGACGGTGGGGGTGTCGGTGATCATGCCCGGAGCGGTGGCTACCGAGATCACCGCCAACTCCGGAGTGACGATCGAGGTCGCCTCAGGAGACGGGTCGTCGCACCGCACGACCTCGGCCGAGGAGGCGGGCAGAATCATCCTCGACGGCATCGAGGACGACCAGCTCTACATCCACGTCGGACGCGACTCCAAGATGATGAGCCTCCTCAAGCGGGTGGCACCGAAACGAGCGACGCACCTGATCCAGCGCCAGATGAAGGACCTCCTCTCCTAGCCGGTCCCGTCGAGATCGGGTGCCGGCCCGGCATTCCCCGGCCGCCCGCGATACGGTGGGGTCAACGGAAGGGGTTGGCCACGTCTCTGATGTACGAATGGGGCTTCTTCGTGAAGCCGGGTCGGGTCGAGGAAGTGAAGGAATGGCTGGCGGAGAAGGAAGCCGCCTTTGACGAGGCGACCCCGCCCGGGCTCACCTATCTGGGGACCTTCCTCCCGATCTGGGCCGAGGACCCACGCTGCGACCTCTATCAGGTCTGGTCGTGGCGCCGGCGAGGGCCCGACTTCGACTTGCGGAGTGCGGCGCACGCCGACCGGAGCCGGTTCGCAGAACTCGCGGCCGAGTTTCTTGCCTTCGTCGACGAGAGTCGCAGTGGCGAGGAGACCTTCCGACTCCACCGCCGCGTCGTCGACGACCCCGCCACTCCAAGCCAGCCCCCCGCCGGGGACTGACTCCACGGCCACCAACCGTCACATCCGGGTCCTTCGCCCCTTTCCGCGCCCCTCCGCGGGAGTCATGCTGGGGGAGTAGAAGGAGGTCGAATGAAGGCCAAGGTCGGCGATCGACTGGTGGTCGAGGGCCATCGAGTGGGCGAGGTGAAGCGCAGCGCTCTCATTCTCGAGGTACGGGGTGAGCACGGAGAGCCTCCGTATCTGGTCAGATGGTCCGACGACGAGCACGAAGCTCTTGTGTTTCCGGGCAGCGACGCCCGAATCGAACATCGACGGGCGAGGACACCGGCCTAGGACAGTGACGGAGTCTCCGTCCTACGCGGGCGAGTTCCAGGGAACCGGGGGTGGCGTCTTCTATCGACGCTGGGATCCCGAGGAGGAGCCGCGTCGAATCGTCCTCATCCTCCACGGCTATGCCGAGCACGGGGGTCGTTACGCCCACGTCGCCGACCGGTTCACCGAATCGGGGGCGGTGGTGTACGCCCCCGATCACCAGGGCCACGGCCGCTCCGAGGGCGAGCGGGCCTCGATCACCGACTTCGAGTCGGTGGTGGAAGACCTCCACCGTCTGGCGGGTATCGCCCGCTCCGACCATCCGGGACGTCCCCTGTTGCTGGTAGGTCATTCGATGGGTGGCCTCCTAGCCGCTCGCTTCTGCCAGCGCTGGCCCGAAGACGTGGCGGGCGTTGCCTTCATCGGCGCCGTCATCGGAGATTGGAGCTGGGCCCGGGAAGTGCTTGGGCGGCCCGAACTCCCCTACGTCCCCTTCGATCCCGCGGCCCTGTCCCGGGATCCCGCCGCCGGCGAGCAGTATGCCGCCGACCCCCTGGTCTACCACGGCCAGTACAAGCGGGAGCTGCTCGAGGCGGAAGTGGTCGCCCTCGACCGGTTTCAGGAGGACATCGTCAGAATCACGATGCCGGTTCTGTTCCTCCACGGGACCGACGACCCCTTCGTTCCCTACGAGCGGTCCCGACAGGCGGTCGAGGGGATGCCCACGACCAGTCTCACCATCCACATCTATCCCGGCGCCCGTCACGAACTCCTGAACGAGTCGAATCGGGATGAGGTGATCGGTCATCTGGTGGAATGGCTCGACGACGTCGCCTGACCGCGCCGGCCGGCGCGACGTTCTAGGGCGGACTCCGGTGGCGTAGAGTTTCGCCATCATGGGTCTTCGGTTCGGGGCGGCAACGCTCCTGCTCCTGTTCGTGACGGCGTGTTCGGGCGCCTCGGCGACGCCGACCACCGCCCTCGCCCCCACATCCACCACCGCCACGTCGCCTGTCACCACCGTCGCCCCCCCGACCACCGCCTCGACCACGACCATTCCCACCACCGCGACCGCCACCACGACCACCCCCACCACCACGACCACCCCCACCCCCACCACCACGACCACCACCCCCACCACCACCCTGCCCGCTCCCGGCACCACCGTCGGGTCGAACGACGTGCTGGCGGGCCGGGTCGTGGTCCTCGACCCCGGCCACAACGGCCGCAACCACGCCCATCCCGATGAGATCAACCGCCTCGTCGACATCGGCACCGGAACCAAAGCGTGCAACACCACCGGTACCGCCACCAGCGACGGCTTTCCCGAGCCCCGCTTCAACTGGGAAGTGGCACAGAAGGCCCGGGCCGCTCTGGAAGAACTAGGAGCCACGGTCGTCCTCACCCGCCCCGACAACGATGGCTGGGGGCCCTGCATCGACGAACGGGCCCGGATCGGAAACGAAGCCGGCGCCGACGCCGTCATTTCGATCCACGCCGACGGCGGACCCGAAGCGGGTAGTGGTTTCCACGTCATCCATCCCAAGAGTGTGGCCGGATTGACCGACGACATCGCCGCGGCGTCGGCCAATCTCGCCCGCGCTCTCCACCGCGCCATGCGCGATACGGATCTGCCCGTGGCCGACTACATCGGCCAGGACGGTTTCTCTGTTCGTGACGACCTGGGCGGGCTCAACCTCTCCGATGTCCCCATCGTCTTCCTGGAAGCAGGGAACATGCGCAACCCGGCCGATGCTGCCCTGCTCACCGATCCCAATCACCAGGCTGGGATCGCAGGTGCCATCACCCGGGCGGTGGTCGAGTTCCTCGCCCGGTAACGACCTGCCCGACATAGGCTCGCGGGTATGCAACAGCGCACTCTGGGCGAGTCCGACCTGGCAGTTTCGGTGTTCGGCCTCGGCACCATGACCTTCGGCGCCGAATCGGACCAGGCCACCTCCCACGCCATGCTCGACCGCTTCGTCGCTGCGGGTGGGACCCTGATCGATACCGCCGATGTCTACAGCCGGGGAGAGTCGGAGACGATCATCGGTCGCTGGCTGGCCGCCAACCGCTCCAAGGAGGTCGTGATCGCCACCAAGGGCAGATTCCCGATGAGTGACGATCCAGCCGACCGGGGCGCCGGCCGTGATCATCTGCGCCGGGCGCTCGAGGCCAGTCTGCGCCGGCTCGGGGTCGAGACAGTCGACCTATATCAGATCCACGCCTGGGATCCCGACACCCCGATCGAAGAGACGCTGGAAACGCTGGATGAATTCGTGCAACAGGGGAAGGTGCGGACGATCGGCGTGTCCAACTTCCTGGCCTGGCAACTGGAGCGGGCCCTCCAGGTGGGCCGGGTCCACGGCTGGGCGCCGATCCGTTCCCTCCAGCCGCTCTACAACCTCATCAGCCGGGAAGTCGAGTTCGACCTCCTGCCGCTGTGCCTGGAACAGAACCTCGGGGTCCTGCCCTGGTCTCCGCTCGGTGGTGGGTGGCTGACGGGCAAGTACCGACGCGAGGAACGGCCGACCGGCTCCACCCGCCTGGGCGAGGATCCCCGCCGGGGGGTGGAGGCGTACGACGTGCGCGACAACCCGCTCACATGGCAGGTGCTCGACGCCATCGAAGACATAGCCGCCTCCCGGGACGTGCCGATGAGCCAGGTTGCCCTCAACTGGCTCCGCGCCCGGCCCGGGGTGAGTTCGGTCTTGCTCGGGTGCCGCACCGTCGACCAGCTCGAGGAGAACCTGGGCGCCCTGGAATGGGACCTGACCCGAGCCGAGATGTCGGACTTGAACGCGGCCAGCGCCCCCGGCATCCCCACCTATCCCTACGGGTTCCTCGAGGTAGAGGCCGGTGTCGACGTGTGGGAGCGCCTGTCCACCCGGACCCGGCCGCCCTTCGGTCCCGACGCATGGGCCGGACCCGAAACCTGACGAACGGCCCTATTGGCTCGTCGCCACCTGCCCCAGGCTTGCGGTTGAAGGAGGTTGTGATGACCCACGCCACCAAGCGCCCGGACCGTGATCAGCCCTGGCGTACCGACCACCACGAGGACATAAAACCCAGGGGAAAGGTGCATCCACGCGGTGATCCGCGACCCCGGCCACCCGTCCAACCCCACAGCCGGGTCGGTTTCCGTCCCTCCCGCAGCGGCGGAAGTCGCAGCGGTTGAGGAGACTCGCCTAACCCAGATGCCGCGGCCGGAACGACGACCGCAGGCGCTGGCGGGGCGACGTCTCCGCCTCGTCGTGGCGGGCGACCCGCTTTTCGACTCCATCCTCATCGATGTAGCCGATGAGCTGGTAGTAGGTGTTACAGGACTGGCATTCGATATGCGTCAGTTGATAGCTGTCGAAGAAGTCCTCGACGCTTGCGAAATCGCCCCCGCCCACCGTGGCCGCCCTCCGGTCGGGAGGACAGGAGCATTCGATGAAGAATGCCAGGATCATGCCGCCCAAACTACAAGTCGATCCGACGGCACGCCGTAGGTCCATCGGCGGATCCTCCGGAATCAGGTGACGAAGGTCAGGGCGAGGGTGACGATCACCGTGGCTATGACCACCGGTCCGATCAACCGACGCAACCGGTGATTGCCCAGGAACCAGATCATCGCCCCCTTCACCAGAGTGTTGGTGGCGGCGGCGATGACGATGGCGTTGGCGGCGGTGTCGGGGGAGACCGAGCCGTCGCCGCGGCTGAGCTCGGCCATCGACAGCGTGATTGCGTCCACGTCGGCGATCCCGGCGATGACGGCACCGGTGTAGACCCCGGTCGACCCGAGGTACATCGAGGCGGCTTTGGAGCCGACCAGCACCACGCCGTAGAGGAGTCCGAACTGGATGGCAGGCTTGAGGCGAAACGGGTTGGCGAACTCGGCGGTGCCGCTGGCCGGATCCCGGCCGTGGCGGTCCTGCCAGTAGATGCTCGCGGCCCAGGCGATCAGGATCAGCCCTCCCGTCGCGATGGGGATCACCACCTCGCTCAAAAGGTCACGGTTGACGACCACGACTTCCACCAGGACCCGTCCATACATGATCGACCAGGCCAACATCACGGTCATGCCCAGGATCCGGAGCAGCTCGACGGCCTCCCGGCTGCGCTCGGCGATCGTGAGCGTGACGGCGGTGGAGGAGACCAATCCGCCCAGTATCCCGGTCAGCCCCACCCCGCGCCGGGCTCCGACCACCTTGATCAGGGCGTAGCCCAGGAAGGAAAGACCGGATATGAAGACGACCATGAGGCCGACCTGGAACGGGCTGGCCGCATCCCAGGGTGCCGGACCCAACGGCTCGTTCGGCAGCAGAGGGAGGACCAGGGCAGCCACGACGGCGAAGCGGAGAGTGGCCTGGAGGTCCTCGGCGTCGATCGACTGCACCAGTCGCTCGGTCCAGGGTTTGAGCGCCAGCAGCGTGGTGATCCCCACCGCCGAGGCGGCGGCGATGGTGAGTTCACCGGCCGCGGCGATCGCCCCGACCAGATAGGTGAGGAGGGCGGCGATCTCGGTGGTCAGGCCGATGTCTCCGGCCCCGATGCCGCGGGCATAGCCGATGCCCACGTAAGCGCCCAGCACCACCAGCACGGCGATGAAGACGAGGGGAGCCCCCATCTTGTCGGCGACATAGGCGCTCATCGCCCCCAGCAATGCGATGAGGGCGAAAGTGCGGGTTCCGGCGAAAAGGTCGTCGGCTTCCTGCAGCTTGGCGTGCTGGCGCTGCAGGCCGACCAGGAGCCCGGCGCCGAGGGCGGTGCCGAAGCGGATCATCAGCTCGGTGAAGTCCATTCGGCGCGAGTATGGACGTCCGCCGGCGGGGGAGCGACCGGGGGCGGTGGCTCCCGCCTACACCTCCGGTCGGATCTCGTCGCTCCAGAACTCGAGAAAGCCGTCGGCAGGATCACCGATCTGGTGGAGGTAGATGTAGTCGATCCCGAGATCGCGGAACTGGGTGATCGACTCGAGGACCGGAGCGGGGTCGGGACCGCACGGCATCGACTCGCCGATGTCGTCGGGACGGACCATCTTCACCGCTTGTTCGAAGTGCTCCACGGTCCTCAGGTCCTGGGCGAGTTGTCCGGTGAGGCCGGTGTTGGGCCAGATCCGGTGGGCGCGCTCGATGGCGGTCTCACGATCGGGATCCCAACACAGGGTCAGCTGGCTCCAGATCGGCCCCGACCCGCCCTCGTCGCGGAAGGTCTCGATCACGTCCTCTTTCGTACCGGTCGTCCACAGGCCGTCACCGATCCGGGCCGCCAGGGCGGCTGCCTCCGGACCGAACGCCGAGACCACGATGGGCGGCAAGGTGGCGGGCTTGTCGAAGATGCGGGCGTCCTCGACGGTGTAGTGCTTGCCGCGATGGGTGACGCTCTCCTCGTCCCACAGTCTCCGGATCACCTCGATCGCCTCCTCGAGCATCTCCATGCGCACCTCGGCCGGAGGCCAGCGGTCGCCCAGGATGTGCTCGTTGAGGGACTCTCCGGTGCCCACTCCCCATGTGAAACGGCCCTCGAGCAGTGAGGCGGTGGTGGCGACGGCGTGGGCGTTGATGGCCGGATGCATGCGCATGATCGGGGCGGTGACTCCGACCCCGACCTCGAGGTTCTCGGTCTGCTGGGAGATCGCCCCCAGGATCGACCAGACGAAGGGGCTGTGTCCCTGCTCGCCGATCCAGGGGTGGAAGTGGTCGGAGATCGACACGAAGTCGAAGCCCGCCTCCTCGGCTGCCACCGCCAGATCGACGAGTTTCTGGGGCGGGTGCTCTTCACTGGAAAGGGTCATGCCGTATTTGGTCATGGCCCGGCCATACCCGGTCTGTGTCCCGGCAAACATCGCCGATTGGAGCGCTCGGCCACGGGGTAAGGAGTCCGGGTGCCGCCGCGTATCTCGACCGTTCCCGAGGAGCACGAGGGCAGGAGCCGCTCCGACCGGGTCCTCCATGCCCTGATTCTGGGTCTGGTCGGAGTCCTGGTCTTGGCCGCCCTGTTCGGTCTGCTGGGAGTCACGACGACCACCACCGCCGCGGAGGGAGGGGGTTATCGGCTCGAGGTGCGCCACGCTGCCGTCACCCGCCCGGGTTTGGCCACCCCGTTCGGCGTGAACCTGACCCGCCTCGACGGCGAGGCCCTGCCTGCCACGGTGACGCTCCGGGTCGACGCGGAGTATCTCTCGATCTTCGACGAGAACGGCCTCGATCCTGCCCCGGCCTCCGCCTTCGCCGACAACCGGGGGGTGGAGTGGACCTTCGAGATTCCCGCCGGCGCACGAGAGCTGGCCGTGGATCTCGACGCCCGGCTGGAGCCGGCGGTGCAGGCGCGCCGTCAGCACGGATCGGTGGCTCTGTTAGGGGACGAACCGGCCGTGGTAGCCGAATTCACGACCTGGGTCATGCCATGAGGAGGTTGGTGTCGTGGAGATTCTGATTCGGGCGACCGTCATCTACTGGTTCATGTGGTTGGTCATGCGCGGCACCGGCAAGCGGTCCCTGGCCGAGCTGACCCCGTTGGAGATGATCATGATCGTGGTGATGGGCGACTTCGTGCAGCAGGCCGTCACCCAAGAAGACATGTCGATCACGGGTGCTGCCTTGGCGGTGAGCGTATTCGTCGGTTGGACGCTCATCTCCGACGCTGTCGCCCGGCGGTCTCCCTCGGTCGCCGGAGTGGTGCGGGGCGAGCCGGTGGTGGTGCTGCGCCGGGGCGAGCCGCTGGACCGCCGTCTCGTCGAGGAACGTCTCAGCCTGGAGGACCTGAAGGAGGCCGCGAGGTTGCAGGGCTACGGCGACTTGGCCCAACTGGAGTATGGAATCCTCGAGACCGATGGCGAGTTCAGCTTCATCGCCAAACAGAAGTAGCCCGGGCCGAGAGCCCGGGCTACTGGTGAATTAGCAGACGGTCGCAGGTCAGCTGCCGGCCACCACGCCCCGGACCCGGGGAAAAGTAACTGGCCGGTGCCGGTGGCACATGTCGTGCTGGTTGTACCGGCTGAGGATTGTCTCGCATGAAGCGTCCCCGCACACCCGGCGGGCATCGGTGGCCGCCGGCCGGCGGCGACTGGAGATCAATCTCGATCCACGTATCGTCAGGCTGTCCTGTCGCATTGTTCCTCCTTGTGTTTTCCCCTTTACCCGATACGGATCGGTCCAAACAGGGGACTTAGTACTTTCAGTTATCAGGCCTCGTGGGGCAGTACGGCCGGCCCGTCGTTCTCCATCGGGACTACGGCGCCGCATCCCTCATGCCCGCAGTCGCAGACCCCGGTGACTAGGGGGTCGGCGTTTCGACACGCCTCGGAACAGAACTGGCCGTCATCGACGGTGCAGGTGCACGCCTGGTGCTGGCATTCCATCGCTCTCCTCTCGTTTGGTCCCCCGGGATTACCCCCTGGGCGCCGGACCCAAACCCGGGTTTGGAAGGAGAAGCGGCGGGTAGATGAGAGGCCAGGACCCCGAAAGGAGCGCGCATGTATATCGGAATTGGAACCCTGGTTCTCATCATTCTGATCCTGCTTCTGGTGTTCTGATCCGGACGCAGACGATCCAAGTTCCCAATTGAGAGGGCGCCCCTCACGGAGCGCCCTCTCTTTCTTCGTTCCGGCACCGTATCCTCCACCCCGACTAGGAAAAGAGGAGAAGATGGGACTCGGATTCGGCTTACTCAGCGCCCAGGTGGGCCCTGGTGAGAACAACTGGTCAGACGCCTACGACCAGACCATCACACTCACCGAAGAGGCCGAACGGCTCGGGTTCTCCTCGATCTGGACCACCGAGCACCACTTCGTCGACGACGGCTACATGCCCTCGCTGCTGGCCGTGTCGGCGGCGATGGCGGCGCGGACCTCCTCGATCGAGATCGGCACCGGCGTGGTGCTGGCTCCCCTCCATCATCCGCTGCGACTGGCCGAGGACGCCGCCACCGTCAGCCTGTTGGCGGGCGGGCGTCTGACCCTCGGCCTCGGACTCGGTTGGGTGGAGGCCGAGTTCCGGGGACTGGGAGCGAACATCGCCCACCGGGGAGCGGCGATGAGTGAAATCCTGGAGATACTTCCGAAGGCGTGGAGCGGGGAACCCTTCCGGCACCAGGGCGCCGTCTACGACCTCCCCGAGTTGGCGGTAAGGCCGATACCTTCCGATCCCGTCCCGATCGTGATCGGCGGCGGTGCCGAGCCTGCCATACGCCGCGCCGCCCGACTCGCCGACGGGATCTTTTCGAACGCCCCCGCCCACCGGTTTCTGCAACAGGTCGAGTGGGTCCGGGACGAACACGAGCGGGCCGGTCGGGATATGTCCGACTTCCGATTCATCCACTATTCCGTGATGCTGCCGGGCGAATCGGAGGAGGTGGCCTGGGAGGAGTACACGGACCATGTCTGGCACATGACGTGGAAGTACACCGACATGGACGAGTCGAGTCGCCGCCCCGGGCCCCCGCCTCCTCCCCCGGAGATGAGTGAGGAAGATCGCGCCAAGCTCCAATCCCGCACCACCTTCGCCGGCACCCCCGACGAGATCGTCCGATCCCTGACCGACCTGCGCGACCGGGCCGGAGTACCGGTCGACTTCGTGGCCCGCAGCTACTTTCCCACCCTCGCCTACGAGCGGCAGGTCGAGCTTATGGCGACGCTGGCCAACGAGGTCGCCCCGGCTCTCTGACCGTCAGCCGCCGAAACCGGCCCGGGCGCCGCGCATGAGGAGGGCGCCGATGGCGGCCATTCCACCCGCCGCCAGCCACGCCACTGCGAAGGAGAAGTTCTCGGCCGTGGCCCCGAAGGCGAGCGGACCGAGGGCGTTGCCCACCGCCAGTCCGGCCAGTCCGATCCCGGCGATCGCCCCTGGCGAGCTCGGGCTGGAGCGAATCAGGGAGAGGAACAGCAGACCGCTCCAGCCCCATCCGGCCGAGAAGGCGCCCAGGGTGCCGATCGTCAGCAGGACCGGATTGCCGCCCCCGGCCATCGCCATCGCCATCGCTCCCACTCCCATCATGGCGGCGATGACCCCCAGTTGGGGTCCACCGCTGCGATCGGCCCGGATTCCGGTGGCGACCCGGGTAATGATGCCGGCCAGGCTCCCGCTGGCCAGCAGCCAGCCTGCCCCTCCAGGGGATATGCCCATGGCGACGGCACTTTCGGTCAGAAACACCCCGATCCCGCTGGCGGCGGTGGAGGCGAACGACGCCGCCACCGCCACCTGAACGACACTGCGCCGGGGTGGGGGGGTTCTCGGTTCGACCACCGGTGTCGGCCCGGCGGCGGACTCCTGCTTGCCCCTCCCCAACTGCGGGAGGAGAGCCAACAGTATCCCCAGCGGGAGCAGGCCGATGGCGAACGCCCATCTCCAGCCCAGAGTGAGGGCGATGGCGGGCACGGCCAGCCCGGCGGCGAGGGTGGCGGCCGGGATCGAGGCCTCTTTGATCCCGAAGGCGAGGCCGTGGGCGGCGGGACGAACCGAGTTGGAGATCAGGATGGCGAGCCCCGGGTCGACGAAGGCGAAGGAGAGGCCCGCCAGGGCGAGAAACAGGGCCAGCCATCCCCAGGTGTCCGCCACCAGCGCGATCCCGATCAAGGCGGCCGAACTCAGGCCGGCACCGATCAGGACCGAGCGGTGGGCGCCGATTCGGTCGGAAAGTCGTCCTCCCATCGGACCGGTGATCGCGCCGATCAAGAAGGTGCCGGCCACGGCCGCTCCCAGCCGGGTCTCGGAGAAGCCGAGGTCGGCCCTGATCTGAACCGCCAGTCCACCCACCAGGAAGACCGGGAGAGCGGCCAGGGCGAGGCCGCTGCACACCGCCGTCAGGGTGGCAGCCGGACCGGCCGGCCGCCTCACCGCCACTCGCCGCTGGTGCGATGGCGGCGAAGATACGACCAGCGCCGGCAGCCGGAGGCGTGGAACCACGCCTCTCGGGCCTCGTCGGTGGGGTTGGAGCGCATGTACACCCGGTCGAGGTCTCGTTGGGCCGGATCGGTGAGCGTGTCCGGAACCTGGGGGATCTCTCCGTACAGGAACTCCTCTACCGGGCGGGCTCCGCAGTTCTGACAGGGAATCAAGCGGGTCATCATTGGGTTCCCGCCGAGCCGGCGTCGGCCATGATCCGGTCACGGGCGAAGCGATCGTACGAGAACGGGGCGATCAGTTCGGGAGTGCGACCGGTGGCGATCAGTTCGGCCATCTGCTCCCCCCCGGCGGGGATCGCCTTGAAGCCCCAGGTGCCCCAACCGGTGGTGACGTAGAAGCCCTCGACCGGAGTGGAACTCATTATCGGAGAAGCGTCGGGGGAGATGTCGCACACGCCGGCCCACTGGCGCAGCACCCGGAGGTCGCGCATGAA
>DATHVR010000050.1:0-44176 GCA_035461175.1 Acidimicrobiia bacterium | reverse complement strand
GACCCACCACCCACCACCCATTACCGCCCTGACGCCAACAGGTAGACCCGTTTATGACTCCGTTACGCGCCCTGCGATACCGTGGAGCCGATGCGGTTGTTGTTGGTCGAAGACGAGGCCGAATTGGCCTCGGCGGTGGCGCGTGGACTGCGACGCCAGGGCTACGCGGTTGACGTCTCCGCCACCCGCCGGGACGCGGAGGTGAAGATCGCTTCGACCGAATACGACCTGCTGATGCTGGACTGGAACCTCCCCGATGGGGCCGGGATCGACATCTGCGCGGGAGTCGTCCAGGGCGATGTCCCCTTCTTCGGGGAAGAGCGTCCGCGGGTGTTGATGCTGACGGCTCGAGACGAGGTCGAGGACCGGGTGCGGGGGCTGGACTCAGGCGCCGACGACTACCTGGTCAAGCCGTTCGCATTCGCCGAGCTGGCCGCTCGGGTACGCGCCCTTCTGCGCCGTGACGAAGTGGGGAGCCCGGTCCTGACCTCGGGCGACCTGCGGCTGGATCCGGCTCGCTTCGAGGCGAGCCAGGGAGGCAATCCTCTCGATCTCACGGCGAAGGAGTTCGCCCTTCTCCACTACTTCATGGCCCACCCCGGCATGGTTCTCTCTCAGGAGACCCTGCTCGAGCATGTGTGGGACGAGATGGTCGACCCCTTCACCAACGTCGTTCGCGTCACGATCTCCAACCTGCGCCGGAAGCTGGCCGACCCTTCGGTGATCGAGACGATCCCGGGTCGAGGCTACCGGCTGGTGGACCGATGAGCTCCTTCTTCCGCTCGATTCGGTTTCGGCTGTCGATCCTCTATTCCTCGGTCGTTTTCGGACTGGGGGCGGCGATCCTGGGCGTGATCTATTACTTCGTCCGCCAGAACCTGCGCGAAGTCCCGCTCATCTCCGACCGGTTCGCGGCGGTCGTCAACGGCCAGCTGGTGGTGGTGGAACAGGTGGGGGTCGACCGGGTGCGGGCGATGGAGCAGGCCATCACCAAGATCGCGCTGGAGCGGCTGGCCGACTATGTCCTGATCGGGCTTGGTGTCTTGTTCCTGCTCAGCCTGGTGGTGGGCTGGGTTATCGCGGGGCGGGCGCTGCGACCGGTGGCGGCCATGACTGCGGTGGCCCGCGACATCCAGGCTTCCGACCTTTCCCGGCGTATCGACCACCGCGGACCCGACGACGAACTCGGTCAACTGGCCGACACCTTCGACCAGATGCTGGATCGTCTCGATGCCGCCTTCCGGACCCAGCGCCGGTTTCTCGCCGATACCTCCCACGACCTCCGCACCCCGCTCGCCGTGATTCGCTCCAACATCGACGTGCTCGCCGACGATCCCTCGGCCACTGTGGAGGAATGGCGCGAGGCAGGCGACGTCGTCACCCGCAACGCCGAGCGGATGTCGGGGATGATCGACGACCTCCTCGCCGCTGCCCGCTTCGAGGCCCGGGCGGCGGCCCGGCTCACCGTCGATCTCGCCGATCTGGTTTCGGAGTCGGCCAACGAACTGACCCCACGAGGTGCCGAGATGGGTGTCACGGTCGAGGCCAACCCGCTGCCGGCGGTGGTGGAAGGCGCCCCCGAGGCCATCCACCGGGCCATCACCAATCTGGCCGACAACGCCCTCAAGGCCTCCCCATCCGGCGGAAAGGTGGTCATCGCGTCGGGGTCGAGGGATGGCTGGTCCTGGGTAGCGGTGGCCGACGAGGGGGAAGGGATCGATCCCGCCATCGTGGCGGAGAAGACCGGGGGCGGTCTGGGCCTCGCCATCGTCCATCAGATCGTGGACGCTCACGGCGGCAGGCTGGCCGCCCATCGGGGGGAAGAAGGTGGCACCACCATGGTGATCTGGCTCCCGGCCGCCAACGGTGATTCGACCCGTAACTGACCCGGTACCCCATGAGCCCGGATGTGGCACAACGAAGTCCCGGTGATGCATGCAGGTTCGTCAACGACGAGCCGCTGGGAGCAGCTCAGGATCGCCGGTTGTGGGCGGTGTCAGAGTATTCGGGGTTGAGCCAGATCCCTGCGGCTTCAGGTTGGAGTGATTCGGTGGTGGTCTGTATCAGGAGTTTGCTGAGTTCGTCGACGTCGAGTGATTCATGGAGTCGGATGGAGAACTGTCCTTTTATCTCTTCGACTTGATAAGCGGCTCGGTTGAATCGGCGATCCACGTGATGCTGAACTCGTTTTCGCAGTGGGTTGAAGAGGGCGGCAACGGCGAGGGTGGATGCGGCCACGAGCAGTGCGTCGTCTTCGATTCCGAGGATGGACTGCATCCAGGCGACGCCTGTGGTGAACACCAGTGCCAGCAGTCCGACCACGATGGTGTAGGAGACGGTGCGGGAGATCAGTCGATCGATTTCGAACAGCTTGTATCTACTTATCGCGACCGACACTGATACCGGGATCAACATCATGCTGATCACCAGCCCGAGCCCGTAGATGCCCAGCGTCGTGGACGTAAGCCCAATAACCACGAAGAGACACAGGGCGTAGACGACCCAGCGAATTTGGGCTCTCACCAGAGCAGATGACCGTGTATATCGCACGACGAGCGCGGCCACGGCTCCAAACGCGAGCGAGAGCACGGAAGCGCCAAGGATGAACACGTACGGTGGGTGTTCCATCGTTCCCGTGTCCAGAAACCCGATTGGATTGGGAATCGTCCAGGCATCAATGTCGGGACCGAAGTGAGGGCTCAGTCGTTCGACAAATGACTCCGCGAAGAGTGCTGTGATGACAGCCAGTCCGGCCGCCCAACCGGCCCATGACCAGCGTTTTGTCAGGAACTTCCCAGACGGGAACAGGAACATGAGTAGCAGAACCGGAACCATGAAACCGGCGATGAACCAGGTGTTGTACCAGATGACTGCCAAGGCGTGCGACGCCGATACCTGCTCGGGAGCGACAAGTGACAACTTCAGGTCGGCCCACACACTCAACAGCAGCGATAGTCCAACGATCAGAAAGAGACGGGCAACCCGATTGCCCGGCTGTCGAGTTGCGATCACCACACCCAAACCTGTGAATAGCGCGGGGGCCACCCACACGCCTACATAAGTAAGGCCGGCCGGGTCATTTCTTGGAGGAGTCCAACCACCACTGCCCACCATCAGCAGGGTGGCCAGCACTACCAGTCCGAACCAAGCCCAAAGGGATATCTCACGTCTCATCAATGGCTACCACTTTGCCAGGTTGACAGACGGGTGTAACGAGACCGTTACGAGGTTGGCATCAAGGTACGAACCGCTCCTGGGCTCGACCCGAACACCTCTGCGAGCGTCACCAAACGGCCGGTTCCAGCCTCAGGTCGATTTCGTTCCTTCCCAGCCCGAGTCGCCGTGAGTGAGGGAGTTACATCTTCTCGCCGGGCAGTTTGCTTGCCTGTTCGATCCAGGCGACGAACTGATCTTCATCGAACTCGTCGTCCTCGTGGATGTCCAGGTAGCGAACCTCGTCGTGCCTCGAATCCTTGGGCGGCATGGGATCGAGCGAGGTGCCCTTCAGGAACTGCACCTGCACGTATTTCGTGTAGCACCGAAAGGACAGGAACCAGCCCTCGCCCTCGTGACCGTAGAACGGCTGATTCCACTTCACGGCCTTGTGCACGTGGGGGACGGTGCGCACGATCAGTTCGTCGAGCCGCTCACCCACCGCCCGCTTCCATTCGGGCATGGCGGCGATGTAGTCACGCACCGGGCCCTCGCCTTCACCCTTGGGAATCTGCGGGTTGCCCCCGGAGAGCAACTTCAGCCCCTTGTCTGTGTTGCGGCTGGTCATCGAAATGGCCTCCTTGACGCGAATTGGCCGTCGGGGTGCCATAAGTCTCCCCCTCAGCACCCTAGGCACACCCGCCGGCCAAAACAGGTCGTGGCCGGTTGCCGAGTTGGGCAGTCGCGCCGGATCCAGGTCGACGGCGGTGGCGCGGACCCAACTCTTAACAGGAGGTTTAAGGCGGTATTCGTACGCTGAAGCGATCACAGGAGGTCCTCCGAGATGACATACACCGAGCATGAGACACACGACACGGAACGGATACCGCCGGTCGATCCGGAAGTAACCCCCGCCGCCCGACGCCCCCACCCGCCCGACCAGGAGCGGAGGGGCTGGGGAGCAGCACTGATGGTGGTGGCTGCGTTGCTGGTCGGTGTCGCCCTGGGCTGGCTGGCCTTCGGGGGCTCGTCCCCCGTCGCCCAACCCGAGGCCGCTCCCGTGACCACCGTGGCGCCCGAGGACGGAGCTGCTCCGACGGTAGATTCCGGACTGGAGCCCGTGGCGGCCGTGGCCGACTCCCTGCTGCCCTCGGTGGTTCAGATCGAAACGCCGACCGGCCTCGGAAGCGGTGTGATCTACGACTCCGACGGCCTGATCCTCACCGCCGCCCATGTGGTGGCCGGATCCGATCAGGTCGCAGTGCGGCTGTCCGACGGCAGCCAGTACACGGGCACGGTGCTCGGCGGAGACCTCCCCACCGACATCGCCGTGGTCGAGGTGGACGCCACCGACCTCCCCGCCGCTCCGCTCGCTCTCGATGCCGACCTCCAGGTCGGCCAGATGGCAGTGGCAATCGGGAGCCCCTACGGCCTGGATTCCACCGTCACCGCCGGCGTGATCTCGGCTCTCAACCAGACGGTGGGCAACCGGGGCGGGTTTCAATCCCTCATCCAGACCGATGCCGCCATCAACCCCGGCAACTCGGGTGGCGCTCTCGCCAATCGAGACGGCGAGGTGATCGGGATCAACGTCTCGATCTTCTCGCGATCGGGCGGGAACGACGGGGTCGGCTTCGCGGTTCCGATCGACGTCGCTTACGACCTGGCCGGCTCGGTCGTGTCGGGAGAGGCGATCGAACCGGCCGTGCTCGGCATCAGCGGCACCAATACCGAGAGCGGGCCTGGCGGCGCCCTGGTGACGGGGGTGGAACCCGGATCGGCCGCAGAGCGGGCGGGGATCCGCATCGGTGACGTGATCCTCTCGATCGACGGCGTGCGGGTCAGCGGGATCGGTGACCTCGCTGCTCAGGTCCGGTCTCACCAGCCGGGCGATCCCGTCCCGCTCGAGATCCTGCGCGGCGAGGAACAGATCGAGGTCGAGGCCACGCTCGGCTCTTAGGGGCGACGGGTGGCCGCCAGTTCGAAGAGTCTGGCGGCCCCGTCCCCCATCGAGGCGAAGCGGGGGTCACTGGTCTGCCCGCGCACGTAGCGGATGTAGATCTGTTCCAGCACCACGCCCAGCTTCCACGTCCCGAAGACGACGTACCAGGGCATGGACTCGACGTCTCGGCCGGAGGCGTCGGCGTAGCGGGAGATGGCCTCGTCCCGCCTCATCCAACCGGGAGCCGTCACCGGCATCAGGCTATGGGTTCTGCCGTCGATCTCGTCGGGATCGTGCCAGGATCCGAACAGGGTGCCTGGATCGCACAGGGGATCTCCGCGTGTGGCCATGTCCCAGTCGTAGACGGCCACGCACCGGGTGGGATCGTCGGCTGCCACCGCCATGTTGTCGAGACGCCAGTCATTGTGGAGCAGGGTGGGCGGGAGCGACTCGGGCCGGGTCTCGGCCAGCCAGCGCCCCACTTCGTCGGCGAGCGGATTGGGGGCGTGGCGGGCCGCCTCCCAACGCTGGAGCCATCCCTGCACCTGGCGGTCGAGGAAGCCCTCGGGGCGCCCGAGATCCTCCAGGTCGCAGGCGGACGGATCCACAGCGTGGAATTCGGCCAGGGTGTCGATCACCACCGCCGACAGGGCCCGATTGATCTCAGGGTCGGAGCCGGCCCCGAACTCGGGTGGAACCGTCTCGCGGACCACCACGCCCTGCTTGCGTTCCATCACGAAGAATGGGGCCCCGATGATCGACTCGTCCTCGCACAGCAGAAATCCCCGGGGCGCTTTCGAAAAGGCCTTCCAGAGCCGCGACAGCACCCGGAACTCCCGGGCCATGTCGTGGGCGCCGGGCGCCACCCTTCCCAGCGGCGGCCGCCGCAGAACGTACTCGATCTCGCCGTAGTCGAGCAGGTAGGTCAGGTTGGCGCGTCCGCCCCCGAACTGACGCACGGCGGGCACTCCTTCGGCACCCTCCAGACGGCCGGCGAGATAGGCACCCAGCCGGGACTCGTCGAACTTCTCCTCGGGCCGTACGGGGATCACATCCGTCATGGGGCCAATATTGGCAGACCCGAACACGGGTTAGTCTGCAGGGGCTTCATCGGACAGGAGAGAACCATGACCCCCTTCGAACTCTCGGAAGCTCTGATCGACGATCTGGTCGCCATCAGCCCCATGACCGCCACCTCCCTGGGATTGGCCGGATCCGACCACCTGTGGGACGACCTGTCCCCGGCCGGACATGAAATCCGCCTGCAGATGGCCGAGCGCTATCGGTCAGCATTCGGGGAACATCTCGACCATGCCCAGCCCGATCAGCGCCACGCCGCCGTGGTCCTGGTCGGATTCCTCGACACCCTGATCCAGGACTACGAGACCGGCGACTATCTGCTCGATCTCGGCCACATCTACTGCTCGTTCACCGTGGTTCGTGACCTGCTCGACATCATGCCCCGCGACACCCCTGAGGCCTGGTCCAACCTCGCCGCTCGGCTGAACGCCATCGGCGAGCCGCTCGACGGCTGGAAGGAATTGCTGGCCGAGGGAGTGCGCCGGGGCAGGGTCGTCGCCCGCCGTCAGGTGGAGTCGGTGATCGAACAGGTCGAGGACATGGCCGGACCCGAGTCTCGTCTCTTCGGCCTGGTCTCGCATGCCCGAACCCTGGGGTTCCCCACCGACGAGCTGGAGTCGTCGGTTGAAGAAGCACGGACGGCCCTGACGGGGATGGCTGACTGGTTGCGTACCGAATACCTGCCCCACGCGGTCGAAGGGGACGGAGTGGGACGGGAGCGTTACCTCCGTGCCGCCGAGGCATTTTTGGGGATGGTGATCGATCCCGAGGAGACCTATGCCTGGGGCTGGGAGGAGATAGCCCGGCTACGAGGAGAGATGCAGAGGGTGGCGGCCGAGATCGAACCCGACCGCACGGTGGAGGAAGTCATCGAGAGCCTGGAGTCCGATCCGGATCGTGCCGTCGACCGGGAGGACTTCCCGGCATTCGTCCAGGAGCGGCTCGATGCTGCCGTGGCCGATCTACACGGCAGCCATTTCGACGTTCCCGAGCCGGTTCAGTCCGTCACCGTCAGCCTCGCCCCTCCCGGGGGAGCGCTGGGTGCCTGGTACATCCAGCCCTCCGCCGACTGGGAGCGTCCCGGTTCGGTTTGGTACTCGTTGGGAGAGCGGAGCCGGATCCCGCTGTGGCAGGAGGTCTCGACTGCCTATCACGAAGGGTTCCCCGGCCATCATCTCCAGGTCGGCATGGCGATGTACCAGTCCCAACACCTCTCCAAGACCCATCGATTTCTCATCTGGTACCCCGGATACGGGGAGGGATGGGCGCTCTACGCCGAGCGGATCATGGACGAGCTGGGGTACTTCGAGTTGCCCGAATACCGCTTGGGGATGCTCGCCTCCCAGCTGTTCCGGGCCGTGCGGGTGGTGGTCGACATCGGCCTGCACCTCGGCCTCGACATCCCCGAACACGCTCCGCTCCACGGTGGGGAGCCGTGGACGTTCGAGCGGGCCGTCGAGTACATGGATCGGGTCGCCTTCCAGCCCGGAGACCATGCGGTCAGCGAGGTCAAGCGGTACCTGGGCTGGCCCGGACAGGCGATCTCCTACAAGGTCGGCGAGCGCGAGATCCTCGACATCCGCCAGGAGCTGGAGAAACAAGACGGCTTCGACCTCAAGGAGTTCCACCACCGGCTGCTGGTGGGCGGCGAGCTTCGACTCGACTACCTGCGTGAACGTCTGCTCGGTTGAGAGTTAACAGCCTGCCTTCTGCAGGGTGGGGAAGGGGTTGACCGCCTCGCCGTCGTCGGGGTGCATCTCGAAGTGGAGGTGGGGGGGCCCGCCCCGTGCGTTGCCGGTGTCGCCGACGTAGCCGATCACCTGGCCGGCCTCGACCCGCCCGGAGCGACCGAAGGCTTCCATGTGTGTCCCGATGTAGGTGACGCCGTCGTCTCCACTGAGATAGAACTGGAGGCCACCCACCGTTCCCGTGACCAGCTTGATCTGGCCGCCGACCGGAGCCAGCACCTCGGTGCCGCGCGGGGCCATGAGGTCGGTTCCCTGGTGAAAGCGCTCGCCCGAGCGAGGGAAGCCCCAATCGTTGACGTAGCTGCCCCCCGCCACCGGGCACACCCAGCCCCCGCCGGAGATGGTCAGTTTCTGGCCGATCTGGATTCGATTGGGGTTGGAGATGCCGTTGGTGCGGGCCAGTTCGTTCACATCGATGCCGTAGCGGCGGGCGATGCTGCCCAGAGTGTCCCCGGCCTGGACGGTGTGGGAGGTGGCGGAGCCGCCGTCGGTACTGTCGGCCACGAAACTCTGGCCGGTCAGGGAGAGCCGGGTCCCGATGTAGATGCGGGAGGGATCGGTGATCCCGTTGGCCTCGGCCAGTTTCTCGACGCTGACGCCATACCGCGAAGCAATCCCGGCCAATGTCTCTCCGGCCCGGACCACGTGGAATGTGGCGGAGTCGCCCCCGCCGCCCGCAGATGTCGATCCACTTGCTCCCGGGATCTTGAGCTTCTGGCCGATCCGGATCAGGTTGGGATTGGAGAGCTCGTTGGTGGCAGCGACGGCGGCGGCGTTGGAGCCATACCGGGCGGCGATCTCCGCCAGCGTCTCGCCGGCGGCGACGACGTGGACCTTGGGCGGCTCGCCGTCCTTTCCGGGGATGACGATCGACTGGCCCGCCCGGATCAAGTCGGGGTTGACGATGTCGTTCGCCTCGAGAATCGCTTTGACGGTGACACCGTGATTGGCGGCGATGGCGGTCAAGGTATCCCCGGGACGGACCTCATAGGCCATGGACCCGGCGACGACCATCAGCGCCACCAGAATTCCGATGACGTGGGATCTCAGACGCTTGTCGGTCGACAACAGATAGGTCGACGTGAGCATTGGGGTTTCCTCCCCGGCCCCTGTCCGCCCGAGAAGGTGGCCAGGCTACCACGAGTCCGCTCGAAGAGCAGCGTTCAGCAAAGCGTCTGCCTGGGGACGGCGCGCGTGGGAGGGCTGATTTGCTTGCTAACTCCTGGCGTCGCGTCAGGGGTCCACCCGGAAGTAGACCGTCAAGAGCGTCACTGCGCAGGTGGAGGTGTACTGGGACTCACGCCGGCACATCTCGACCCGGTGATCTCCTGGCGCCCGGTCGTCGAGAGGCATGCTGACCCTCAGTGCCGCGATCCCTGCCGTTCCCGAGTCGTAGAGGGTCTGCTCATACCATGGTCCAGGGATCTCAACTCCGGACGGATCGAACCATCTGATGCGCCACATCGCCACTTCCTCCGTCTTCAGCGAGACGGGATTGAAAACGTAGGCGGTCGGGAGCAACGGCTTTCCGATCAAGAGATGCGCGGATACCGAATAGGTACACGTTCCGGTGTTGGTCTCGCAGTCCTCGAATTCCCAGCTGTCGCCGGAGCGGGGATAGTCAGCGGGAATGGTGGTATCGGTCGTGGTCGTGGTCGTGGTCGTGGTCGTAGAAGGGGTGATCGACTCGAGATCGAGGGCGCGGGCCAGGAAGGAGGCCATTTGGTCACGCAGCACCGGATCGCTCGGGCAGAACCGGTCGTTGACAGGCGGGTTGCACCCCAGTGTCACCCCGGCCTCTGCCAACCGGTCGATGTCCGCCTCGAAGACGGAACCGTCGTCGTCGACGAACTTGTCGCCGCCTCCATCATCGGTGTAGCCCATGGCGCGTACCAGGAAAGCTGCCATCTGGCCCCGAGTGACGAACCCGTCCGGGCAGAACTCGGTGTTCGCAGGCGGGTTACACCCCAGTGTCACCCCGGCCTCTGCCAACCGGTCGATGTCCGCCTCGAAGACGGAACTGTCGTCGTCGACGAACTTGTCGCCGCCTCCATCATCGGTGTAGCCCATGGCGCGTACCAGGAAAGCTGCCATCTGGCCGCGCGTCACCGGGTCAGTCGGGCAGTAGAGGTCATTGATCGGAGGATTGCAGCCCCGGGTGATGCCGTCCGCTGCAATTGCTTCGATGTTCGCCTCGTGGACATTGCCATCGTCATCATTGAAGACTCCCGCCGCCACGGCGGTGACCGCCAGCAATCCGAGTAGAAGGCCAAAGATCAGAGTCAACGCCGAGATTGACCACCTTGAAGTCATCCGGGTCACAACCGCCTCCCTGTTGAAGTTGTTTCATCGTGCAACTGGTCGAAGCCCCTCCGAAAGGGCCGAACGGCACATGTCCACCATCAGCGCCTCCCGAGCTCCTACTACGCGAGATCTCCGACGTTGGTCGGTCGTCAACAGATGGGTCGACGTGCGGTTGGGTTCCCCATCTGTAGGACTGGGCGACGAACCGCAGGCCGGTATGCCACCCCACCGGACAAGCCGACCGAACTACCCGAGTCCGCCGTAAGACCAGAGTCCGGCGACCGGGCGAGGTGCGGCTCGCCGTCCTACAGTCGTGCAGCGTACGAGAGTTGTTCTCCGGTCCGCCACGAAAGGAGAGTCGAGATGGCTGAGGTCGTGCTGTTCCATCACGCGCTGGGTCTAACCCCGGGCATGCTGGAGTTCGCCGGCGCCCTGCGGAGCGCGGGGCACAGCGTCCACACTCCCGACCTGTTCGAGGGTCGCACCTTCGACATGATCGAAGAGGGTGTCGCACACGCCGAGGAGGTCGGCTTCGGCGAGGTGATCGAGCGAGGTGTCCGCGCCGTGCAGGATCTGCCCGAAGCGGTTGTGTATGCCGGCTTCTCTTTGGGTGTGCTGCCGGCACAGAAACTCGCCCAGACCCGGCCTGGAGCGAGGGGAGCACTCTTCTTCTACTCCTGTGTCCCACCCACGGAGTTCGGGCCGGGCTGGCCGGAAGCCGTCCCGGTGCAGATCCACGGCATGGACCAGGATCCGATCTTCGTCGGTGAAGGCGACGTCGATGCCGCCCGGGAGGTGGTCGAGGCGGCTCGTGAGGGCGAACTCTTCCTCTACCCCGGCGACGACCACTACTTCGCCGACAGCACCCTGCCTACCTACGATTCCGCCGCCACCGCCCTACTCCAGGAGCGAGTCCTGGCCTTCCTCGCGGACCGCTGACCCTGGAGTGAACCCGGTGGGGTCGCCGGTGGAGGTATCGGAATGGATGCGCTCGTAGCACTCGGAGCCGTCGGAGGGTTTGCGAGCTCGATCCTCGTGTGGTTGTTCGGTCGATGGACCCGCCGCCGCTCCAACAAGATCGATGGCGACTTCGAACGGGAAGACCATCGCGACCCGCCGGCATCCGACGTGTCGAGTTGGCCCGGCGGACGGGGAATCTGACCGCGGTCTTTCTGTACGGGTACTGACGTCCGCACGGACAGCATTTTGTTTGTGGGGTAGATTCGGATTGATGGTGTCTGTATTGCGGATTTGGGCTGACGAGGATGGCGAATCTCATCTGGAAGAGGTAGAGCTCGCGTTCGAGGAATCGGACTTTTTGCCATCAACGCCTTCCATGCTTCTCACCCCACAGGAGAAGGCATCCGGCTACTTCATAGCTCGTGCCCATGCTGGACTGGAATTGGACTGGCATGCGGCTCCAGTGAGGGAACTTGCCGTATACCTGACCGGCCAGGGCGAAATCGAAGCCAGCGATGGAACGATTCGGCCACTAAAACCAGGGACGATCCTGCTCGTGGAGGATACAACCGGAAAGGGTCACAAGACCCGAGTAACCGGTACCGAGGAAGTGCTGGTTGTGATCCTCACTCTCCCAGACGATGGCTCGAGACCGTGACTGCTGGACGGACCCATTTCGCGACAACGTCTGATGGAGTTCGCATTGGTGGATCTGTTCACGGCGAAGGGCCGCCGGTCGTGTTCTGGCACGGTGCGTATGGCGACGGGGACCTTGATTGGCGGGCGCTGCTTCCACATCTGACAGAGCGGTTTACGTGTTTTCTTCCAAGTTGGCGGGGCCGTGGGGTCAGCGAAGATCATCCGAATCTCAGCTATGAGCGGCGGATCGCTGACATTGTCGAATACGTCGTCACCGTTGGAGAGCCGACTGGTCTCGTGGGTTGGTCTGGAGGCGCCAATCCCGCGCTGGCCGCCGCCGGAGAGTCCGACTGGATCAACTCAGTGGCTCTCTATGAGCCGACGATGGGGAGTGTGATGGAAGACGAGGAACGTCAGGCTTTCGGTGGTGCCGTCTCCCGTATGGCCGAGCTGGCTGCGGACGGAGAATTAACCGGGGCTGTTCGAGCTGCCGCCAGCTTCCCATTCAATCGAGACGAGATCGCGGTGGCTGACGACGCTGGCTACTTTGAAGCTTCTGGCCGCTACGTTCGCAACCTCCTGCTGGTGTTTCAGCAGCTGCGGGAGCACCAAGGGCCGACCGTTGACGATCCATCCGTGCTTGCCGCGATTCCTATTCCGGTCCTGGTATTGCACGGCGCGGACACGAAGCCATTCTGGGTACGCAGCGCACAGCACGTCGCTGAGCACGTCCCCAATTCTTCTATCCAAACTCTCGCCAACGCCGGTCACGCCGCACCGATCACACGTCCAGCAGCCCTCGCAGAGGCACTCGCCAGGTTCTTCATCACCCGAACCTGACTGCACGGCACCGACGAGACCGGTACCGCAGGTAATGCGCGGCCGCCATCTCAGCCGTCATCCACCACGTGGCTGGGTGGTTGCAGATTCGTCGGGAGGCGATTGCCAACCGTGGTCATGTCTGTCGGCAGCCCTCCTGGTGTGACCGGGCACGTAGCTGGCCGCAGGCGGCGTCGATGTCCTGGCCGCGGGTGTCCCTGATAGTGGCGGTGACTCCCAGGTCACCGAGTATCTGGGCGAAGTGGTCCATTCTCTCGGCGGTGGAGGCTTGGTTGTCGGTGCCGGGGGTGGGGTTGAGGGCGATCAGGTTGACATGGGCGCGGATGCGGCGGGCGATGTCGGCCAGCTTGCGGGCCTGGTCGTCGGTGTCATTGACGCCGTCCATCATCGTCCATTCGATCGAGACCCGCCGTCCGGTCTTCTCGAGGTGTTCGATGGCGGCCTGTTCCAGGTCGGCGATGGGGTAGCGGCGGTTGATGGGGACCAGGCTGGAGCGGAGTCCGTCGTCGGCTGAGGCCCCGATCTCAGGGGCCGCCGCTGATGGCACGAACACATGCAGTCAAGAGCCTTTCCGCCTGGCCACGGCGGCCAGCGGTGTGACGTGCACCGCTCCGATCAACCGATCTGTGCCATATCGCCCGCTCCGCCGAGTGCATCCGATCGGCCCTTCGGTGTGCGGGGTATCTCCCCACGCGGTGGGAGGCTATTGAGTTTTGGTCCAGGCGCTGATGTACTCAGTCGCCTGGTCGGGGTGATAGAAGATGCTGTGGCTCGCCCCTTCCAGGGTGTCGGGGCTCTCGTTGCGAAGAGCAGCCAGTCCCGTCGCGATGGAGCCGAAGATCGGAGGGGAGCCCGTTCCGTGAGAGAAACGAAGGGTGACGGGGCATTCTGTAACTGCGCTTGGGTCAAGGCTTTCCTTGGTCAGCGGTAGGTCCCCCCGTATCAGCGACTCGGCGTTTGCCGCAGTTCTACGAACGAACCATTCCTTGCCGTGTGGTGGTGTGAACAGGGAAGTCAGGTCATCTATGGAATTGACTGCTTCCCGGCCGAGCACATCGGTTGCTCCCTGCCAGTCGCCAGGCTTCGACTTGAGATGGTCGTTCACGGCACCCTCGATGCGCCGTCGGAGCACTTCACCGCCTTTTGCTAGGCCGAAGATCCCCGGCTCGTAGCAGAGGACTGTTTTCAGCGGTTTCGGGTGTCGGAGGGCCAGTCTCAACGCAATGATGCCGCCGGCGCTAGCCCCGAGCACAACGACGTTGCTCAGATTGAGTTTCGTGATCAAGGCGGCAGCATCGTCAGCGTGCCGGACTGAATCTGAGGGCCAGTTGGCACGGTCGCTACGCCCAGTCCCTCGCCTGTCGTAGGTGACGACGGTGTTGGACTCTGCGAGTCTCTCTGCGATTCCTCGATATACCTCGGCGTCCTCGTCTGCTGCTCCGATGAGCAGCACGGGCTCTCCCGAGCCGCGGACCTCTGTATGGATCCGCGCCCCTTCAACCTCAATCCGCTTAACGGTCGGCTCCGACGAGCCGACCAAGGCGTCTGGATGCATATCGGGTGATGTCTCCACCCCTATGAGACTATGCCGGTTCGAGACCGCTCAGGGCCACACAGATCAACGCTTGTGAGCGGATAACGCGCCGTTCAAGAGGTGCTCGATATCGGCACGTCGGCGTGCGGTATCAGCCTCTAGTTGAACCTCGCCCAGGTCCGAGTTGCGGACTTTGCCTCCAGTATCTCGTCATCGTCCCCTGGACACATCAGTAGGTGACGGGGTCTAGGCAGTCCACCGCTTATCCCATCACCGAGTCCACGACGGCCAGAAACTGATGGGGTTGCCTGTGAGGCTTCCCTGTAATGGTTCCCAAGGAAGCTTGACAGCCATGTCCACCATCCCACCACTTTCGATTATCCCCACCGCTTGTGTTCTTGTGGGAGCGCCGGGATGGTTCAAGGGAGTGTGCCACCGTCCTGTGGACCGGAACCTATTCGGTCTCTCACTCGTCCGTGGGGTGATGATGCCAGAAGTGGAAGAGACTGCACGGCTTCGACATGACGAGTTCGAGACTTTCTATCGGGCGCAGTGGGAAGAGGTCTACCGGCCCTTGGCCGTGATTCTGCGTGATCCCGACCTGGCGAGAGAGGCGACGGACGAGGCAATGGCGCGGGCTGTCCGTCACTGGCCAACGGTTGCGACGGTGAGTAACCAGGCGGGGTGGGTGTACCAAGTGGCGCACAACTGGGCAATAGACCAACTCAGAAGGCGACGGCGCTGGGTCCGCCGAGTCCACGAGCCGCCGGTGTGGCAGCCGGAAGTTCCCGACCCTGCGGTGTTCGAGGCAGTGTCACGGCTTCCTTACGACCAGAGGGCGGTGGTCGTGCTGCGCCTGATCGAGGACTGGTCGGAGCGTGAGGTTGCCGGCGCGCTGGGCATCGCCTTGGGCACGGTGAAGAGCAGGCTCAGCCGGGCTTTGGAGAAGCTTCGACAGGAGTTGTCATGACCTTGGAGGAACGAATCGTGAGAGAACTCAAAGCCGAACGCAGACTCGTACCGGCAGCCACACCGGCCGAGATGCCCACCATGCCCTCACGCTTGCCCAGATACCTCGGCCTGGCCGCTGCCCTTGCCGCCGTAGTCTTGGGTGGGTTGTGGCTGGTGAACCTGAGGTCATCGTCTCTCGATGACCTTGTCGCTGCTGCGGACGCCGACGGCGAGATCACCATCGACGGCGAGGTCACCCTTCCGGTGGCGAGCGAACCAGGGGGGATAGACGTGCGGGGCAGCCGCCTCCCCCTACTCATTGGAGCGCCCGCTCCCCAGTTGGAGGCCGACATCGACATCGGAGGGTTGGAGCAGCCTCTTGTTCTCGCCCAGCCCAAGTGGGATCAATCGACGTGGGCAGGAGAGGTGCCCCTTGTCTACATCGGGGATCGGTCGGGAAGGTCGGTCTTTGTCCACACCAACGGGACCATCGGCTTCCTCGACCGGTTGCTGGCAGCAGGTGACATCGGCGACCACATCTGCATGACCATCGGCGACACCACGGCACCGGTAGGAGGAGCGGGCTTCTGTGCCAGCGCCGCGAGTTCCCACGGAGGAACCCTGCACGACAACGCGGCTGGCGCTCCCGCGGAGGGCTGGTGGGCCACCTGGATCGACGTACCCGACGGCACCGCCGTCGTCACAATGTCTATCGCCGGAGAGGCCACAGCCTGGCAGCGGCCAGTGGGCCAGACCGCCTTCTTCGACGGGATGGAACCTCCGACTGGGCTTGTCGAAATGACAGCAATAGGAGTAGGCGGCGAAGAACTAGCAAACCAGACCCTTCTAGTGGAGGTGTTCATAAGCACCCCGACTACCACATCGACGGCTGCCCCCTGACCCCGTTCCGTGGATGCCTCACCAGGTCCTGTGTGGTCAGGCGCTCGGTCCTGCAGAGCGCCATTAGACCTATCTAGTTGGCCACCTGGCGTGTCAGTCGGTCCTACCCACCCGCACCTGCACCGCCTGGCCCTCTTCGTGTGACCGGGCACGTAGCTGGCCGCAGGCGGCGTCGATGTCCTGGCCGCGGGTGTCCCTGATAGTGGCGGTGACTCCCAGGTCACCGAGTATCTGGACGAAGCGGTCCATTCTCTCGGCGGTGGAGGCCTGGTTGTCGGTGCCGGGGGTGGGGTTGAGGGCGATCAGGTTGACATGGGCGCGGATGCGGCGGGCGATATCGGCCAGCCTGCGGGCCTGGTCGTCGGTGTCATTGACGCCGTCCATCATCGTCCATTCGATCGAGACCCGCCGTCCGGTCTTCTCGAGGTATTCGATGGCGGCCTGTTCCAGGTCGGCGATGGGGTAGCGGCGGTTGATGGGGACCAGGCTGGAGCGGAGTTCGTCGTCGGCGGCGTGGAGGCTGATAGCCAGGTTGAGGGGCCAACCCTCCTCGGCCAGTCGACGGATGCCGGGAATCATCCCCACCGTCGAGACTGTGATCGAGCGGGGCGACATCCCCATCTCCTCGATCATCCGTCTGATCGCCTCCCGAACCCGGTCGTAGTTCGCCAGGGGCTCACCCATCCCCATGAAGACGATGTTGGTGAGGCGGTCGGGCGCACCGGGCATGCCGATCTGAGAGAGAAACGCACGGGCATACGCCACCTGGGCCACGATCTCGCCCGGCTCCAGGTGGCGCTCGAACCCGAACTGGCCGGTGGCGCAGAACGTGCAACCGAGAGCGCACCCTGCCTGGGACGAGATGCACAGCGTGGCTCGCTTGGGATACCCCATCAGGACGGCCTCGATGTCGGCTCCGTCGGGAGCAGTGAACAGCCACTTGCGGGTCAGTCCTCCGTCGCCGATCTGTTCGGCGGCCACCGAGAAAGGCCAGAGTTCGAGAGATTCTCGAAGGCTCTTGGGCAGATTCGTCATTTCGGCCGGGTCAAGGACCGGATGCCGGTACAGCCACTCGCGGAGCTGGTCCACCCGGTACGACGGCTCGGCCTCCACCAGGTCGACGAGAGAATCGGGATGGGTGAGGTAGGCCACGACAATGAATGGTATCGGCCGTTCACCGGTCGCCTCCGGTCCCTTCCTACACTCGCAACCCATGAGTCTCTTCAGAGAGGTGTGGAGCCGCGAGGCCGTCGGCTATCGCCAGGGGGAGCTGGAGGGTGGAGATGGAGTGGCGACGATGGTCGTCACCCTGATCGGAGGCCCAGCCCTCCTGATCGGCTCCGAATTGGTCACGGGTGGGGGCCTCGCCCTGGGTCAGATCCTGCTCGTCGCCCCGGTGGCGGCGCTGCTGGGAGCCACCCTGATCGGATCGTCGGCCACCATGGCGGCACAGACCGGAGCTAATTCCACCTGGCTCCTGCGCCCCGCCTTCGGGACATTTGGCTCCCACGTCATCTCGCTCTTCCGCTTGGCCATGGTTGCGGTCTGGGCCGTGATCGGGCTGCAACTGGCGGGCACCTGGCTCGACTCTGCAGCCACCCAGGCCGGCATCGCCAGCATGGGGCCGGTTGTACCGCTGGTCCTGGTGGCGTTGCTCGGCATAGGAATGGCGGCGATGGGACTCGTCCCGGCCATCAAGACCTTCTATCGAAAGCCACTCTTCGTCGGGTCCGTCTTCCTGGTGGCGGTGCTCGCCTGGCGGCTCATGGAGACCGCCGGTGGGGTCGGCTTCGGCGGCGAAGGATCGTTCTGGAGCGGGCTGCAGATGGCAGCAGAGATGGCGGTGGTCTTCGTCCCGTTCGTCGAATCGGTGGCCCGCCGGCTCAACGACCAGGACGAGGCGATGAGCTCGTTCGGAGTGGGTTACGCGGTCCCGGCCACGCTGATGATGGTGGCGGGGGCGATCCTTGCCTTCGAGATGGGCGGCATCGCCGATCTGACCGGTCTGGGCGCGGGCACGGCCGGCGCCGCGGTTGCCGCCGCCTGGGTCCTGATCGCCGAGGTCGACCAGGCCTTCTCTTCGTTCACGGCGGCCGGGTCGGAGGGTGCGGGCGTGATCCCCGCCCTCGCTCCTGCCGTCGTCGGGCTGGTGGTGGCAGTGGGGATCGTGATCGCCGCCGCCGTGCTCCCGGCGGTGCCACTTTCGGTGGCGAGTCTCCTGACGGCCGTGGTGTTTCCGGCCGCGCTGATCTCGGTGGCCGACTTCAACTTCACCCGCGACCGCTATTACACCGAGGCCGACATCTATGGAAGCGGGGGAATCGAGGGATTCCTCAACGTTCCGGGAATCGCCCTCTGGCTGATCGCGGTCATCGTCGGCCAACTCCTGGACCCGGTGGGCCCACAGACCTGGCTGGAGATCTTCCCGGACATCGGACCCGACTGGGATCTGCCCTGGCGACTGATCATCGCAGTGGTGGCGGCAGCCGGATACGTGGTCTTCACCCGCTGGCACCAGCAGCGGGCCACATCCGTTTACGACCTCAGGGGGGTCTGAGCCGTCTCAGCTGGTGGCAGCGGCGTCGATCCAGGCCTCGGCCTTGGACAGGGGGACCTTGGCGGCCTCGGCCACCGCATCGGCCTGAGCATCGGCCAGGGCGGCCAGGGTCCCGATCCCCGCCGTGGTCAGGCGGGTCGCATAGACCGGACCGATCCCGGGGATGTCGGTGATGCTCCCGTTGGGGGGAGGCGGGGGAGTGGGGCTGGGTTCAGGAACCCGAAAAGCGGGCGGCTGCGGCTCACGCGAGATGGCGACCGACACCAGGCGGTCGCGCATTGCCCACAGCACGGCACCCAGGCCGCCGAGGAGTCCGAGAATTCGAGCCAATCGTTTCACGGTCCCCAGGGTACCCATGCTCGCCACCGGTAGGGTGAGCGGATGAAAGTCGACTTCTACTTTCCCCCCGGTCCACCCCGCGAAGCCCGCACCGCGGCCGAGTATGCCGCCCGTCTCGGCTTCGACGGGTTTTTCTCCGCCGAGACGAGCCACGATCCCTTCTTCCCGCTGCTGCTGGCCGCCGACACAGCCCCCGATCTCGACCTGGGCACCGCCATCGCGGTTGCCTTTCCCCGCTCGCCGATGATCACGGCCGCCACCGCCTGGGATATGGCCCAGATTTCCGGCGGTCGCTTCATCCTCGGACTCGGCACCCAGGTACGGGCCCACATCACCCGGCGCTTCTCGACCGAGTGGGGAAACCCAGGCCCCCGCCTCCGCGACTACATCGCTTCGCTGCGGGCGATCTGGGACACCTGGCAGAACGGCACCCCGCTCCGGCACGAAGGGGAGTTCTACACGTTCAGCCTCATGACGCCGTTCTTCGATCCGGGCCCGATCCCGCATCCCGACATTCCCGTGGCGATCGCCGGTGTCGGTCCCTACCTGAGCCGCTTGGCCGGTGAGGTGTGCGACGCCTTCCATGTCCATCCCTTCCACACCGTCTCCTATCTCGACGAGGTGGTGTTGCCCAACATGACGGCCGGCGCCGAGGCCTCGGGCCGCTCGTTGGACGACTGTCAGCGCATCTCCACCGTGTTCGTCGTCACGGGGAGGAACGACGCCGAGATGGAGCAGATGGCGACACTGGTGAAACAGCAGATCTCCTTTTATGCCTCCACCCCCTCCTACGCCCCCGTTCTCGAGGCGAGCGGCTGGGACTTCGGTCCCCGGCTCACGGCGATGAGCAAGCGGGGGGAATGGGGCGAGATGGCCGACGTGATCACCGACGAGGTGGTGGCCGAGGTGGGTGTGGTGGCCCCGGTGGATCAGGTCGGTGCCGCCATCAAGGAGCGGTACGGGGACCGGGTCCAGCGGATCGGCTTCTACAACCTCGGCGGTCTCGCCTCGCTCGACGAGGACGCCATCGGCCAGATCATCTCCGACATCCGGGGCGGGTAGCCCTACTCGAACGGAAGCCGTTGGTCGGGTCGGGCGCCGAGGTGACCGACGTCGTTGAAGGCGACCAACCGAGGTCCCGGATCGATGACGGTGATCGAGCAGTTGTCGACGGCCGCCAGGCGGCTCCGGAAGATGTTGCCGTCGACTCCGATCCCCGCCGCCCACAGGGCCACGATCAGGCTCGGCCCGCCATGGGATGCCACTACCGAGACTCCGTCCGCGTCGAGGAGGGGGCTCACCACGGGGATCACACGGGCGGCGACATCCCGCCATCTCTCGCCGCCCGGCCGGTCGACGTCGGCTCCGCCCGTGTACGCCTTCCACAGCTCCGGCCATCCCGCCTCGATCTCGGATGGCAGCAAACCGCTCCACTCGCCGTTGTCGATCTCACGTAGATCGGGATCTGTCTCGATCTCGATCTCGAGGTGGTGGCTGAGGGGCATCAGGGTCTGCACCGCTCGGTGGAGGTCCGAGGCGAGCAGTCGTTGCACCGGCTCATCTCGCAGTCGTTGGGCGACAGCCTGCGCCTGGAGTCTGCCCCGCTCGGTGAGTTCCATCTGAGTCTGACCGATGAATCGATGATCCTCGTTCCCGGCGGCCTCGCCGTGGCGGACGACATAGACGGTTCCCATCAGAGGCTCGCCGCCAGTGTGGTGGCGACGCGAGGGTCGGCGGCGGCGCGACGGAGATCCCCGGCATCCAGCACTATGGCCGACATCGGGCCCCATCCGCCCTGAGGGGCCGTGTGGACCTCGAGGAGGTGGCCGCGGCGGGCCAGGCCGTCGAGTATTGCTTCGGGGGTTCCGGGTTCGATCTCCACTGTCGAGGTGGCGTGACCTGGACCGGGCACGGGCACGCTCCAGCGCGGGACCGCCATGGCGTCGTCCGGCTTCAGGCCATGGCCGAAGAGGTGGGCAGTCAGCTGGCTCATCAGCTGGGGCTGTATGTGCCCACCGCGGGTGCCGACCACCCCCGCCAGGCTCCCGTTGCGGGTCCACAGAGAAGGCGACAGGGTGTGAAGGGGCCGCTTCCCGGGGGCGAGTTCGTTGGGATGACCGGGAGAGAGCGTGAAGCCCCGGGCGCGGTCGTGGAGCAGGAAGCCTGCTCCGGGCACCGAGATCCCCGAGCCGATGCCGTAGAAGTTGGACTGGATCAGTGAGACCCCGAGTCCGTCGGCGTCGATCACGCACATGTAGGCGGTTCCTCCCCGGGCCGGTGGGGGAGGGGACAGGGCGGCCACAGAGTCGTCGGCGATGCGGTCGGCCATGGCCTCGATCCGGTCGGCGGATACCAGCGACGCCGGATTGACGGTCATCGCCTCCGGGTCGGCGAGAAGGAGATCCCGGTCGGCGGCCGCCTGTCGGTAGGCCTCGATCGCCCGGTGCCACCCCAGCGGATCGTCCAGGTCGGAGAGTCCACGCCGTTCGAGGATGGCCAGGGTGGCGAGGGTGAGGTAGCCCTGCGAGTTGGGGGGCACGGTCCAGGCGGTCAGCCCGAACACGTCGACCGAAAGGGGTTCGACCCAGTCGGCCTGGCTGTTAGCTAGGTCGTCGAGGGTGATGGCGCCCCCGACGGCGTCACTCAGCGCTGTCCCGGTTGGACCCGCGTAGATGGCATTCCGGCCGTCCTCGGCGATGCGTTCCAGGGTGGAGGCCAATTCGACCCGGCGGATGCGGGTTCCCGGTTGCGGCGGATCTCCTCCGGGATACAGATCCCTCCCGGAGGGCTCAGTCGAGAGTTCGGCCGCCCTGGCTCCGAACGCGTTGGCGAGCTCACGGCTGGCGGGAAACCCGTCCCGTCCCAGCCGTACGGCGGGCGCGAGGATCTCGCCCAGGTCCAGGCGTCCCAGGTGGGCGTGCAGCGCCATCCAACCGTCGACACACCCGGGCACGGACACCGCGGCGGGGTGATGCTGGGGGATCGCCTCCGCGCCGCTGGCACGAAGATCACGGGCCAGTTCGGACGCGCCCGAGCCGGCCCGGCCGGACGAGTTGAGCGCCAGCACTCCGTCGGTGCCGGGGCCGGTGACGAGGGCGAAGAGGTCGCCCCCGATCCCACAGGTTTCGGGAGCGACCATGCCCTGCACCGCATTGACGGCGAGGGCGGCATCGACGGCGTTGCCGCCTCTGGCGAGGGTGGATATGCCGGCGGCGGTGGACAGATGGTGGGGCGAGACCACCGCACCGCCGTATCCGCTCACCGAGCGCGTCGAAAGAGGAATGCGGGGCAGCATCACGCTCAGCGGCGTAGGTCGGGGACAACCCGGTTGAGAGCGTCGAGGACTGCCCTCACCACTGCCCGGGATTCGTCGTCGTCGACCAGTGATGACCCCACCATCAGGCGCTCGGCCTGGTTGGTCACCAGCACTACCTGTGCGATGGCGACCCGTCGGGAACCCAGAGTGGGCACATCGACCGAGGCCACGGCGAATGAGGCCTCGGACTGAAGCGCCTGACCCAACGCCTGCAAAACCGCTTCGGCCACGAGGCGATTGCGGGTAACTGCGGCCGCCGCCCCGTTCGTCTCGCCCACCATCTGGCCGTCATGCCAGTCGAGGGTCACCCGGACCGAGGAACGGCTGCCGTCGGTCGTCTCGGCGATGTCGACGATGGCCGGCCGATCACCGCCGGCGAGGTCACCGTCGGCGAGTTGGACGACCGAGACGATGCGCCGGTCGACGTCGAGGCCGAAGGCAGCGGCCGCCAACGATTGCACATCGCGCACCACCTGTTTGGCCGGCTTCGTTTTCCGGGCGAGGACGTGGATCTCCGCCAACTTGGTGTCGTTCCCCACCACCCGGACCGCTTCCACACCATCGAGTCGCGACAATTTGGACTGCAAGGCTGTCAGGTCCATTCGGGGAGGGTACAACAGATCCCCTCCGCCGTCGGAGTCAACTGAGCCGTCGGGGTCAACTGATGAGACGATTGAGCCGATGTACCTGTTGAGTGCCACTCCGCTGACGGCTACATTCGTCCAGGTATGCCCCCTTGGGCGAGATCGCTCCGGTTGCCCGACCGGAGACGATGGAGGTTTCAGCGGGCGAGTCAGGGGCTGGACGTGTTGACAACAAAGAGTTCCCGGCGAGGAGCCGGGACACGCGGGGGTAACCCGGCGAGGTGATCGGCCTGCCTACCACCTAACCAAGCGGAGCGAAACGGTCCACGGGGCAAGAGCGCCCTGTGTAAACCACACCGAGCAGGTGGTCCATAACAAAATGAAGGGCAAGCTAATTCGTATCCTTGCCACGGCCGGCAGCCTCGCAGCACTCGTTGCTGCAGGTTCCGCCTCAATGAAGATCGGCTGAGCGCTGAGCCGGGTTCTCCCCAATAACCCGTTATGAAACCACTACATCGTCGCCAGGTCCGCGTCGCCGCGATCTACTTGTCGCTTGGCCTTGCCGCGCTCGCTGTCTCAGCAGTCTTTGGCCGCATCTCGGATTGGCCCCTGTGGGCGCTCTTCACACTCGCTTTTGTATTCCTCGAACTGAATGCGGTCGAGGTGAACGACCGCATGTTTCAGAGTTCCAGCATCATGGTGGTGCTCACTGCGGGGACAATATTCGCCCTTCGCGACAACAGCACGGCCGCCGTCGCAATGGTGCTCATGGCTGCTGCTGGGCCGCTGACACCCGCTGATCTCCGGCAACGGCGGTGGTTCCAGCCGTTGGCCAACATGGGTCAGTTGATGGTGGCAGCCGCGGCGGCAGGATGGATCCTCGACGTCATCCTGGACGAAACCTCGATCTCCGACCCCGATGTCCTGCTTTGGGTCGCGTTGGCAGGTGCGTTGGCGTCACTTGCCTACACCTTCATCAATCTCATGATGGTCCGAGGAGCCGTCAAGACCGTTTACGGCCCCCGGAATCTGCTTCCTTGGTCTGGCATCCACCTTCTCTTCAGCTCTCAGGTGGTTATGGGGTTGCTTGGAGGATTGCTAGGCGCGGCACTTGTGATCGTTGAACGCGACGCCGTTGTTGTGTTGATCCTGGTCGTGTACCTGATCGCCCATCTGTCCTTGTCCTCGTATTCGCAGCTACGCGAAGCTCATCAGGCTGCCCTCCGCGGATTTGTCAAGGCGCTTGAGGCTCGCGATCTCTATACCCGTGGCCATACAGAGAGGGTCGCCTATTTCTCCCAGCTGATCGGTGAAGAGCTCAGGTTCACCGGTACCCAACTCGAGCGCCTCAGGTGGGCCTGCCTCATCCACGATCTGGGAAAGCTGGCGATCCCAGCAGACCTGATCGCCAAGCGTGGACGGCTGACGCCTGAGGAGATGTCTTCAATGCGATCGACCGCTCAGAAGGTAGAAGAGATTCTCGCCGAGGTCGACTTCCTCCGGCCAATGGTTTCAATTTCTGGCGTCCACTATCTCGATCTCGAGAACTTCGATCCCGAGGAGTGGTCGCTCGACGCTTCGATCGTTGCCGTTGCGGATGCCTTCGATGCGCTCACCTCTACCCGCAGCTATCGGATGGCAATGCCGCAGATAGAGGCTTTCGCCGAACTCCGGCGCGATGAAACCGGCCGGTTCTACCCAGATGTGATCCAGGCGCTGGAATCGGGTCTGAAGCGCACCGGCGAGGTTTATGGCGGTTCGAGTGTTAGACCCGACCTTGGTTCAGTGGCCGAGGAGGCCAACATTGGATAGCCGCGCCTTTTCTCTTAGCTCAGCCATCCTTACAGCGGTGGCCCCGGCCCTCGGGGTCTGGCTCATCGCAGAGTCCGCAATCAGTATCGAGGGTGTCGCACTGGCATTGCTGGCGATGCTTCTGGGCTCGCTGGTCGCTCCATCGGTCTCGAGCGGCAACCGCCTCACCCTGTCGATCTCTGTAGCAGCAGCCCTCCCGTTCATCTTCACTGTCAACAACGAAGTTGATCTTTCGGGAGTTATCGGGATCTACCTGCTGGGGTCGGTTCTGCTGGTGGGATTGGAGATCCAACGGCTGGGCCGGTTCAAGCGCGCGTTCTCTTACGCCGCTCGGCATTTGATCGGATACTCCTCTTTCGCACTTGTCTTCGCTCTCGTACGCTCAGCCGTCGGGAGTTCGCTCGGCGACTCCGGCTGGGAAGTCCTGATTCCTTTTGGAGCAGGCGCCTTGGCATGGAGCGCCGTTGAGGTTTCCCTGTGGTCGGTGTTCGCATCCGCCAGTTTCCGTGTTTCTGCTCGGTATTTGGCCCTGTCTGAGATCAAGGATGCCAACGTGTTTATCAGCCTTGTAGCGACGGGCGCATTGTTCGGTCTCATGTTCGACCGGCTTCGGTGGTGGGCTCTTCCTGTGGCGCTATTGCCATACAGCTTCGCCCATGGTGCGTTCAAGAGGTTCCAGGAGACGCGGACCACCTACCGGCAGACGATTCGGGCTCTGGCCCAGATTCCCGAGGCCGCCGGGCTCAGTCTGCGGGGTCATTCCGATCGAACCTCCGAACTGGCCGTGGCGATGGCCAAAGATCTGGGGCTCAGCCCCGAAGAGGTGGAGGACGTCGAGTTCGCGGCCCTGATGCATGACATCGGCCACATCACCCTCAACGACCCGATGGTCGTGGAACAGGGTTGGAGCGAGGAGGATCTGGCCCGGTGGGGTGCCGAGATCATCGCCGGCGCCCCATCACTCGACCGGGTGGCCGGATACGTCAGGCGCCAGTACGAGCCGTTTCGGAATCCGGGGGAGCGGTCGGACCCCACCGTCCCCACCATCGCCCGAATCATCAAGGTCGCCAGCGCTTACGACGCCCAGCGGGCGGGTAACGGGGCTTCTCGACTGGAGGCGCTCGAACACCTGCATCAGGGAGCGGCCTACGACTACGACCCCGAGGTGGTGGACTCCCTGCGTCGGGTTCTGGAGAGCGAACAGCCGGTCACCGTTTGACCGAGGCCGATCCGGCCTGGGCCCGGGCCCCGCGCTTGAACCATCGCACCGGGCGGCGCAACTCCGACTCGAGGAAGCGGGCCAGGCCGACGGCCAGGAAGACGTCGCCGAGAGACACCACCTGACCCTGATTGAACAGCCGCAGGGGGATCACGTCGGCCAGGAAAGCCAGCCGGGTGGAGGCGTCGAGCATGACGTGCTTGTAACTGGCTGCCACGGACAGGCTTTTCCCTGTAAAGCCACCGGCGGCCTCGGCTGCCTCGGACAGCACCGGCATCCCTCCGTTGAGGGCGATGACCGAGAAGTTCATCAGGACTCCGACCCCGGCCAGCCACATCCCGGTCCGGTCCCGGTTGAGGATGACTAGGACGAGGAGCGGGAGGAACGAGCTGAGGATGAGGGCGAGTCCGGCGGTCTCGGCCCAAGAGGCCGATCGGGGAAGCCAGGCTGTGGCGATCTGAAGCAGAAACCCGAGGGGAAGCAACCACCACATCCGCAGCTGGATGTCACCGAGATTGGAGAGTCGCCCCCCTCTGAGAACTGCGATCGTCAAGGCCAGGAAGAGGACGAGCGCGAGCCATAACATGTTGGTATTCGGACGGTATCACAGCCGCTGCATTGAGCAACGAGAGGACCTGGATGATTCGGTACGAAGTCGGCGATGGACGGGCCACGATCACCATCGACGACCCCGAGCGACGCAATCCGATGTCGGCCGACGTGATGCGCGGGCTGGGCGAAGCGACCGAGAAGGCGCTGGACGACGATTCCGTGCGCGTGATCGTGTACACGGGAGCCGGAGACAAGGCCTTCTCGGCCGGCGGCGACCTGTCCTCGGGTTTCGTCGACGACCCGATCGGTCTGCACAGGTCCCGGGGTGCCCTGGCCGACTTGTTCCGGTTGATGGCCTCGGGCGGCAAGCCCACCATCGCCCGGGTCAATGGCCACGCCCTGGCCGGCGGCTTTGGACTCGCCGTGGCATGCGACATCGTCGTCTGCGTCGACGACGCCAAGCTCGGAACACCCGAGATCAATGTCGGGCTTTGGCCGATGATGATCTCGGCGGTGCTCTCCCGTGCCATGCCGCGCAAGGCTGTGCTGGAACTGATGATGACGGGGCGGATCATCACGCCACATGAGGCCCAGGATCTGGGCGCCGTCACTGGTGTCGTGCCACGGGCAGAACTTGACGAGGCGATCGACTCGATCGTCGATTCCCTGATCTCGAAGAGTGCGGGTGTCCTGGAGCTGGGGCGTGACTCTTTCCATGCCGTCGCCGATATGAGCCTCACCGCAGCCCTCGACCGTCTCCAGGGAGGTCTCACCGCCGTCTCGCTCACGGAGGACTCCCGGGAGGGGGTCATGGCGTTCGTTGAGAAGCGTTCCCCCGATTGGTCCGGTCACTAGAGAAAGAATTTCTTCGTTTCCGAACGTTCGGCGGCGTTTCTTGTCGTACCCCTCCTGTACGTTCGAGGCATGAAGACGCTTGCCCCCGATCTTTCAGACTTGAGCACCGACCAGCTCGAACAAAGGCTGATGGAGATCGAATCGGCCCGCACCCGGCTGGCTGCCCTGGAAGTGGCACTGATCGCCGAGGCAGATCGCCGGCAGGTGCCGTTGGCCGACGGCTGCCGCACTACCACCGAATGGGTGGCCGGTCGCCTCGACATCCCCGCCAAGCAGGCCCGCCTCCTCACCCGGCTGGCGAAGGGGTTGGGAGCACTACCGGTCACGGCGGGTCGCCTGGCCCGGGGCGAGTGCAGTGTTTACAGGGCGGGGCTGATCGCCGGGGCGGCCTCCCCGCAGTCGGAAGAGGAGTGGTGGGAACGTCTCCGTTTGTATGGTCTGGCTGGGGCGGCCCGGGTGGTCCGGCGCCACCGGGGCATGACCCGGCATGAGGAACGGAGAGCCCACGCCGACTCGTACTTCTCGATCCAGCCGTCGCTGGACGAATCGTGGTGGGATATCACCGGAGGATTGGCAGGAATCGCCGGCCAGGTGGTCTCCGACGCCCTCCAAGAAAAGGCCGATGAGTTCCCCCGGGAGGAGGGGAGCCTCGCCCATCGTCAGGCGTTGGCGCTGGAGGCGCTGTGCGCCGGCGACGAACCTTCCCCTCCCCACCTGACTGCCTTCTTCGACCTCGACGCCGCCGCCGAGAACTCCGGCGCCGGCGCCGAACTGGCTTGGGGTCCCACCATCGGCCCCGACGCCGTCGAAGAGGTCATCTGCAACGGTCGAGTCCGCCTCGTGGGCACCGAGAAGGGTCGACCGATCGTCACCTCCAATCAGACCGGGCCCATCCCCCCGGCAGTTCGAGAGTTCGTCAAGTTCCGGGATGGCGGCTGCCGGGCCAAAGGTTGCACCAGTCGCCACCGCCTCCAGGTTCATCACATCACCCTTCGCTCCGTTGGCGGCACTCACCACCCCGACAACCTCATCACGATGTGCTGGTACCACCACATCGTGGTGGTCCACCGTCGGGGCATGCAGGTCGAGAGGCAGCCGGACGGCACGATCCGCTTGGTCAATCCGGCCGACAGTCGCGCTCCACCCTGAGCCTCCCGACCCGGGGAGGACGAGCTTGATTCACCGACCGGAGCAGTAGCCTGAACCGTTGTGGCGGTTCGATCCATACTTCGCAAGATCGGCTGGGCCCTCATTTGGGGTGCCCTGCTGATCTTCGCATTTCTCGGCTACCAGCTGTTCGTGACCGACCTGCTCAACGAACGGGTCCAGAACCAGGCCATGGCGGAGCTCGACGACGAGCTCGATGCCCGTCGAGCCAGCCTCCCCGAACCGGAGGAGGTGACGATCACGGTGCCACCGGAAGACGAGCCCCCCACCACGGTCACTGCCCCGTCTACCACCCTGCCGGCCGTCGAGTATCTGCCCGAGGAGGCAGGGGAGATCGGTTCCGCGCTGGGCCGTATCACGATTCCGGCGATCGAGATCGATGAGGTGATGTTCGAGGGTTGGGACCGGGAGACGCTCAAGAAAGGGCCGGGGCACATGCCCGGCTCCCCGGTTCCGGGACAACCCGGGAATGCAGTGGTCTCAGGGCACCGCACCACCTACGGCCGTCCCTTCTACGATCTTGACCTGCTCGAGGAAGGCGACGTGATCGAAGTGGAGACCGCCATCGGCACGCACGTGTTCGAGGTGCGGCGATCGTTGGTGGTCGAACCTACAGACGTCTGGGTCACCGAGCACATTCCCGGTTCCTGGCTCACCTTCACCACCTGCCATCCCCACTTCTCTGCCGCCGAACGCCTCATCATCCAGGCCGAACTGGTGGAGGGCCCCAACCTGGACTACGCCACCGTCCTGGTCCAACAGAGCGAAACCGACCAGGAGCGGTCATGAGACGGGTATGGGATGCCCTGCCCGGCCCGGTCGGGGTGAAGATCGTGGAGGCGGTGGTGCTGATCGCGGCGTTGTTGGTCGCGCTCGGATTCTTGTTCGAGTGGGCCGGAGGCCTCCTCGACTCGGGAGGCGCCATCGGAGTCTGATCGGCTCAGGCGCCGAAGTTCAGCTCGGCCAGGCGCTCGGGAGTCAGCTCGGCCAGGACTATCTCGACCACGTTGCCGTCGGCATCGATCAGGAAGGTGGCGGGCAGCCCGAACGAGGGGTAGGCATCCCTGACCGTTCCGTCCTCATCCCAGCCCACGAGGAAGCTCGGCTCCATCTCCTGGGCGAACTCTCGGGCCGGGTCGAGCTGGTCCTGTACCGCCACCCCGACCACGGTCACGCCCGGCGTGTTCTCGGCATACTCCGACAGAGCCGGGAACTCCCGCTTACAAGGCTCGCACCACGACGCCCACAGGTTGAGCAGGACCGGCCCGCCCCCGGACTCGAAGTGCTGGGCGAGATCGAAGTTCTCCCCTGAGAACGCCTCTACGGTGAGCGGCGGGGCGGGGTGGCCCACCTCGGCCACCTCGGGGCCGCCCTGCATCCAGGCGTAGAGGGCTCCGATGGCGACGATGGCTACAAAGATGGCGGTGAGGGCACCGCCCCAAAGCCCCGCCCGAGCAGGGGTCGGCTCGGACGGGGTGTCGGAGGTCATCAGCCGGTGGTCGCCATTCGCCGGAGCACGAAGTGGAGGATTCCGCCGTTGCGCAGGTAGTCGACCTCGATCGGCGTGTCTACCCGGACGACGGTGGTGAACTCGGTCGTAGTGCCGTCGGCCTTGGTGGCCCGAACCGAGACCCGCTGGCGGGGCGTCAGGGCGTCGTCGACGTCGATCTCGAACGTCTCGGTGCCGTCGAGGCCGAGCGTGTCGGCGTCCTCGCCCTCCTGGAACTGGAGCGGCAGCACCCCCATCATCACCAGGTTCGAGCGGTGGATGCGCTCGAAGGACTTGGCGATGACGGCCTTGACCCCGAGCAGAAACGTGCCCTTGGCCGCCCAGTCGCGCGAAGACCCCATCCCGTAGTCGATGCCGGCGAGGACCACGAGCGGCACCCCCTCTTCCTGGTAGTGCATCGACGCCTCGTAGATCGAGGTCACCTTCCCGTCGAGGAAGTCGGTGGTCCAGCCGCCCTCGGTCCCGGGCGCCAGCTGGTTGCGGACCCGGATGTTGGCGAAGGTGCCACGGGTCATCACCCGATCGTTGCCGCGTCGGGAGCCGTAGGAGTTGAACATCGCTGGCTGGACGCCCCTGGAGACGAGGTACGCGCCGGCGGGGGAGTCGACCGCGATGTTTCCGGCCGGGCTGATGTGGTCGGTGGTAACCGAATCACCCAGCTTGGCCAGCACTCGCGCCCCCCGGATGGGCGCGATCGGCTCGGTCTGGGGGGTGAGGCCCCGGAAGAAGGGGGGCTCCTGGATGTAGGTGGACTCCTCCGACCAGGAGTAGAGGGCGGAGCCCGAGGTCTCGATCTCCCGCCATTCCTCGGCACCGGTGAACACGTCGGCGTACTTCTCGCGGAACTTTTTCTCATCGACGTTCTCGGCCACTACCCGATGGATCTCGGCCTGGCTGGGCCAGATGTCGCGCAGATAGACGTCATTGCCGTCCCGATCGGTCCCGATCGGCTCGTCGATGGGATCCCAGTCGACGGTGCCGGCCAGGGCGTAGGCGACCACCAGGGGAGGGGAAGCCAGATAGTTGGCCTGGACGTCGGGCGAGATCCGGCCCTCGAAGTTGCGGTTTCCGGATAGCACCGCGGCGGCAACGAGGTCGTGGGCGTTGATCGCCTCCGAGATGGGTTCCGGAAGCGGGCCCGAGTTTCCGATACAGGTCGTGCATCCATAGCCGACCAGGTAGAAGCCGAGGGTCTCCAGGTCGTCCATCAGCCCGGACGACTCCAGATACTCGGTTACCACCTTGGACCCCGGAGCCAGGGAGCTCTTCACCCACGGCTTGCGCTCGAGTCCGAGTCGGGCGGCATTGCGGGCGACCAGGCCGGCGGCCACCATCACATCGGGGTTGGAGGTGTTGGTGCAGGAAGTGATGGCGGCGATCACGACTGCTCCGTCCTGGATCTCGAAGGTCTTGCCCTCGTAAGTGACCTCGGCGACACCTTCCCGCTCCAGCACGGCGGTGGTGGCAGGGGCGGGGGCGCCGCCCTCGTCGGCCCACTCGGTGAGGGTGCCGGGTCCGTCGCCTGAGGTCTTCCCGAAGGTGATCTCGAGATCCTGTCGCCACTGCGACTTCATGCCGGAGAGGTCGATGCGGTCCTGGGGGCGCTTGGGTCCCGCCAGGGAAGGCTCGACGGTGGACAGGTCGAGTTCGAGTTCGGCCGAGTAGACGATCTCGCGCTGGTCGTCCCGCCACAGGCCCTGGGCGCGGTAATACTGCTCGACGGTCTCGAGCAGGTCATCGTTGCGTCCGGTCAGGCGCATGTAGCGGATGGTCTGCTCGTCGACCGGGAAGAAGCCCACGGTCGCCCCGTACTCGGGCGCCATGTTGGCGATGGTGGCCCGGTTGGCGATGGGCATGTTGGCCAGGCCCGGCCCGTGGAATTCCACGAACTTGCCCACCACCCCGTGCTCGCGCAGGATCTGGGTGACCCGCAGCACCAGGTCGGTGGCGGTGGCTCCCTCGGGCAGGTCTCCGATGAGCCGGAAGCCCACCACCTCGGGCAGGAGCATGTAGATCGGCTGGCCGACCATGGCCGCCTCGGCTTCGATGCCTCCCACGCCCCAGCCGACCACGCCCAGGCCGTTGATCATGGTGGTGTGGCTGTCGGTCCCGACCAGGGAGTCGGGATACAGCCAGCCTCCGTGATCCCAGACGACCTTGGCCAGATACTCGAGGTTGACCTGATGGACGATGCCGGTGGCCGGAGGCACGACGCGGAAGTCCTGGAAGGCAGACTGGCCCCACTTGAGGAACTCGTAGCGCTCCTGATTGCGTTCGAACTCGCGGCGCGAGTTGATCATGAGCGATTCGGGGCGGGCGAAGGAGTCGACCTGAACCGAGTGGTCCACCACGAGGTCGGCGGGGATCAGGGGATTGACCTTCTGGGCGTTGTCGGGGTCACCGGTCATCTCGACGATGGCCGAGCGCATGGCGGCCAGGTCGACGACGGCGGGGACGCCGGTGAAGTCCTGGAGGACGACGCGACCGGGAATGAAGGGGATCTCGGTCTCGCCGACGTTGCGAGGGTCGTAAGCGGCGATGGCGCGGACGTCCTCGGGACGGATGGCGGCGTCGTCGAGATTACGCAGGGCGGATTCGAGGAGAACCCGGATCGAATAGGGAAGGCGGTCGGCCCCTTCGATGGCGTCGAGACGGGCTATGCGCCGCTGTCCCAGCGGGGTATCGAGCGTTGAATAGGCCTGGAACGGGTCAGCGGACATGGTGTCCTTTCACTAGCAATCGACCCTTTTGAGTCTAGGAAGATCCGGGACCTGCCAATTCGGGGACGGAAAAGCCCGTCCGGTTTCACACCGCCGGGTGGATGCTGACCGGGACCCGGGTGACGCAGTCGGCGTCGGGAGTCTCGTGGGGGACGAGCCGGGGGGTGCATCCGTCGGTGAGGGCGCCGACCAGGCCGGTGACGATTCCTCGATCGAGGGAGCAGACGACGTCGGGATGGTCGACGGCGGCCTCGCCGAAGGGGCAGTGGGAGGTGAGGAGTTGCTGCCCATCGACATCGGGGTCGACGGTGAATCCGAGACCGGTCATCGCCACTGCCACCGCCTGCACGGCCGCGGAGTAGCCGGTGTCTTCGGGGGCACCGATCTCCCCGGCCAGCTCCCGGCCATACTCCTGACCGACCTCTTCGGCGATCCGGGCCACGTCGGCCGGTGCCACTCGCTGCAGCACCCGCACCAGCAACTCCACCAGCAGTTCGTAGCGGCGGGGGGCGAAATGGATCGAAACCTCACGCTGGGAGGGCTCGTAAGTCTTGGCGGGCCGGCCCGCTCCCGGGCCGGACTTGCCTTCCCGACGGCGGTGGGAAACGATCAGCCAGCCGTCGACGGCCAGCTTGTCGAGATGGTGGCGGGCCACATTCGGGTGGAGGCCGAACAGTTCGGCTATCCGGGCGGTGGTCATCGGCTCGCCGGACTCCCTGACGGCGACGTAGATGGCCCTCCGGGTGGGATCACCCAGGGCGGACGTCAGGTCGGCGATGCGCTCGTCGAGCGCCGAATAGTCCATTGATGGGCTCCCGTGTGGGCAATCCGTACGCCCTCACTATAGTTCGCGGCGCCTTCTAGACACTATGTCTGTAGGGGAAACCACCGTCTCTCTGTAGGGGAATCACCGTGCCCGACAACCAGGCCTCCGGGCTGGCAGCCTCGGTCGAAGCAGTCGTCGACCCGCTCTTCGGGCGCTCGCTCGGAGAGTTGGGGATGGTCGCCGACATCGCCGAGAAGCGTTTCGGGTCCGACATGGTCAAGATCCTGGTACCGGTGCCGAACCATCCCGCCCTGAGGGAAATAGACGCGGCCGTGCGCGACGCCGTCGACGGTCGGGTCACGGTCGAGTTCGAGACCATGGACGACGACCAGCGCCACGAAATGATGGAGCGCCTTCGCGCCGAGGTAGGGCCGGGGATGGGCCAACCCGGCAACCGCACCCGCGTCGTGGCCATCTCGTCGGGCAAGGGTGGCGTCGGCAAGTCGTCGGTCAGCACCAATCTCGCCGTCACCATGGCCGCCGCCGGTCGCCGGGTCGGGATCATCGACGGCGACATCTGGGGCTTTTCGATCCCGCGCATGTTCGGGGTGGACCGGCCCCCGGTCGTGATCGACGAATCGATCATCCCGCCGCTGTCCCACGGGGTGCAGGTCATGTCGATGGACTACTTCGTCCCCGACGACAAGGCGGTCATCTGGCGCGGACCCATGCTGCACAAGGCGGTCGAGCAGTTCCTCCAGGACGTGTTCTGGGATGCACCCGAGTACCTGTTCGTCGACATGCCCCCCGGCACGGGCGACATCGCCATCTCCATGGCCCAGTTCCTACCCCGCGCCCAGGTGCTGGTCGTGACCACCCCCCAGCCCACCGCCCAGCGGGTGGCGAGGCGGGCGGCGCTCATGGCCCAGCAGGTGGACCAGGAGGTGATCGGGGTGGTGGAGAACATGTCATGGTTCACCGGCGACGACGGCAAGCGCTATGAGTTGTTCGGAGCCGGAGGCGGCGAGGCCCTGGCCGGCGAGCTCGGGGTCCCGCTCATGGCCCAGATCCCGCTGGTTCCGGCCATGCGTGAGGGCGCCGACCAGGGCCGCCCGGTGTCGGTCGCCGCCCCCGACTCGGAGGCGGCGGCCGCCTTCCAGCAGCTGGCGGAGGCGGTGGAGGAGGCCCGACCCCGGGTCCGCACCCATCCCGATCTGGTGATTCGCTGAGCGGCCCATGACCGGCTGGAGGCGCTATGCCCTCCCGGTCCTCCTCTGGGTGTACGGGATGTCGGTCACCGTCACCCTGATCTCGCTGTGGGGGCGAGCGGTCGTCGTCGACACCGGACTGTTGGCCGCGGCGGCCGAGGATGCCGCCGGAGCGAGCCCGATCAGCGGCCAGATCGAAGCCTGGCTGGCCCGCCAGCTGGCGGATGTACCGCTCCTGAGTGTCACCACCGCCGATGACGTCGCCGCCGACCTGGTGGCGGAGCCGGCACTGGAGGCCACTCTCGACGCGCTTGTCGGGGCGGTGGTGGCGGCCGCGACCGCCCCCGACGGAGAGGCGGAGGTTGACGTGGCCGGGCTGCTCGCTCCGGCAGTTCCCACCATCACCGAGCGGCTCGCAGCGAACGGGCTGCCCGTCCCCGAGCCGGTCGTGGCCGAATACATCTCCTCGCTGGACCCGCTCGTGGTGAGGGACGAGGGAGAGGAGCCTGTGATCGGCCGGCGATCCGGCACCGCCCGCTCGCTGTCGATCGCCACCGCCAGCGGCGCGGTAGCGATGCTCGTCTCCGGTGCCGGAGCGGTGTGGATGGCCGAGGACCGGCGGTTGATGCTGCGCTCGCTTTTCAACCGGCTCGCCATCGGGGCGCTGGGATACGCCGTGATCTTCCAGCTCGGGTCGTGGATCCTGGATCCCGGCGGTGGACGGGCCCCGGTCCGGAGCGGGATCGCCCGGCTGGTGGGGGCCAAGCTGTGGCTGCCGCTGGCGGTGGCGGCTGGGGCCGGAGGGGCGGGATGGCTGCTCAGAAAGCGCCGGTCGCTCTCAGACCGGGGGAAGACTGCCGGTGGCGAGGCGCACCAACCAGGTGAGGACGAATACCATCGCGGTGGCGACGAGCATGCGGTTGACGAGGACACCATCGAGCAGTGAGCCCCGTCCGCGGCGGCGGGCGAATCCGGTGATCCACCAACCCAGGGCCCAGACCGCGACGAGGATGACTAGCGGATGGAAGGCCATGGCGGTGCCGATGTCGCCCTGGACCAGGGCGGCCGCCGCCCGGGTCAGCCCGCACCCGGGGCAGGCGGTACCGGTGACGAGGGCGAAGGGGCACAGGGTGGGGGCGATCCCGATCGGGAGGGTGGCCAGGCCCGCCACCCCGACGACAGGCAGGGCCACCCAGGGAAGGATCGCGGCCGGTCGCTGTGCCTGCACGATCAGAAGTTGGCGGTCTCGCCCAGTTCGCCCAGGAAGGCCAGACCGCCCCCGAGGAGGAGCAGACCGAAGAAGGCGATGATGCCGATCGCGTAGAGGACCCCGACGATAATGGCGATGATGCGGGCGGCGTTGGCCGTGCCCTGGTTGACCGGATCGCGAGTGCCGGCGGCGATCGCTTCGAGTTCGTTGCGGCCCTGGACGTAGCCGACGATGGCCGCAGGCCCGCAGCAGACCAGGCCGACGATGCTCCAGATCAGAGCGCTGGTGGCCTGGCTGGCTTCGGGATAGGCGGATGTCGTCATCTTGTCTCCTTCGGTCGGAAGCGAGCCTACAGGCGGGGCGGGGGGCGGGCCTAGAGGCGGGTCGGGGGGCGGGATCTATAGGGCTGCCAGGCCGGTGTGGAAGCGCTCCGCCATCTCATCGACCTGTTCGGGGGTCATGACCAGCGGGGGGGACACCTGGAGGCCGCCCCCACCCACCGCCCGGGTGAGCACACCCGCCTGGCGGCAGGAAATGGCGGCCCGGGAGGCGAGGGTGTCGTCGCCGGTTTGCAGCTGGATGGCAGCCAAGGCGCCCACCCCGGCCCGGATCTCGGTGACGAAATCGAAGTCGGTGAGCGGGGCCAGGGCGGCCGGGATCTCCGCTTCGAGTTCCATCGCCCGCTGGAGGATCCCTTCGTTCTCGATGATGTCCATCACCGCCAGACCGGCCGCGCAGGAGGCGGCGTGGCCCGAGTAGGTGTAGCCGTGCCGGAAGATGTTCCCGGCCTGGTCGAAGAAGGGGGCGGCGATGTGCGATGCGACCACCACTCCGCCCAGGGGGAGGTACCCGCAGGTGACTCCCTTGGCGAAGGTGATCATGTCCGGCTGGAGGTCGAACCGCTTGGCGGCGAACCAGTCGCCGGCCCGACCGAAGCCGGTGATCACCTCGTCGGAGATGTAGAGGCCGCCGGCGGCGCGGACGGCCTCCCGCACCCGCTTCAGATACGACTCCGGCACGGGGCGTACTCCGCCCGCACCCACCACCGGCTCGACGAAGATGCCGGCGATGCGCTCGGGTCCGGCATGATCGATGGCCTTTTCGACCGCCTCGGCGTCGTCGTAGGGGACGAAGACCACGTCGCCGACCAGCTCTCCGTAGCCGAAGCGGTTGGGCTCCATTCCCCCGAGTGAGGTGCCATAGGTGTTCATGCCGTGATAGGCCCACTCCCGGGCGATGAAGACGGTGCGCTCGGGCTGGCCGATGGCGGCGAAGTAGCGGCGGGACAGCTTGGCAGCGGTGTCGATGGCATCCGAGCCGCCCAGACCGAAAAAGACCTTGGACCCCGGATCCGGGGAGACGGCGGCGATTCGCTCGGCCAGCTCGATGGGTGGGCGGGTGGCGTAGTCGATGAAGCAGTGGAAGGCCGGGAGCTGGTTCATCTGACGGTGGACCGCCTCGATGACCTCCTGGCGTCCGTAGCCGATGTTGGCGTACCAGAGTCCGGCGGCGGCGTCGAGGTACGGGTTGCCGTCTTCGTCGAAGACGTGCACCCCCTCGGCCCGGTCGATGATGAAGGGGGAGTCCTGCACGACATGCATGTCGGCGAAGGGGTGCCAGAACGCGCTCATGGCGTCGAGGATAGGCGACCGGCTATACAGTGCCGGCGTGGCCGAACGGATCGTCTTCTCGAATGGAAAAGTATTCACCGCCGATGCGGCCCGCTCGTGGGCCCGGGCGGTGGCCGTCGAGAGGGAGCGAATCGTGGGGGTCGGCGACGAGCGCGATGTTGCCGAGTACGTGGCCGGAGCGGAGGTCGTCGATCTCGAAGGACGCCTGCTGACTCCGGGTTTCACCGACGCCCACGTCCATCCTCATCACGGCGGGGCCAAGCTCCTCACCTGCAATCTGCTGGACGCCACCGACCTTGACGAGGCCCGGAGGGTGATCGCCGATTACGCCGGCCGACACCCGGATCGGGAGTGGATCACCGGAGGGGGTTGGTCCCAGGATTGGTTCCCCGATGCCTGCCCGCCCGCCGCGCTGCTCGACGATCTGGTTCCCGACCGTCCCGCCTTCCTGACCAACCGCGACGGGCACGGAGGGTGGGCGAACTCGGTCGCCCTGGCCCGGGCAGGGGTCACCGCCGCCACCGCCGACCCCGACGACGGTCGGGTCGAGCGGCTCCAGGACGGCTCGCCCCAGGGCACGCTTCACGAGGGAGCCATGGCGCTGATCGAGGCGGCGATGCCGTCCGAGACCGACGACGAGGTGGAAGCGGCGCTGGTGCGGGGGCAGCAGCATCTGCTCGAGTTCGGAATCACCGGCTGGTTGGACGCCTGGGTGGAAGAGCCTCTGCACCGTGCCTACCGGCGCCTCGCCGAGCGGGGGGACCTGGTCGGATCGGTGGTCGGCGCCCTGTGGTGGGACCGCTGCCTGGGCCTCGACCAGATCGAGCGCCTGGAGGAGTGGCGGGCCCAGGCCGCCCCGGGCTATCGGCCTCACGCCGTCAAGTTGATGCTCGATGGGGTCGTGGAGAACTTCACCGCCGCCATGCTCGAGCCCTACGACATCGTCGGCGGCACCGGCATCGACATGATCGAACCCGACGTCGTGAAACAGGCAGTGACCCGCCTCGACGCCGCCGGGTTCCAGTGCCATTTCCACGCCATCGGAGACGCCGCGGTCCGCAATGCCCTCGATGCCGTCGAAGCGGCCCGGATCGAGAACGGATGGTCGGGCATGCGTCACAGCATCTCCCACATCCAGGTGGTGCACCCCACCGACATCCCTCGCTTCCATCGCCTGGGGGTGATGGCCAACGCCCAACCTTTCTGGGCCTGTGAGGATGGCTACCAGGCCGGGCTCACCCAGCCCTACCTGGGCCTGGAGCGCTCGGGGTGGCAGTACCCGTTCGGGAGCCTGGTACGGGCCGGGGCGATGCTGGCAGGGGGGTCGGACTGGTCGGTCTCCACCTGTGATGTCATGGCCCAGGTCCACGTCGCCACCACCCGGCTCCCGGTCGGCGACACCGAGTACGAGCCGCTTGGGCCCGAGGAGCGGATCGACCCGGTGACTGCCCTCGGCGCCTATACGGCAGGCTCGGCGTGGCACAACCACGACGATCGGACTCGGGGAACGGTTTCGGTGGGTAATGTGGCCGACCTCGTGGTACTGGATCGGGATCCGTTCGTCGGCGGCTCCTTCGACGAAACGCACGTGGACTTGGTGCTCGCCCGCGGTCGGGTCGTGCACCGAAAGGAGGCTGGGTGACGCAGCCGGCGGTCGAACTCGTGGGGGTTACCAAGCGCTTCGGCGAGGTGGTGGCGGTCGAAGAGATCGACCTGGCGGTCGGGGACGGCGAGTTCTTCTCACTGCTCGGCCCGTCGGGATGTGGCAAGACCACCACCCTGCGCATGATCGCCGGTTTCGAATACCCCACCGAGGGATCACTGCGGATCCACGGCAAGGAGATGGGATTGCTCCCCGCCAACGAACGCCCGGTCAACACGGTTTTCCAGTCGTATGCCCTCTTCCCGCACATGAACGTGGCCGAAAACGTCGCTTTCGGCCTGCAGATGCGCAAGGTCCCGGCCAACGAGATAACCACCCGGGTCGATCGGGTGCTCGACCAGGTGATGCTCAAGGACCGCTCCAACGCCCGTCCCAACCAGTTGTCGGGGGGGATGCGCCAGCGGGTTGCCCTGGCCCGCGCCCTCGTCAACGAGCCGGAGGTGTTGTTGCTGGATGAGCCGCTCGGTGCTCTCGACCTGAAGCTGCGCCAGAACATGCAGGTCGAGCTGAAGGACCTCCAGGAGCGAGTCGGGATCACGTTCATCTACGTCACCCATGACCAGGAAGAGGCCCTGACCATGTCCGACCGAATCGGGGTGATGGACAAGGGACGCCTCCTCCAGGTCGGGGACCCCGCCTCGATCTACGAGCATCCCGCCTCCCGCTTCGTGGCCGGGTTCATCGGCGACATCAACCTGGTCGATGTCCGCTCCACCGGGAGTGGGGTGAGGCTGAGTAGTGGGGTAGAACTGGCCCTGGCGACGGGAAGGTCCTCCGAGAGCAATCTCACCCTTGCCCTCCGGCCGGAACGCCTCGAGCTCTACGACCCCGACGAGGAGATCCCCGGCGGCCATCTCCGGCTCCCGGGCCGGGTCTCACGCCGCATGTACTACGGTGACGCCTTCTACTACGACGTCGACGTGGGACTGGGACATCCCCTCGAGGTGAAAGAGGAGAACCGCCCCGGCGTCGAGACCTATGAACTCGGCGAAGAGACGATCGTTGCCTGGGACCCGGCCTCGACCAGCGTGCTGAGCGACTGATGGCGACGGCGGGATCCCGGCTGGAGGCAAAGGCGGCCAAGGCCGAGAGCCGGCGGGGATTCCTGATCGGACTGCCCGCCTACGGCTATCTGATCCTGTTCTTTGCCATCCCGCTGCTGATCGTGGTCGTGTACTCATTCGCGACCCGGACCCGGACCGGGTCCACCGCCCTGGCCGACTGGAACCTGGACTCGTGGATCCGTGTCTTCTCGTCGACACCGGCCGAGGTCTTTATGCGCTCGCTGGGGCTGGCGGCGGTGACCACGATCATCAGCCTCGTCCTCAGCTACCCCTTCGCCTACTGGATCGCCACCCGCAGCGCCCGGATGCGGGCGGTGCTGCTGGTTCTGGTCATGATCCCCTTCTGGTCCAACTTCCTGGTCCGCACCTACGCGATGAAGTTCCTGATGGGCTCCGACGGGCCGCTGTCGCTGCTCAGCCAGGCGCTGGGGGGCGAACCGGTGCGAATCCTCTTCAGCATCTCGGCCGTGCTGATCGGCCTCGTGTACGGCTACATGCCGTTCATGATCCTGCCCTTGTACGCCACACTGGAACGGATGGACTGGAGCTTGGTGGAGGCGGCCCGCGACCTGTATGCGGGCGGATGGGCCGCCTTCCGCAAGGTGACACTCCCGCTGTCGATGCCGGGCGTCATCGCCGGGTCGGTGCTGGTCTTCATCCCCGCCCTGGGCGCCTACGTCACTCCCGCCATCCTGGGCGGGGGATCGCCCCCTTACCTGGGCGACTACATCGTCAGCCAGTTCCTCCAGGCCCGCAACTGGCCCTTCGGGTCGGCGCTCTCGGTCAGTGTCATGATCGTGATGCTGGTCGCCACCGTGATCTACTTCCGCAAGGGAGGCCGGACGCTGTGAACGACGTCACCTCCCCCCGCCCCCTCGTCGACCGGCTGCTGGCGGCCAACGGGTGGCTGGTGTACGCCTTCTTCTACACCCCGATCGTGGTGCTGGCAATCTTCTCGTTCAACGACAACTCCCGGGTCGGAGTCTGGACGGAGCCCTCCTTTCGCTGGTACGGCGAGATGCTCCAGAACGACGACGTGCTCCGCTCCATCCGCAACACCGCCATCGTGGCGCTGATCTCGACCGCGGTGTCGGTGGTGCTGGGCACCGCTGCCGCCATCTCGATGGAGCGCTACCGATTCCGCACTCAGCGCACCATGGACGGACTCCTGTACCTGCCGATCATCATCCCCGACGTGACGATGGCGGTGATGATGTTGCTCTTCTTCGTCCAGGCCTTCGACCTGCTGGCCTCGGTCACCGGGATCCGCCTCAATCTCGGCCTCGGGTCCATCTCGCTCGCCCACATCGCCTTCAACATCTCCTACGTGGCGGTGGTCGTCCGGGCGCGCCTGGCGGGAATGGACCCTTTCCTCGACGAGGCGGCCGCCGATCTCTATGCCAACAAGTGGCAGACCTTCCGGCGGGTCACCCTGCCCCTGATCATGCCCGGGGTGGCGGGGGGAGCGTTGCTGGCCCTGACCCTGTCGCTGGACGACGTCGTGGTCACCAGCTTCGTTACCGGTCCGGGATCGACGACACTGCCCGTGTATGTCTTCGGTCTGGTCCGGCGCGAGGTGAGCCCGCTCATCAACGCCGTCTCGACCACTATGTTGGTGGCGTCCGTCCTCCTCGTGGGCATTTCGCTGGGTATCCAGCGCCGTTCCGGGAGCAATGGCTCGTCGCCGATCACGTAACCCAAGGAGAAGGAAATATGAGACAACGATCAAAGTGGCTGGCCCTGGTTGTCGCCCTGGCGATGACCCTGGCTGCCTGCGGGGATGACACCACCCCCGATACCACCGACGGCGGGACGGACACCACCGCTCCCGGCGGCGGAAGCACGGAAACGACGATGGGCGAGGGCGCCGAGTGCGCCCTGGACGAGACCGATGGCGACCTCAACTTCTACAACTGGTCCGAGTACATGGATCCGGACCTGATCACGGCGTTCGAGGAGCAGTACGGGGTCGACGTTGTTGAGACGTTCTACGACTCCAACGAGACGATGCTGGCCCAGATCCAGGCCGGCGTGGTCTACGACCTGATCGTGCCCTCGGACTACATGGTCAACATCATGATCGAAGAGGGATTGCTGCTGCCGCTGGCGATGGATGCCGTTCCCAACGTCGAGAACCTGGGCGATCAGTTCGTCAACCTCCCCTACGACCCCGACGGCGCCTACTCGGTCGCCTACCAGTGGGGCACCACCGGGCTGGGCGTCGACATCTCCGTGGTTGGCGAGGACTTCGAGCCCAGCTGGGCCCTGGTCTTCGACCCGGATCTGACCGCCGGCTACCCCAACGGAGTCTCGCTGCTCAACGACCCGCGGGAGACCATTGGCGCCGCCCTCAAGTACCTTGGCTATGGCCTGAACGAGACCTCCGAGGAGGCTCTGCAGGAGGCGGCCGACCTGATTCGGGCCGCCAACGTGACCACGTTCGATTCTGATCAGTACACGGACAACCTGGTCAACGGCGAGGTGGCCGTGTCGCATGGCTACTCGGGCAACTACTTCGCCGTCTTCTTCGAGGTCGAGAACCCGGACAATTATGCCTACGTAATCCCCGAGGAGGGGGCCACGCTGTGGACCGACAACATGGCCATCCCGGCCAATGCCGACCATCCCTGCACGGCCCACACGTTCATCAACTACATCATGGACGCCGAGAACGGTGCCCAGTTGACCAACTGGACCTATTACGCCAGCCCGAATCAGGCGGCGGAAGAGTCCATCCTGCCCGAGATCCTCGAGGACACCGCCATCTACCCGGATGACGCCACCTTCGAGAAGCTGGAGGCGATCGAGGACACCGGCGACGAAGAGATCCTTTTCACGGACTACTTCAACATCGCCAAGGGCGGCTGAGCCGGCCTCTCCGACGGATGACGGTCCCGGCCCCCCTCGGGGGCCGGGACCGTCGCGTTCACGGGTTTCCCTCAGGCCTGAGGTGCCTCGTTGCGAGCAGCCCGGCGCCCGAGATTCAACCGATCCCGGAACCGCCACACCATCAAGGCGGGGATGCCGACGAAGACCAGCAGCAGGGGCAGCACGTAGATGCCGAAGCGGATGATGAAGTCGGCGACTCCCTGGGCGGCACTCACGAGATCCTGGACCGCCTGGCGGGCGACCGCCAGTGGAGCCCATCCTTCGGCCACAACCGGTGTCGCCTCCGGAGTCGGGGTGATTCCGACCTCGACCGTGGCCAGCTCGGTGAGGTCGTCGAGGACCTGGCGCCGGCCCTCGAGCTGTTCGATCTCGCCCCGGACCCGGCTGATCTCGTTGAAGACCTCGAGAAGCTTCTGTGGATCCGCCTCCGGGTTCTGGCGTACCTCGGCCAGGAGCGCCCGTAACTCGGTCTCCAGCAGGGAGAGGTTCTCGATGCGGGCCTCGATGTCGACGTACTCCTCGGTCACGTCCCGACCCTCCTGGTCCTGGGACACGATCCTGGTGCCGAGGGCACCGATGGCGTCGAGGGTGGTGGTGAGCTCGTCGGCCGGGATCCGGATCACGAGGTTGATGCTGGGCTGATCCTGGCCCTCCTCCACGTCTCTCACGTGGGCCGACTGGATGAACCCGTCCGCCTCGTCGACCATGTCCTGCACCCGGCGGTAGACGGCCCGGGTGTCCTCGGCCTCGACCGCGATCGAGGCGGTGTGGATCACCTTGCGGCTCTCCGTATCGGCAAACGACACGCCTTCGCCCTCGGGGGCGGCCGTGTCGGCGGCCATGTCCCGCTCTCCGCCGCCGTCGCTCGAAGGTTCCCCGGCCACGGTCGCGAAGGTCTCGTTGACCTCCTGGCCGGCACATGCTGCCACCATCAACATCAGTCCGAGTATCAGTGCCAGTTTCTTTGTCATCGTCGCCACCTCCTGAGTGGTTCGCCGCTTGGACGCCACCAGAGGTGGGGCGAGTTCCTCGTTTTCGCGACAGAATTGCGCGCTGGAGCGCG
>DATHVR010000049.1:0-4675 GCA_035461175.1 Acidimicrobiia bacterium | reverse complement strand
TGTCGAAGGCGACCGAACCCTGCCCTACGGCGGCAAGGACTGGGCGCTGCGGTGGGACGGGGAGTTCGTCATCTTCGAGGTGGCACCCGAGGGCACCCTCGCCACGGGAGACGAAGACGAAGATTCCTGAGCGCGCCCGGCCGGTAACCTGAGCCACCGATGCGCTGTCCCGAATGTAACGCCGACGACTCACGGGTGATCGATTCCCGGCCTGCCGATGACGGTGCCGCCATCCGGCGACGACGGCTGTGCGAGGCCTGCGGCACCCGCTTCACCACCTATGAGAGGTGTGAGCGGACCCTGATGGTGCGCAAGCGCTCCGGAGAGCTGGAGCCGTTCGACGCCTCCAAGCTGTCGGCCGGGGTGGGGGCGGCGCTGGCCGACCGGCCTGCCTCCGCTACTCAGGTCTCGTCACTCGTCACCGAGGTCGAGAACCGAGCCCGGTCGTCGGGGGGAGTGGTGGAGTCAGATGAGATCGGCAAGGCCGTGCTCGAGCTGCTCCGCGGGGTGGACGAGGTCGCTTACCTGCGCTTCGCCTCGGTGTACAAGGAATTCCAGGGCGCCGAGGACTTCGAGCGGGAGATGGCCTCGCTTGAATCAACCCCCGAGTAGGACGGCCAGGTCGGCTTGGGCCCCGTCGACCTGTTCGGCGATGGCGGCACCTGCATCGGTCAGGGCCTGGCGCATCCCTTCGATCAGGTCTGCGATGTCGTCACGGAGCCGTTGCTCGGCGGCCGTGACACCTCCGGTGTCCCCTTCCCTGACAGCGTCGAGATACTCCTGCTGCCAGCCTTCGAGTCCGGCCACCCACCCCTCGAGGCCAGCCCGGTTCTCGGGCAGCACCTCGGCCGGGAGCTCGTCGACCGCCGCTGTCACCTCAGCCCGCCAATCGGCCACGATGGCCGTGACCTCGGGCAGCTCGGAGGCGGCCGGGTCAGACGGAAGCGTGGGCGCCACCAAGACGCTCTCGGCGGTGAGACGGTAAGCGACCAGCCGGTTGAGCCCGGAGCTGGCGTCGAGGATGGCGCTGGCGGCGTTGACCGCCGCCTGCCGCATCACGTCTCCGCTCTCAGGAAGTTCTCCGGCTTCTGTGAACAATGCCCGGGCCTGGCTCTCGGCGGCCAGGCCCACGGCGGTGGCGCCGGCGAGGTCCGGGGCGTCGGGTGCCCCTATCTCCATCGCCACCTGGCTGAGTGGGGCGAGATTCTCGGCCAGGCCCGCCGCCGAGCCCTGAACCGCGGCGGCCGACTCTTGCGCCCGCTGCCCGGGACGTTGGAGGGCCGACCATGCCAGCAGGGAAATGCCCACCACGGCCACCAGCGCGATCAAGGTCGAACTGGTGCGCAGGCGCCGCCCGCCCAGCTTGCGGCGGGCGATGACCTGCGGCTTCCACCACTCGAGGGCCGATTCGTCCAGTTCCGTGGTCTCCCACAAGGTCGCCACTCTGCTCTTGGGCTCCGGTGTCGCCGGGGCGGGGGGAGTCACCCGCATGATCTCCCGGGCCCGAGCCGGGGCGGGGGGCCGGGCCACCTGGATCTGATAGGGCTCGTCGTAGAACCCGAGCAATTCCATCCCGGGAAGGCGCAGGACTTCCTCGGCCCGAGAAAGGTGGGTCGGGAGTGGAGCGATCGCGGTGGGAGCCGATCGTGGCGGCGGGGGAGATGGACGAGCGGGCGGGGCAGCGTGGCGGCCTCGCCGACGGGTTGTAGAGTTGGTCAACATTGTCTCCGTGGTGCCAACCGCCCGTTATGCCCCACGTCGATACCCCATGAACGTTAGCTTCCGCCGCCTCGATACTGAACTACCCCCGCCCCGACAGGCCCACCCCGGCGACGCCGGTTGGGACCTAGTGGCGCGGGATGACTGCCTGCTCGAACCGGGGGAGCGGGCGTCGATACCAACTGGCCTGGCGGTGGCGATCCCGCCCGGGTTCGCCGGGTTGGTGCTACCCCGCAGCGGCCACGCCCGCCGACACGGAGTCGGAGTGGTCAACGGGCCCGGACTGATCGACGCCGGCTATCGGGGCGAGATCTCCGTCCTCCTCATCAACCACGGGAAGGAAGCTGTCGAATTCGCCCGCGGCGACCGGATCGCCCAGTTGGTGATCGTGGCCGTACCCGGGATCGAATGGGTCGAAGGGGATCTGGACGACACCTCACGCGGGGAGGGCGGCTTCGGCTCCAGCGGGGTTTGAGACGTTTGGCTGCAACCTCCCACCGGCTACACTTGATTGTCCTGCGGAAGTAGCTCAGTTGGCTAGAGCGCAACCTTGCCAAGGTTGAGGTCGCGGGTTCGAATCCCGTCTTCCGCTCTTGGGCCGGTCCCCCGTTCTCGTGGAGCCGGCCGGGTTCGTCACAACCGATGGACTTCGGCGACGTGGCCGAGTGGTTAGGCACGGGTCTGCAAAACCTGTTACCCCGGTTCAATTCCGGGCGTCGCCTCCACCCGAGATTGGGCCCTTAGCTCAGGGGTAGAGCGCTTCCTTGACGCGGAAGAGGCCAGAGGTTCGAATCCTCTAGGGCCCACACCGGAAAACCCTTGCCTAGCAAGGGTTTTCGCCTATTCAGAGGGAAACTCTGATCCGGGTCCGGCCAAGCGAGTGCTTCCTCAGTGCTTCACTGACTTCGGGACTGCCTTGCGAAACTCCTCCGCGACCACCGCCAGCCGGGTATTGATGTTGCCGAGGTAGTAGCCCGGCTTCCCGGTCTCGCGAACCCGGGTCTAGGTGATATGAGCAAGCCACTTATGCAATGTCGTCGACAGGTCTCTCTCAAGGTCATCGACAGGCTCCCGGCCGGTCGATCTTGTTTCATCACTGTGTAGGCCGACGACGCTCACGGTGCCTCTCGCCTATCCGACCAGAGCAGAGGCGACGGCGGCGATCTGGGCGGACCTCTTCGGGAGGGACGAGCCATAAGCCGCCCCGGTTTTTTTGGTGCCATCACTGGCCGGGAGCTAGCTCCCGCCTGTATCTCTCCGGCAGGATTTCCCAGCTTCTCTGGAGGTGATCTGAGAGGCCCGTGACCCCCCGATATTCGACCGCCCGGTGGCGCTGCGGGAGAAAGTGATCGCCCGGGACGGTTGCCGCTGCGCGGTGGCCGGGTGCACCTCGAACATGGCGCTGAAGGGAATGGTCCACGTCCACCACATCCACGAAGTCAGAGATGGCGGCCCGTTCTGGGATGCATCAAACCTGCAAGTCGTCTGCCGCTTTCACCATTACAGCAAGTCGATCGAGGTGATGGGCGAAAGGGCCAGCGGAAGGCGAATGTCCCGAGATGACCCCCGATTCCCGCCGGATGGTCACTGGAACAACAAGCCGACCGGACGGGAATGGGCTAGCCCCACGGTCTGGGATGCGACAACCCGAAGTGCTCGAGGTGTCGAGAGGAGGGGTACAGACGATGAAGAAGAGCGACTTCGTAATCGTGCTCTCCGATCCGCCGCCGACCTCGACCGACCCGCGGGTGCGCGCCCAAAGCCTGGCTGTGATCGAGTCGCACCTCCGGGTGCTCGGCTTCGAGATCCGTCCAACCCTGGCAACCCGATTCCACTACTGGTGGCGCATAGGGCGACACCACAACGAACCTAGGAGGTTCACGATGAGCGACTATCCAAACGCCGACCTGGAGTCGTCCGACCTGGTGCCGCTGGCGGTGATCGCGGTCGAAGTCGGCCAATCCGTCGACAAGATCGGCCACAGATTCGCCGTGGCGGTGGTGACCGACGACATCGGACTGCGCGCCGTTCCCGCCGATGCGGCCCGGCGATTCTTCACTGAGCGAGCCGACTGGAAGGCCCGTCACGAGGAGCAGGCCCGCCGACGCGCCGAGGAGATGGCGAGCAAGAAGCCGGTCCTCCCGGCCGGCGCGCCCACTCAGGAGGGCCTGACGGCGGTCGAGGCGCTGATGGCCGCGGAGGCCGCCACCGGGACCTACTCGACGCCCAAATCCGAGTTCGGGCCGGGGTGGGGGAATCCCACGCAGGAGCTGATGGACGAGCAATTCGCCGAAGGCAACATGCGCATTGCCGATCGGCGGGCGCGGGCAAAGGAGCGGAGAGCCGAAAGGCTCAAGAAGGACGCTCAGCGATGAGGCTCCAGCTAGCCGGCGGTTCGGTGAGACGCCTCGTCGAAGTGTGGCGGGACTCCGACCCGCTGCCCGGTGAGCGCCAACCCAAGCGAATCGTCGTCGATCACTACGGGCTCGGGATGTCCCCGCCCGTAACGGTGGCATCAGCCCCCCACGGCCACACCGGCCGATGGCAACGGTTCCTGGTCAATGCTGGTCCCGAGGGGGACCGGCTACTCGCCGCCCTCAAGCTGGGACCGGTAAAGCCGGCCATGAGCGGTGACGCCTGGAAAGTCGACCTCGACTACATCAAGCGATAGGCGTCGTTCATCCCGATGGATGTGGAGACGATGTTGTAGCAAAGCGCACCCGAAAACAGAAGAGCCCCCGGTCTTGGCCGGGGACTCTCTTCTCGCCTCGGGTCCACCCGAGGCTGTGGGCTAATTGCTTGCGTTGCTGTTGTTGTCTCTCGGGATGAACGAGTAGACGCCGTACCAATTCGAGTTCGGGTTGAGATCGTCGCCGCCCTGGGTCTTCAAGCAGATCAACCCATCGCCATTCCGGTCATAGGGGCGAACCGCCGACTCCTGAAAGTCGTCCTGGTT
>DATHVR010000048.1:0-6824 GCA_035461175.1 Acidimicrobiia bacterium | reverse complement strand
TTTCGCGACAGAATTGCGCGCCATGGCGCGCAATTCTGTCGCGAAAACGGACTTCCGACTTCCGACTTCCGACTCCTTACTCACACCCACCACCCACCATCCACCACCAATTACTCACTCCGCAGGGAGGTCAGGCTTGCTCCCAGGAGGGCCAGCCAGGCGGGCCAGGTGGTTTCGGCGTGGGAGGCTCCGCCCGCCACCGTGGCCAGGATCAAGGCGAAGGCGACCAGGTTGCGGGCGGCCCGGACCCGTTCGGCGAAGAGTTGCTTGCCGCGGTCGTCGGGGGTGCGGGGCCATTCCACCGGCACCAGGAAGGTGGCGGCCAGGGTGGCGACCGCCAGCACGATCGTGGCCCATCCCGGAGGTCGCCACCCGGTGTCGAGGGCATCCGCCAGGACGGCGGTAGCGGTGACGGCCACCGCCACCGCCCCGGCCAGCCAGACGTGACGACCGGGGGCGGGAACGGGCAGGTTGGTGTCCACGGCGATGGCCGCCGCCACGGCGAGCCCGGCCGCCCATCCCATCGGGGTGCGGGCGAAGACGCCCACGAACACCCCCACCGCCACGATGTCGGTGAGCAGGGGAGCGGCCCCGGTGGTGCGCACGACCATCCGGCTCGCCACCATCAGGCCCGCCAGGGCGGCGGGCGAGGTGGCGCCGGTGAGAACCGATAAGCCTCCCGCCAGCGCCGCCAGCCACAGGGCAGGCATTGGGTGATCCGGGGCCAGTTCCCTCACCAGCGCCCACACCAGGTACACCGTCAGTGCCGACTGAAGCATCGCCGACGCCGGAGACCTGCCTTCGGGATACGCCCAGGCCGCGATAGCGGCGGCGGCGGCCAGTCCGGCCATCCAGCGGTGCGCGACGTAGCCGAGGGAGAAACTGCGGCCGAGGTTCGTGAACCGTTCCACGAAGGACGACGGTAACGGCTTGCGGCTCAGGCCTGGCGCAGGAGTCGGGCCTCGAGGTGAAACGTCATCGGTTGGCCGACCGCGGCCATGTCGAGGGTGTAGGAGAGAGCGTCGCCGTCGACTTCGATGGTGCGCCGCACCTCCTCGACCTCCACCGCGGTCGGTGCCGACGCGAGACCGACCTGGTGGAACAAGATGCGGTTTCCTTCGAACGATCCCTCATGGACTTCGACGATGCCGGTGGGCTGGGCGATCAGCAGCTCCACCTTGTCCTGACCGAAGCGGTAGTAGCCGGTCTCGGCGTGGAGCGGTTTTCCCTCGGGGGAGCGAGTGCGCTGGGTGTAGGCGAGAACCGGCTTGTCGGCCAATCGGCTCAGGGTCACGGTCTCGGAGTAGGTGAAGTCCTCGATGGTGGGGTACTCGCCGCGGCCCTCGCCCTCCCAGGTTCCCTCCCAACGGTCCATCATCGTATGCATCCGGGCAACCTATCACCCCGGGGCGGTTGGGATACCCTGACGCCGTGACCGTGACCGCACGTGGCTGGCGCCGCATTCCCTCGATGATGAGCCTGGCGGACCGCTCCGGCGGCCGGTTCCTGCTCCTGTCGGCTTTCACCGGGGTGGCGGTGGGCATCGGCGCCTGGGCCCTGGTCGAGTTCGTCTACCTGGTGGAATGGCTCGTCGGCGACGTCCTCGACCTGAGTGTGTGGTGGATCCTGATCCTGGTGCCGCTGGGTCTCATGGCGGCGTGGGTGATCGCCACCTACCTCGCCCCCGAGGTGGCAGGCGACGGTGTGCCCGAGGCCTCCGCCTCGTTGTTGGTGAGGGGAGGGCTGATCCGGGGACGGGTGGCTCCTCTCAAGATCCTCGCCACCGGAATCACCCTCGGAGCGGGCGGATCGGGGGGCCGGGAGGGGCCGATCGTCCTCATCGGTGCCTCGCTCGGGTCCAAGATGGCCCGCGCCTTCCACCTCGGGGAGGACCAGGTGCGTTCGCTGGTGGCGGCCGGGGCGGGAGCCGGGATCGGAGCCGCCTTCAACGCTCCCATCGCCGGGATGCTGTTTGCCCTCGAGGTGATCCTGTCCAGCTTCGCCGTCCGTCACATGTCGTCGATCGTCGTCGCCTCGGTGGCAGCGGCCATCACCAGCCGGACACTGGTGGGCGAGGAGCTGGCCCTCAACGCCGCCTCCTACCGGATGGGCGACTACCGGGAGTTGCTGCTCTACGCCGCACTGGCGATCGTCATCGTGGCGGCGGCGGTCCTGTTCCTCAACGTCCTCGACCGGCTCGAGACATGGGTCCACTCCCGGAATCTGGTCCGCTCGTGGTGGCGGCCCCTGAGCCTGGGTCTGGTGACGGCGGCCATCATCGCCGCCGAACCGCTCTTGCTCGGCACCGATAGCGCCCGCATCTTCGGCACCGGCCAGGAGGTGACCAACCACCTGCTTGAGTCGGCCACCGGCGCCCTCGCCACCCCGGCGGGACTCGCCGAAGTGTGGTGGGTACTGGGTCTGGTGGCGGTGGGGAAGATTCTCGCCACCAGCTTCACACTCGCCTCCGGAGCGTCGGCGGGCGCCTTCATGCCCTCCCTCTTCATCGGGGCGATGCTGGGGACTGCCTTTGCCAAGGTGGTGGCACCGGTGTGGGGAGTCTCGGCCCTCAGCACGGGATCGTTCGCCGTGGTGGGGATGGCGGCCATGTTCGCAGCCATGGGCCGGGCGCCGTTGACCGCCATCCTGTTGGTGTTCGAGATCACAGGCACGCGCGAGTACGGGCTCATCCTTCCACTCATGCTCACCGCCATCCTGGCCACCTTCCTCGCCGACCTGTTCCATCGTGAGAGCGTGTACACGATGCCGCTGCGTCGCCGGGGTATCTCCTCGACGTGGGCGGGCGAGGTCGACCTGCTCGACACCGTCACGGTCGGCGAGGTGATGTCCGCTCCCAAGGTGGTGGCCCGACCCGAGTCTCCGCTGGACGAAGTGCGGTTGGATCTGGACCGTCACCGTTCTCATGGGGCGCCGGTGGTCGACGGGGGCGGACGGCTGGTAGGGGTCGTGACCACCACCGACATGGCCCCCGTTGCCAAGCCGGAGCTGTCGTCTGTGGCTTCGGTGATGACACGCCGGCCGGTGACGGTCACGCCCGGCACCCGGGTTTCCCAGGCCATGGAGCGGATGGCGGCATTGGGAGTGGGGCGCCTGCCGGTCGTCGCCGAGAATGAGCCCGACCGACTGGTCGGCATGTTCCGCCGCGAGGATGCAGTGCGGGCCTATCACGAGGCGCTCGGCTCCCGCACCGATCACCAGCTCACCCGGGCCCGCCTCGACCAGCGCACCCACCCCGGGGCCGGTTACTACGAGTTCCGGATCCCACCCGGATCGATCGCCGACGGCTTTGCGGTCAAGGACGTGGCATGGGCGGAAGGCTCGACGCTGGTGTCGGTGCGCCGGGAACGGGATGTGATGGTGCCGGTCGGCTCGACCATCCTCCGGGCGGGCGACCTGGTGACCGCCTTCGGCAGCGACGCCTCCCGCCAGATCATGATCGAGCGTCTCAACGCCGGCGCCGACGAGCCCACCGCCGAGATCGAGTTGGAGTTCGAGGAGCCGCCTGACCCTAGAATCGGGACCTCCACCGATTCTGGAGATATGACTTGAGAGACATCGGGATCATCCTCATCGTGCTCGCCGTGGTCCTGTTCGCGGCGAACTGGTACATCGAGCGCAGCCGGAAACAGCGCGGCGAGGAATCGCCCCGGGCCGCTCGCCGGGGACGGCCGGAGCCGGCGGCCGAGGAGCCCGACTTCGTACGCCCCCGTCCGGCGGTGGAGAGTTTTCACGTCCACGAGAACCAGGCGCGGGTCACCTTCGGGATCCCGTTCCCCGACGAGGGCGACGACGTTCTCGCCGACCTTCTCGTCGGCGAGGCAATTGAGGTGGTCCGTGAGAAGCGCCACAGCCTTCCCATCGACGACGTCACCGAGGTGGTGGTCCTGGCCGGCAAGGACAACGCCCGCGAGGTGGGTCGGATGTCGCTCGTCACCCCCGGCGTCCTCCCGCCGCCCAGTCGAATCACCGACATCCTCAACCTGCACTCGATCGGCGTCGACCCGCTGGCGGCGGAGTTCGAGGGGGACCCGACCGCCGTGCCCGAGACGGTGGCTCCCACCCGCAGCGACGAACTCGAGCCGTTGGGCGATATGATCCGCCTCCCTAAGGCGGTCTCCACCGGGCTGCGTGCCCAGGGGGTGGACCCGGAGAACATGTCGGCCGCCGAGCTGGTCACCGGGGTGCTCAGCCTGTTCGGATATCAGGTCTCGCCGGGTATCGCCGAGGGTCACTACACCGCCTCCAAGGGAGGCAGCACGACCTTCATCATGTCGGATCCCTACACCGCCGGCGACTACCCGGAGATCGAGGAGAACTCGATCCGCAAGTTCGTGATCGCCTTCAACCAGTCCGGGGCCGATCGGGGGATGTACGTGTCGGAGAAGTTCGCCCCGTTCTCGATCTATGAGACCGAGCGCCGTAATCCCAGCGTGCGGTTCGTCACGCGCGAGCGGTTGCAGAAGCTGGTGGACTCGATGTCGTTGAGTTGATCCGGCCCCCGGTCGGGCTCGGGTGCCGCCGTTAGACTGACCCAAAGGAGGTTTCGACCATGCTGAGGAACATGCAGGGTGGAGAGTGGCTGATCATCCTGGTGGTGGTCCTGCTGCTCTTCGGGGCCCGCAAGCTCCCGGAGTTGGCTCGATCGCTCGGTGCATCCGCCAAGGAATTCCGCAAGGGAATCGCCGAAGGATCGGCCGAGGATCACCAGTCCGACGCCGAGCGTGATCAGTCCAACGTCACCCGGGACTGATTCCTCCCGCCGGGGAAGAATTTCTTCCCGTTTCGGGAACCATGAGTTGGTGCGTGTCGTTGTCGACCCGTGGGACAGCCTGTGAGTGACACCCCGCTGTCCTGGGAAGAAGTGGCGCGTACCCATGGGCGGAAGATCTACAACTTCGCGTACCGGCTGTGCGGGGATCCGCACGATGCCGCCGACCTCGTCCAGGAGGTCCTGCTGCGGGTGCGCAAGGGCCTGGCCGATTATCAGCCGGGATCGTTCGACGGCTGGCTGTGGCGGATCACCCATAACGCCTTCATCGACGAGATGCGCCGCCGCCAGCGGCGTCCGACTTCACCCCTACCCGAAGCCCTCGACCGGTGGGACGCCCACAAGTCACCCGCGGCCGACGAGGCGCTGGCCTCGGTCCGGCTGGGTGATGAGATCCAGGCGGCGTTGCTCGAGCTCCCCTACGAGTTCCGGGAAGCGGTCGTGATGTGCGACGTGATCGGTCTCAGCTACGAGGAGATCGCGGCGGCGGTGGCGGTACCGGTGGGAACCGTTCGCAGCCGCATCCATCGCGGGCGCAGACAGCTGCGCAGCGCCCTGTCGGAGGAGGAGGTGGGGTGACACACCTCGAAGAGCTCCTGTCCGTGTATCTCGACGGTGAGACGAGCCCGGCCGAGTCGCTCCGCGTCGTCGCCCACCTCAAGGATTGCCTGCGCTGTCGGCGACGCCTCGACGAAATCAACGAAGCCCGCACGGCAGTGCGCTCCCTGCCGATGGTCGACCTGCCCGCCGGTTTGCTCGTCACGGCGCCGGACGATGCCCACCGTGGCGGTCGCCGGGTATGGGTGGGGGCGGTGGCAGCCGCCGTCGCGGCCGTTATCGCCGTCGCCACCCTCACGCCCGGGCCCGAACCACTCGACCTCGACGACGTATCCCGCCAGGTCGGTGCCCGGGCCGCACTCGAGGTGGGGGCGGGACCGCTGAAGGTCGTGGTCCCGGCGGTGAACGAATGAGCCCGGTCGTCGCCCTGGTTCTGTCCGTTTTCCTGGCCGGTACGACCGTGGCCGGAGACCTGGGCGGCTATCTAGAGGATTCGGCCGCCAGTGAGTTCGCCGGCGAGCAACTCGTGGCGTGCGATACCCCCGACGGCGATCGTCGGTCCGTGTTCCAGATCGCCCAATCGGAAGGCATCGTGACGGCGTGGGCGTCCGACGAGGCTGGGGTTCCCATCGTCACCGTGGGGCCGGGTACCAGCACGATCGTCGAAGGCGAGACGGTCGAGGCCACCCTGGTCGAGGGCTCGGTGATGGCCGACGACGAGATCTACTCGGTGGGGGAGGAGACCGAAACCACCTTTCTCGGTCGGGGCGCGCTCGACGTCAGCCTGATCCGCGACGACAGCGAGCGGGTGCTTCTCACCGTCGACTCCGAAACCGGTGCGGTGGTGCGGACCCGGGTGTTCGACGGCGCCGGCGACCTGTACTGCGACCGCCGTCTCCTCTCCTTCGAGACCGGTCCGGTCGAGCTTCCCGTCGAGGCCGAAGTGGCGGGCGAGCTGGAGTCAGTTGAACCGATCACCGCTCCAGATCTCCTGCCCGAGGACGTGGAGGGATTCCAGCTCCTCGATACCTACCAGCTCGATGACGGCACTCTCTCCTATTACAGCGACGGCTTCTTCTCGGCGGGTGTCGTGATCACCGGCCGTCCCGTTTCACTGGCCGTCGACGACTCCGTCACGTTCCGCAGCAACGGCGGCGAGTACCGGCGCGAGTATCAGGCGGGCGCCGTCACCGTCACCTGGGCCACCGAACAAGGCAACATGGCCCTGGTAGGCGACCTACCCCCCGACCTCCTCGAGGCGGTGCTCGACGGCCTCCCCGCCCCCGCCCGTCAGGGTTTCTTCGGCCGAATCTGGGAGTCCCTCTTCGGTTGAGCTGTACAACTCTGTGGGGGTACTGCCCCCACACCCCCACGGCTGCTGGTCCCCATCGGACTGATGAGGGGCCATCCGCCCCCCCGTCTCACGAGGACCGTCGTCAGTCGTCGGGGCTTCGGACTGTGGGGGCCGCAGAGGTTT
>DATHVR010000047.1:0-17147 GCA_035461175.1 Acidimicrobiia bacterium | reverse complement strand
CCCCCGCCCAATGGAAAGCCCTCAAACTCCGAGACCGCCACTGCCGCTTCCCCGGCTGTCGACGACCCTGGAACTGGTGCGACGCCCACCACCTCGACTGGTGGTGGGACCAACACGGACCCACCGACCACAACCGCATGCTGCTCCTCTGCCGACACCACCACACCCTCATCCACCAGGCCGGCTGGCACCTCCTCGGCCCACCCCACCACCTCACCGTCATCCGACCCGACGGAACCGAACTCCCCACCCGCTCACCACCCTGACCGAGTTACCCGCCCCCGCCCGCTCGGTTGAGACGTCTAGCTCGGTTTCTCGGCCCGGATGGTGATGGCGGTGGCTACTTCGGTCTTGTGTTCCGGGTCGAGAAGCTCGTGCATCAGCTTGATCACCTCCGGGGTGAAGAGCGGATAGTGGGCGGCGGCGTCGATGCCGAACGAGGTCCGCTCCACTACCTCGATTCCGTGGAACCCGACGTTCTCCAGTTTCTTGACGAAGACACGCTCCGCCAGGGCGCCGGATACTCAACCCGCCCAGGCCGAAGGGTGGGTCAGTATCTCGGGTGGAAGCTCGTCCTCGGAAATGGTGAGGTCGGACACGCACAGACGGCCGCCGGGTTTCAGCAGACGAAAGGCCTCGGCCATCACCCGGCTCTTGCGGGCCGACAGATTGAAGGAGCCGTTGGAGATCACCGAGTCGACCGAATGATCAGGCAAGGGCACCGATTCCATCTCGGAGCGGAGGAAGTCGATCTGGGTCAGGCCCGCCTCGGAGGCGGCCCGGCGGCCCCGTTCCAGCATCGAGTCAAGGAGGTCGACTCCCACCACCCGACCAGAAGGCCCTACGTTTCGGGCGGCCAGGAGCACGTCGAGACCGCCCCCACAGCCGAGGTCGACCACCGCATCTCCCGGGGCAAGCCTCGCATGCCTGACGGGATTGCCGACGCCGAGCGACCAATGGCCGGCGACCGTAGGAATGCCGGCCAGTTGCGACTTCTCGTAGCATCGCAGGCCGGGACCGTTCGGCTCGTCGAGTTTCTCGTAAGCATCTCGCACCAGCGCCTGGATCTCGTCCTTGAACATCAGATCCTTGCTCATGTGACTTCATCCACCTCCATCCGGTCCAGTTCGATGTCGAGGCGGGACTCGACGGCCGGCGGAAGCGGTGACTCCTCTACCGCGGCCATGAATCGGTTCAATTCCACGACGAACTCCATCTCCCCGCAGCAACGTCGGCACAGGGCCAAATGCTCTTCGATGCGGGCGGGGTCGGTCGTCAGCGGTTCGTCCTGGACGACCTCCCAGAGCTGACGCACGGCTTCGGTACAACTGATCATCGGCGCTGCGCCTTCCTTTTGAGGAGACCGTGGGAGCGGGCGTAGTCCCACAGCTCGGCTTCGAAGTACTTGCGGCCGCGGTGGAGCCACGACAGGAGTGTGTTGAGGGGCGTCTCGAGCAGATCGGCGACTTCCTGTGTGGTCATCCCCTCCATGTGGACCAGGACCAGCGGCACCCGGTACTTGGGTTTGAGCCTGTCGAGGACCTGCCACACGTCGTGATGGGTGAACGAGTGCAGGAAGTCCACGTGGACACTGTCGGAGTAGGGGAAAGGATCCTCTTCGGCGATCCGCCGATAGAGCGATATCTGATCCACTTCCTCGATCGGTGTCTCCTCGATGCCGCTCGCCTCCCGGCGGAATCGGTCACGGGCGCAATTGACGAGGATGGTCCGGAACCAGGCCGGGGCCGCTTCGATGTCGCGCAGATCGTGGAACTTCTGATACGCCTTGGTCAAGCACTCCTGGACCACGTCCTCGGCGCGCTGGCCGGCCAACTGACGGGCCAGGGCATACAGACGGGGGAGTTGGGCCCGTGCCACGGCCTGGAAGCCGACGCGCTCTTCGGTCACGGTCATGACCCGACCCTATTGGATTGCCCGCCTGCGATCATCCCGACACCGCCCATGCCCGGATCGGCACACCAAACGTGCCGAAGGCCCGCGCTTTCTCCTCGCCCGGTGCGCCCCCGAAGGTGTCGACCGGCGGACCCAGCTCGACTCGTTCGAATCCGGCGGCTTCCATCACCGCTTCCCACCCTGCACCCGGCAGGGCACCGGCTATTCAACCGGTCCAAAGATCGATGTCGGCGCGAGCGCCGTCGGGTACCGGCCGCTCGACGTAGATGTCGGCGAGCTGGAGCCGGCCGCCCGGCTTCAGGACCCGATGCATCTCACGAAGCGCACCCACCTTGTCGGGAATCAGGTTCATGACTCCGTTGGAGATGACGACATCGGCCCAATCGTCGGGAACCGGCAGATCCTCTGCCAGGCCCTTGGCGAACTCGACATTGCTCAGGCCTATCGACTCGGCCCCGGCGCGCGCCCGCTCCAGCATCGAATCGGTCATGTCCAGTCCCATCACCTCACCGTCCGGAGCAACCGCGGCGGCGGCGATGAGAGAATCGGTCCCGGCCCCCGAGCCCACATCGATCACCCGCTCTCCGGGGGCGGGGAGCCCCCAGTGGAAGGGGTTGGCGACCCCGGCGAATGCATCCAGGCTCGTCCCGGGCAGGCTCTCGATCAGATGCGATGCGTAGCCGACGTGTTCCGCCGCCCGGCGACCGGTGAAGAAGTGGTATTCGCGGGTGGGGTCGGCGGCCACCTCGTCGTACTTGATCCGGACTTCGCCCCGCAGCCGTCCCGGGTCGACCGGAACGGCTACGGGCTGATGGTCTTGTTCACTCATGTCGATATCGACCGTGGTCGTCTAGACCACTTCGAGGGTGGTCTCGACCGGCACCGGGTTGACCAGGCAATCCCGCACCGGTGAGGTCTCCTGCACGTAGCTGCACAGCTCTTCGAGCTGCTTGGCGTCGGCGTTGGGGCTCGAGACGATGCCCCTGGCGCGGATCTTCGAGAAACCGGGACGGGTGCCATCCATGCCCAGGAAGTCGCGGACGTCAAAGTCGCCTTCGATCTCGTATTCCATCGACTCGACCTCGATCCCCTGGGCGGCGGCGTTGGCCACGAAGCCCACGGCGTAGCAGAACCCGAGCGCCTGAAGGAGGAGTTCCACCGCGTTGGGGCCCCGGTTGTTGCCCAGCAGGACCGGGGGCTCGTCCCCTTCGAGCCGGAAGGGTTCGTCCCGGGAACGGTCCCCTTGCCCGGCATGCTGGAACGTGGAGATCTCGCCCACGTTGTAGGTGCCGTCCTTCCATGTGCTGCGTGCCCGGAAGGTGAACGAGCCCAGAGCGGGGTCGTCCTTGATGGCGTCGATGGTGCCGACGAGCTGTCCTACGTCGATTCCGTTCGTCACTGTCGTTGTGGCCATGTCGTGCTCCTCTCGGATTGGTCGCGGCTTGGCCTCTATGAACTAGGACGAAATCCGGTCTCTCGATATTGCACTCACCCCTTCGTTGATCGGCGCCTGAGGAGCTCCGTTACGTGCGAACCACCCAACCTGAATCGTCAAGACGGGCACCAAATAGCCTTCGCGGTTCCGAGAGATCAGGTGAAGCGACCTCGGTCGCATCGTTTCCAGCTAGCCCGGCAGTGATCCGTCGTCGTCCGGGCTGGGGAATATGGATTCTGATTCGCCCAGTTGACGGAAGACGGCCAGCTCACGCATGCCGAAGCGAATCTGTAGACCCATGGAGATGAAGGACATCAGTCCCGCAGCGATGCCTGCCGCGGTGGCGGCTAAACCGAAACGGCGAACGGCGATGAATGCGATGGTGCCGGCGAGGATTGAATTGACGACACCGAGTACCTGTGGAGTGGACGAGATGGCCAGGTGGGCGCTGGACCGTTGAGCGGGAATGCCCGCCGTCGCCATAACCCCTCGCGCATCGTCGTGCGGACTCATCACGAAGTATGGCTGGAGGTCGGGAGCAAGCTCGATGCAGGCATGGCGTATCCGATTCATTCCAACCACACACAAAGTGTCGTGGTAAACCGCGTCGGAGAGCCGGAGGGTGGTCGCCACGCCGAGGAAGAGCACCACGGGGAGGATGACGAGGGCGAATAGGGCGAAGCCGTCGCCAAAGTTCGAGGCTTGGGCGACCAGAGCCAGGGCGACAACAGACGCCGACAGCACTGTCAGGAACATGCCCGCCCGGGCAAAGATCTCGTTCCAGGCGAGCGAGCGGGAGGCGAGCAAGCTCCAATGCTCGGCCGCTCCAAGCGCTTCGCCTATGGGAATTAGAGCCTGCGCAGAGCCACGGGAAGCGAAAGGGTGTTAACTGGGGCAGAGGTAACGGCCAGCGTGTTGGGCACCGATAGCCCACCCGGCTCCGGGTGGCGTCAGATCTTCATCGGACGCGCGAACGAGATCGCCCTGCTTCGGGCCGCGCTCGATGACGCTACCTCAGGCCGAGGGCGGCTGGTGTTGCTGTCGGGCCCCCCCGGGATCGGCAAGAGCCGGCTGACGGCCGAGTTCGCAGAACTGGTCGGATCTGAAGATGTGCGGGTGATGATCGGTCGCAGCTGGGAGGCGGGGGGCGCTCCGGTCTACTGGCCCTGGGTCCAGGCGATCCGTTCGTACCTTCGTTCGGCCGACCCACAGTCGGTCTCTCGTCAGACGCGGTTGTGTCTCAACGAGCTGGCGACGCTGCTGCCCGAGCTAGTGGTCAAAGATAATGACCCGACCCCCCTCGCCGGAGCGCGACCGACCGATCGGTTTCTCCTCTTCGAGGCAGTGATGACGTTCCTGCGTAACGTGGCAGAAGATCTGCCGTTGTTGGTCGTTCTCGAGGACCTCCAGGCCGCCGACGTTCCATCCCTGCTCTTGCTCAGGTTCGTCTCGGATCAGCTGGGCAGCAGCCGCATCCTGGTGCTCGCAACTTACAGGGACGTCGAGCTGACAGCGGATGATTCGATGGCTCCGACCCTATCCGAGCTCCACCGGGCACCCTCCACGATTCCTCTGGCTCTCAAGGGGTTGAACGTGGCCGAGGTCTCACGTTTCGTCGAGGCGGCATCGGGGATGTCCACGCCGGCACCCGTGGTCCAGAGCTTGTACCGCCACACCAACGGGAATCCGTTGTTTCTGGGTGAGGCCCTGCGTCTCTTGAAAACCAACAGCGGTGGTCAGGTCACAACCAGCCTCACCCGAGCCGTCGTTCCGGCGGAGATCCGGGTCCTGATCGAGAGACGGTTGGCGGGCCTGGATCCGGCCTTGAGAAGGCTCCTGGAGGTCGCCTCCGTATTCGGAAACGAGTTCGATGCCGAGGCCCTGCGCAGATATGAGGATGCTGGAACGGAGGAGATTCTCGACCGCCTGGGAGACGCCGTCTCAGCGGGGTTGTTGCTCGATGTCGGGGGAGTGAGGGCACGGTTCCGCTTCTCACATGATCTGATTCGCCACACCCTCTATGCCGGGCTCACGCCGGGAACGCGGGCCACCGCCCATCGCCGCGCAGCAGAGAGCCTGGAGTCTTTGTACGGGGCCGAGCTGGAAGACCACCTCGCCGAGGTGAGCATGCACTATTTCGCAGCCGCCTCGTCCGGGGATCCCGATCGCGCCATCGAGTTCGGAAGACGTGCCGGCGATCAGGCGCTCGACTCGATGGCATACGAGGAAGCTGTTCGTCTCTACGCGATGGTGGCCGAGGTGATGGAGGGAGACGCCGGAGTCGCTCCGGCCGAACTGGGGGATCTCTACCTGGCGCTGGGGGATGCCCGAGTTCGGGCGGGGGATCTGCCGGGAGCCGGCGAGGCTTTTCTGCGAGCCGCCGAGATCGCTCGAAGGCTGCCCGATGCCCGTCGGCTGGCACGGGCGGCGGTCGGCTATGGGGGTCGGTTCGTGTGGGCGCGAGCCGGTCACGATCAGCGGATGGTGCCTCTTCTACAGGACGCGTTGGTTCTGCTGGGCGGTGAGGACGACCGGCTTCGTGTCCGGCTGATGAGCCGGCTGGCGTGTGCTCTCAGGTCGAGCGCCGACCGCGAATACTGCGACGCTCTCAGCGGCCAGGCTCTGGAACTTGCCCGGCGACTGGGCGATCCGGCGACACTGATCTTCGCTTTGACAGGTCGGGCCGGAGCGATCTGGTGGCCGGAGAATCCAGAGGAGCGTCTCGAGATCGGCACCGAGCTGATTGCAGTCGGTAGAGAGTCGAGAAGTATCGAAGGGGTCGTCGACGGCCATATGACACGCTGCGCCGCCTATGCCGAGATGGGAGAAATGGTGGCCGCCCGGCGGGAACTCGAGACCCTGTCTCGGACCGGCGGCCCGCTCCGACTGGCTGCGTACCATTGGTTGGAAGGGGCCATGAAGGCCTGGTTCGCTCTCTTCGCAGGATCGCTGGGGGAGGTTGAGCCATGGGTGCAGGAAATGCGCGGGCAGCCCCCAACCACTCCAGCCCGCGACAACGTCTCGGCTGCGCTGTTCCAACTCTTCCTTCTACGCCGTGAGCAGGGAGTGTTGGGCGAATTGGAGGCGACGTTGCGGGTAGCGACGACGGATTTCTCCTGGTATCCGCTCCACCGGATTGCCCTGGCCCATGTGCTGACCACTGGTGACCGTCGATCGGAGGCGCACAGCATCCTCAGCGCCCTGAGCGCCGGTCAGTTCTCCGGCCTTCATCGGGACAACTACTGGGTACCGTCGCTATGCCTCGCGTCGGAGGTGGCAGTGGAACTGGAGGACCTCGCCGTCGCTCGGATCCTGTATGAGCTTTTGAAGCCGTATGCCCGACGGAACGCCGTGGCTTTTGCGGAGGGCCCACTCGGTTCCGTCTCACGCTATCTGGGGCTTCTCGCCGAGCTGTCAGGGGATCTGGAGGCAGCTGACCGCCACCTGGCCGATGCCGAGACCGCCAATCGCCGGATGGGTGCTCGTCCGTGGCTGGCACACACGCTCTTCGAGCGCGCTCGAGTTCGCCGCCTTCTGCAGGATTCCACTGCGGAAGAGCCGAAGCGGTGGCTGGAGGAGTGCCGGCGGCTGTGTGACGAGATCGGCCTGACGTCGCTGTCTCGGCAGCTCGAGATGAATTATCCCGCCGGCGCGATCGAGCAGCCTCCAGCCCCATCCATCCACTCGGCCGAGCTCCGGCGCGAAGGTGAGTACTTCACGGTGGCGTTCGACGGCGGTGTCTTTCAGGTCAAGGACATGAAGGGATTGCGCTATCTGGCGTACTTGTTGTCCGCTCCGGGAAGAGAGATCCACGTCCTCGACCTGGTCGCCGGCCTTTCCGGTGGCGATCCGGCGGCGGGTGAGACCGGTCATGCAGATATCGAGCTGGCTCCGGCTGGAGATGATGCCGGGCCGGTGCTGGATCGACGAGCCCGGCAGGCCTACACCGCCCGACTGCGCGAACTAGAAGAAGATATCGCCGAGGCGGAGGCATTCGGTGACGACTCCAGGGCAGCCTCGGTCCGCGACGAGAGGGACTTCCTCGTTTCCGAACTAGCGGCCGGTATAGGTCTGGGGGGCCGGAATCGGGTAGCGGTGTCGCAGTCCGAACGCGCCCGTGTCAATGTGACCCGGGCCATCCGGGCCGCCTCCAACAAGCTAGGCGTTCATAGCCCGGCGTTGGGTGATCACCTGGCGATGACGATCCACACCGGCACCTTCTGTGTCTATCGGCCCGATCCCCGGATTCCGATCATCTGGCGAACATGAACTGAGTCGTTCAGTCAACTGTTCGGGGTCACTGAACGCCGGTACGCCTCGATCGTACGCCTCCTCGTCGAGAGCACGGGCTGAGTGCCCGCAACAGGAAGGAGGCTCTCATGGCCGAGACCACCATCACTACCCCGCCTGCCCCCCGATTGTTGGAGTCGCCCCGCACGGTGCTCACCGTGATGGCCGCAGCCGTGGCGGTCTCTGCCGCCATCGCCTTCGGGTCGGTGACCTCCCAGGAGCCGGCGCCTACGGGTGCAGTGGTCGACCCCCGGGTCGACTATGCGATTCGACACCTGGGCGAGGGCAACACTGCGGAAGCGACACCTCGACATGTCGACTACGCCCTGCGCCACCTGGTGCCCGTATCGGGTCGCAGCGTCGACTACGCACTGCGGCACCTCGGCGAGTGAGATCGGAAAGTTCGGGGTGCTGGGAAGACGTCTTTGGGGACTCAGCCCACCGAGAGATCGGCGGGCTGAGTGCACAGGTGCCACGGCTCTCAGTCGGCAGCCTCCGTTGCATCGACGATCGCCCGTCCGATGCTTCCGAGCAGCATTCCCGACGCACCCGCTATGAAGAGCCAGGTGCCGGCGCGTTTCAAGGACTCCGAGAGGAAGAAGATGCTCCCGATCAGGAAAGCCGTGTTGCCGATCAGTCCGATGCCGGTGTGGATCCACTCGTAGTTCGTCACGAATCGTCGCAGGGCTACATAGACGATCGGGTGTCGGGCGTCGTCGAGTTCTGGAAGATTCATGCTCTGTTCTTCGCCTACCCGGTTGACCGAACCACCCAAACCTTCCAACCAGAGGCCGTGCGGAGTGTACCGCCCCTGCGTACTCTTGGTGGATGGATGGCCAGGCCTTGATCGGCGACTGGAGCCTCGGATGGGGGCGAGAGTTCACGATCGTGGAGGGCGAGGACCTTCCGCTGCTTCGCTTTCCCGAGGCGCCCCCGGGCTGTGATGCCCGCCTCATCCCGGTCGGAGAAGGAAGGTTCAGGATCGAAGGTGGGCCCTATCCAGACGCCGAGGTCCACGTAGAAAACCCGGATCGCCTCCTGATCGGTGGCGTGATCCCGGTCACCCGCCTGACCCGGTCGGCCCAACCGCCTCCGGGCGGTGGCCTGGAGCCGCCGCCTCTGGATCTCGACGACGACGAATTGGGCATGTGTGAGCGGATGTGGGAGTTTGCCGACCATCCCTCTGAGCATCTCGACCTCGACCTGGGCGACCTCGCCCCGTGCCGTTTCGCCCAGTGGCTGACTGTCAACGACCTGGTGATATTCCACGGGTCGAACCACACCGGGATCGAGGAGCTGGAACCGGTGCGACGATCGATGGAGGTAGATGACAACTCCGGACGCGGCAACCGGGGCGCGGTTTACGGGACGCACGACGGATTGTGGGCGATGTTCTTTGCGGTCGTGGATCGCCAGCGTCTCCGCGGGAGCATCCGCAGCGGTGTCGACACCCACTGGTCGGCGTCAGGAGACAGGCTCGATCTCTATCACTTCTCAATCCACCACGACGAGCTGGCCGCCCGACCGTTCACGGACGGCGCCCTGTATCTGCTTCCCCGGGACTGCTTTGAGAGGATTCCCTTCTATTCGCAGGGACCGCCCTCCCAGGAGTGGGCCTGTGAGAGCCCCGTGCGGCCGCTGGGGCGGATCATCCTCCGGCCCGAAGACTTCCCGTTCCTCGACCGGATCGGAGGCCACGACGACGGCGAACTCATCGAGCTCGAAGACCTTTCCGGTCGGATCTACGACGCCGTGGTCTCCGCCCGTGAGGTCGACGGGGGAATCGAGATGGTGGTTGCCGCCGATCGGGACGAGGTAGCCCGGATGGTGGAGATGAGCCGTCGCTTCTTTCCGGACGTTGAACGGAGCCTCGCCGACGATCCCCAGGGGGTCCGACTCACGATGACCGGTCCTCCCGGGTTCCAGCACACGCTTCGCTCACGGTTCTCCGAATTCCTCGAATAGTGAGGGTGGATGGGCGTCTGTGCGCCCATCCACCCGCCACCCTGTCAGGGAAGTGCGATGAACTGTCCCAGGAAAGCCCTCGCCGCCGGGGTGTCGACGCGGTAGTTGTAGCTGTTGGCGTTGCATTGGCCGTTGCCACCGCTCGTAACCGACATCACCGTCAGGGTGCCCTGGTCCAGCTGTGGCGATCCCGAGTCCCCGAAGCAGACGCCGGATCCGGTGCCGATTCCGTTCCGGTTCTGGTTGTAGAGGACGTTGGCCTTCCGCAGGCCGGTGATGATCGAGGTGCCCGACTTGCGGACTCCATCGAGTTCGAACGTGGTCGGACCGGGCGTGTCCCAGTCGGGAGTGACGCCGTAGCCGACCACCTCCACGATCCGGAACTTGAGTTCGCCTGCTCGCTTGAGCTCGTCCAGGTATCCGGCTGTGGGTAGCTGGACTGGCGGGGGCGAACCGAAGGCGGCATCGACGGATCCGGCCGGCAGCAGCAGCACACCGAGATCGCGAAGATCTCCGAGGTCGTGGCCGAAGCCAGGCATGACGTGATACTGCTCGGCCGATATCGGTGAAGCCACCCCGTCGCTCCCGTCGGAGTCGTAGGACACGGCCAGGGCGGCAGCCGGGATTCCCAACTCGGCGGGAGGTAGGCAGTGTCCTGCCGTGAGGAACACGTCGTATCCATTGTGGGTGCCGGCATGCGATCCCGAGCACACCAACTCAAAGAAGTCGATCGTTCCGCTCTGATCGAAGTCGAAGTACATGGCACCGACGCTCGGGTGGTCGTTCCCGTCGGGCGCACCTCCCCAGACGGCTCCGGCAGTCGCCGGGAGCACCAGCGTCAATGCGATAGCGGCGATAGCGGCTCTCCTAAGCATGGGCCCTCTCCCTTCACTCGGCCCTTGGGCTGTTGAACCCGAAATCGACCCTACCCCTGTGTCCCGCTGCTCGCGGCGTGCTCTCTGCCGCGGACGGTGATCAGGCGCCTATCGCCAGGCCGTCGCCGAAAACCCCGTCGGGGTCCACCTTCGCCTTGATGGCGGCGAGGCGTTGCCACGTGGCCGGGTCGAAGGTGGACCGTCCCGCCTCCCGTCGCTCCTCGCCCTCCAGGAAATTGAGGTACGGCGCCACCACCCGGTCACCGAGGCGTCTCCAGAGCCGCTCCAGGCGGGCATGTGTGTCTGCCACCGACTCGGGAGTGGGGGTCAGGGCCACGATCTGCAACAGGCGATCAGCCTGACGGATGGAGTAGGCGGTATCGGCGGGGGGCCGGGCGATAGCGCCGCCGGCATGACGGGTCTCGGCGATGATCACGGGCGAGAAGCCGTCGACGGCAGCAGCCGCCTCGATGATCGCCTCGCCCACCTCCTGATCGAGGCCGCCCAACCACCGTGCCGAGCTCATGGCCGGAACGGGGTCGATCGGGTCCTGGGAGATGTCTGCCACCGCCCCGAACGGCATCGGTCCGAACATGTCGACTGCCGGTTGGCGCCAGCGACGCCACTCGTCGATCAGGGCGGCGGCCTCGTCGGGGTCGCCGCAGTGGCAGCCGCGCACCAGAGCAAAGGATCGGCCCCGCACCGGCTCGGGGACGTCCTCGATGGGGGGATAGTTCATGATCGTGAACGCCGAGGTGATTTCCTCGGGAAGGTCGACCGACCACTGTCGATACCGGTCGAACACCTCCGGTGCCGACTCGATCGGATAGAGGAGGTTGCCGCCGTAGACCCGGGCCGCCTCGACCAGTTCGATCTCCATCTCGACCACCACCCCGAGGCTCCCATGACCACCACCCCGCAGTGCCCAGAACAGGTCGGGGTTCTCTTCGGCAGAAGCCGTGACCAGCGAACCATCCGCCAGAACGACACGGAACCACCGCACCCGATCGACGCACAGGCCGTGACGGCGTCCCAGCCACCCGAAGCCGCCCCCGAGCGTGTAGCCAACGGCGCCCACACCCGGCGAGGATCCCAGCAGGGGTGCCAGGCCGTACTGCTGAGCCTGCTCCAGAACCGGCTCCCATCTGGCTCCCGCCCCCACCCGGGCGGTGGCCGCCTCCGGATCGATTGCGACATGGTCGATCCCGGCGGTGACCACCAGGATGCCTTCGGCCTGGGTGGTGAAGCCGTGTCCGGTGGCCTGAACCGCCACCCGAGCGCCGGCTGTGGAGGCGGCGCGCACGGCCTCAGCCACGTCGGCGGCGGAGGCGGCCTCGACCACTGCCAGGGGGCGGTGCGAGTACATCAGGTTCCAGCCTCCCCGGGCCCGGTCGTAGTCGGGGTGGTCGGGGGTGACCAGGCGTCCGTCGATGCGGGCGGCCAGCGAGTTCCAGTTCACGTTGATCCTCGGATGGGTGCGAGCCGGGATTCTTCCACGTCCCGGTCTCCGGGGCTATCGGGACTGCAGGCTCGCCCCCACCGACCGGGTCGGGTCGGTTTCGAGCCGGCGCAGCCATCCGGTCAGGATCGCCAGGGCGGCGGCGGTATAGACCAGCCCGCCCGGGACCCACATCAGCAACCCGGCCAGTTGCTGATCGGTGAGTGGATCCAGTCCCCACAGCGGAGCGGAATCGACGTACCCGCCGTACCAGGGACGGGGGGCGAAGGTGAGGAGTGCCGACAGCAGAGTTCCCTGCATCGCCGCTCCGAACACGGCCAGGACCCGGAGGCCCCGGCCGGCCGGATCTGGGATCAGCACGGCTTGCCAGAACAGGAGGGCGGTGGCGAGGAAGCTGAGATGCTCGGCGGCGTGGACGAAATCCGACTCCAGCGCGGCTTGGTAGGGGACGGCAGCGTGCCAGAACCAGAACACGATCGCGTAGACCGCCAGGGCGAGCAGCGGCGCCTGCAACCAGCGCCGGCGTCCCGCATCGAGTCCCGTCCCGTGCATCAGCCTCCACCAGGCGCGACGGAGCCGAATCGGCAACCCCATTCCGACCGTGGGAAGGGCCCGTCCCAGGGCAAGCAGCGGGGCGCCGACCAGGACCAGAAGGACGTGCTGGACCATGTGAGCGGAGGCCAGCGACCCGCTCGCCGTTTCCAGCGGAGAGAGAAGCGCCACGGCGACGGCGGCGATTCCGGCGGCGAATGGTGCGTTGCGGGGAGGGCGGGTCGAGCGGGAACGGCCCTGCAGGTAGAGGAGACAGACCAGAACCAGCCCCGTTACCACGAACCAGTCGGGCCGCCACGCCGAAATCAGATCATGGGGCGCCGCCGGCTGACCGGCATGGGCGTGGACGGCCCTCAACATGGCCCGAACGCCACTGCAGGCATGCCCACCGCCACCGTGGCGAGCGCGAAGACGAAGCCGAGCATTCCTCCCACCCAGGCCAGTTCGGCCCGGTGGCCGTCACCTCCCCGGCGGAGGGCTCCGACCGTGACCCACAGGATGAGGGCTACCGCAGCGACGGTGACGATCACGACCGCTACCGACAGCCACGTCCGGTCGCCCGTTCCCAGGCGGCAGGCAGCCTCGGCCACCAGGTAGACGGCCCAGAAGTGGGCGTACCAGATGAGAGGGGCGGCCAGGAAGAGGAGCCACCAGGGGAGAGTCGAGGGGCGCAGGGCACGGGTCATGTCAGCGAGGGGGCGAAATAGAGGATGCCGAATCCGACAATCCATACGGCCATTGCCGCTGTCCAGAAGCGGGCCACATTGGACAGCGGGACGTGCCGGCGGGGAGTGAAGTGACCGCGGAAGCTCCAGTAGGCGGCCATCGCCGTCATGATCACGGCGGCCAGGGTGACGACAACTGCGAACCACGTCAGGGTGTAGAAGATCGACCCGTACGCGTGCTCCTGGGGGCCAAACCCCGTTCCGGCGAGAGCGTAGATCTGAAGGGCGGCTCCCGCCAGACCCAGGGCAGCCGAAACCGCGATCCGGGCGGTAAGGCCGCCCCGGTCGCCGGTGACCAAGGCCCGCAGGCCGGACGCCAACCCCAGGCCACCGAGGATCACGAGGACGGCGGCACCGAGGGCGGGAAGGAGCGGGGCGTGCTCGAACCCGGTCGGTGGCCACGCCTCGTTCTCGAGCCGGAGATAGAAGTAGCTGAGAAGCAGGCTGGCGAAAGCGATGGTCATGAAGAGGATGAGCAGCCCCATTCCCCACCGAGCCAGGGTGACGCTTCCGCCCACCCGTACCGGGATGCCATGGTCGGCCTCGAACGCCAGCTCTTCCTCCTCGCTCACGGCGACCGGTTCGGGGCGGTTCCAGCCGATCGCCCCCACCACGACCACCGCCACTCCGATGAAGGCGGCCCAGCGGAGCTTGGTCAGCTCGGCCACGAAGATTCCCACCACCCCGCAGGCGGTGAGCAGCGGCCAAAGCGAAGGTCCCGCCACCCGGAAAACCTCCTCAGGGCGGGCGTCGGAGGTGCCGGTGATGAGAGCCGCTCGCCAGCGGAGCGGCCACTGCGCCAGGCCACGGGCCAGGTCCTCGTCGTCCTCGCCGGCATGCAGGTCGACCTGGTCCCACAGCGGGTGGCGGCTGCGAATGACGGGCGGGACCGAGAATTGGTGTTGGAGGGGCGGCGAGGGCGTGGCCCATTCCAGGGTGTCGGCGTTCCACGGGTTGGGGCCGGCCTCTTCACCCTTCCAGTGGCTGCGGACCAGGTTGAAGATGAACACTCCGATACCCGTCACGATTATGAACACCCCCACCGTCGATATCAGGTTGTAGGTCTCCCACCCGAGACCGGCCGGATAGGTGTAGACACGGCGCGGCATCCCCATCAGGCCGACGATATGCATCGGGAAGAACGTCACGTTGACGCCGATGAAGACGAGCCAGAAATGCCAGCGTCCCAGCTGCTCACTGAGAAGTCTCCCTGTGAACTTGGGCAGCCAGTAGTAGACCCCGGCGAAAAGCGGGAAGCCGACCCCGCCGATCAGGACGTAGTGGAGGTGGGCCACCACGAAGTAGGAGTCGTGAGCCTGGAGGTCGAAGGGGACGGCCGCCACCATCACGCCGGTGATTCCACCGATCACGAACAGAGCGAGGAACCCGACCACGAACAGGAACGGCGTGTTCCAGCGCGGCCGTCCCTCCCAGATCGTCGCCACCCAGGCGAACATCTGCACTCCGGCCGGGATGGCAATGACCATGCTGGCGGCGGCAAAGAATCCCAGGATGATCGGGGCCAGCCCGACGGCGAACATGTGGTGGGCCCAGAGGCCGAACGAGAGGAAGCCGACCGCCACCATTGCCCCCACCAGTGCCGGGTAGCCGATGATGCGCTTGCGAGCCATCACCGGCACGATCATCGAAACGATGCCGGTGGCGGGAAGGAACTGGATGTACACCTCGGGGTGGCCGAAGATCCAGAACAGGTGCTGCCAGAGCAGAGAACTGCCTCCGGCGGCGGGATTGAAGAACTGGGTCCCGAATCCCCGGTCGAGTTCCAGCAGCATGCTCCCGACGATCAGTGGCGTGAAGGCGAAGAGGATCATGAACGCCGTCACCAGCATCGCCCAGGCGAAGAGAGGCATCCGGGTGAGGGTCATCCCCGGAGCCCGCATCTTGAGAACGCCGATGATGATCTCGATGGCGGCGGCGATGGCGCCGATCTCGGCGACACCGAGACCCAGGACCCAGAAGTCCAGGGCGAGGTCGGGCGAGAAGATGGGGCCGCTCAACGGGGTGTAGCCGAACCAGCCGGCGTCGGGCACGGCGCTGAACAACGTGGAGCTGTAATAGGTGAGCCCCCCGAACAGGAACGTCCAGAACGAGAAGGCGCCCAGGCGAGGGAAGGGCATCTCGCGGCTCCCTAACAGCAAGGGCAGAAGGAGGATGGCAAACCCCTCGAAGATCGGCAGGATGACCAGGAACATGGTGACCGACCCGTGATTGGTGAACAGCTCGTTGTAGAGCTGGGCGTTGACCAGTGTGTTCTCGGGAACGGCCAGCTGCAGGCGCATGACTACCGAGTCGACGCTCCCCCCGAGGAGCAGGAAGAAGAACCCGGTCAGGACCAGCCTTTTGCCGATGGCGTCGTTCTGAACCGCCTGCAGTTTTCCTTTCCAGCCGGGCGGATCGTCCCACAGCCGGTCGAGCCGCTCGTCGGTCGCCCCCGCCTCCACCATCGGTGTGGTGGCTGGGATCTGCTCGCTCATCGCAGCGACTCCAGGTAGGCGACCAGGTCGTTCAGATCGTTCTCATCCAGATCGGCGCCGGGCATCTCGGTGCCCTGCTTGAACGACTCGGGATCGGATATCCAATCCGCCAGGTGCTGGGAGTCGTTGGGGAGGGTCCCGGCCGCAAGGGAGGAGCGGGAGGCGAGGTGGGTGAGGTCGGGGGCCTTGCGTCCTTCGGTGACGCCCGCCACGGTGTGGCACTCGCCGCACCCCTCGGTGAGGAAGATCTCCAAGCCCCTCTCGGCGGCGGCCGAGTCCGGCTCCGATGCACCGCCCTGCTGGGCGGCGACCCACTGCTCGTAGTCCTCCCGGCTCTCGGCGTGAACCTGGAGCCGCATCCGGGCGTGCTGGAGCCCGCAGAACTCGGCGCAGGCGCCTCCGTACACCCCGGCCTCGTCGGCCTGGAGTGTCACCGAGTTGGGGTGGTCGGGGAGGAGGTCGATCTTGCCGCCCAGTTCCGGCACCCAGAAACTGTGGATCACGTCGGCCGAGCTGAGGGTGAAGGTCACCGGCTCGCCGACGGGGATGTGGATCTCGTTGGCGGTGACGAAGCCGTCGTAGCGGACCTCCCACCACCACTGGTGGCCGATCACGTCGATCTCGAGCGAGCCCGGTCCGAGGTCGGTGTTGCGCATGCCAATCAGGGTGAAACCGAAGACCACACCGATCACCAGGGCGGGCATCGCCATACCCCCTCCCACCAGCCAGCGCCGCTGTAACCGGTTCTCGTCGGCATCGCCGGGTGGCTCCCGGAACAGCGCCCTCACCAGCAGGCCGATGAACATCATCGCCACCGCCGCTCCCAGGACTACGAGCACCCAGAACAGGTAGGTCATCTCGGCGGCGACGGGACCGCGGGGCTCGAACATGCCGGCTGCCTGCATCCCCCACGACCCTAAGCCGGCTCAGTTTCCTCTGTCGGGGTCTTCCTCACCTCGTTTTCGTCCCCGGTTTCCCGGGTAGCCGGGGACTAGGGCAGCGCAGCCCCGAGTTCCGAAACGGAAGGAGCCGACCATGAGCCTCGACCAACCGATCGACATCGAAAGAGCTTTCTGGAGGAGTTCGGGGGACCAGGAGTTCTATCGGACTCATGTCGCAGAGGAAGGCCTGTTCGTCCTCTCCATGGGGGTCATGGGCAAAGAGGAAGTGGTGGCGGCGATGGCCGGGGCGGATCCCTGGGAGTCGTTCGAGATCGGCGATCCCTCATGGGTCCCCGTCGGCGACGACGTAGTCGGTCTCGTCTACGAGGCACGCGCCCGCCGGTCCGGCGGCGAAGCCGAGTACCGGGCCAACATCCTCAGCGTCTATCGCCGGCAAGAGGGCAACTGGCAACTGATCCTGCACCAGCAGACCCCGCAAGCCACCTCGCTTTTCGCGACAGAATTGCGCGCCATGGCGCGCAATTCTGTCGCGAAA
>DATHVR010000046.1:0-15386 GCA_035461175.1 Acidimicrobiia bacterium | reverse complement strand
GCTCGAGCTGACCGAGCTCGGAGCGGGGGTTCGATTCCCCTCACCCGCTCTAACGCCATCAGACCCGCATACGCTAGGCTCTACCCGACAGAGCTCGGAGCGGGGGTTCGAATCCCCTCACCCGCTCCAACCGACGTGCAGATACCCGCCACCACAGCAGGGACCTGCACGTGAGTCCCTCCCCGCATAGACGGAGGCTTTCACGCGCTCCACCGACGTGCAGGTGTCCGCCACCACGGGAGGGATCTGCTCTTTGGTCGTTTCAGGAGCCCGGAGAATCCCCCGCAGTTACCCTCGTCGGCAGCGAGCGGAAGGATCCGATGCCCGACGTCAACATCTGGGCCGTGCTGTTGGCCACCCTCTCCACCATCGTGGTCGGATCGATCTGGTACACCCCGGCCGTGTTCGGGAACCGGTGGATGGATCTGGCCCGGATTGACCGGGAGCGAATGGAGCAGAGCGCCGTGGGCCCCATCGTCGTGACGGTGGTCGTGAGCCTGGTCACTGCGTACGTCCTCACGGTGGCAACCGAGATCGTCCATGACGCCAACGGCGGCAACTTCCTCTTCAACGCGCTGGTGACAGGGGTGGTGCTGTGGGCCGGGTTCACGGCCTCCCGCTTGATAACCCACGATGCCTTCGAGCGGCGGCCCTCGGCGCTCACCACTCTCAACATCGCCCACGAGTTGGTCACGATCGTCGTCATGGCTCTGATCATCGGTGCGTTCGGGAGCGCCAGCGCGTAGCCGGAACTACCTCGGGTAGCATCCCGGCGTGATCTTCTCCGACCGATCGATCCGGGAAGCGATCGCCGAGGGGCGCATCGCCATCGACCCGTTCGAACCCACCTTCGTACAGCCTTCCAGCGTCGATCTACGCGTCGATCGCGGATTCCGGGTGTTCCAGAACCACCGCCACCCGGCCATCGACCCACGCGATCCCCAGGAGGACCTCACCAAGCTGATAGAAGTGACGGACGAGCCTTTCATGCTCCACCCGGGCGAGTTCGTCCTGGGAGCAACACTGGAGACCGTGCGCCTCGGCGTCGACGTCGTGGCCCGCCTGGAGGGAAAGTCTTCGCTGGGCCGGCTGGGTCTGCTCATCCATTCCACGGCCGGCTTCATCGATCCCGGCTTCGAGGGAGCCATCACGCTCGAGCTCTCCAACGTCGCCACGCTTCCCATCGCCATCTACCCGGGGATGAAGATCGGCCAAATCAGCTTCTATCAGATGACCACACCTGCCGATCATCCTTACGGCTCACCCGAGTTGGGCTCCAAGTATCAGGGTCAGAGCGGGCCTACCCCCTCTCAGGCCCATCGCGATTTTCGTTAAAGGTCCGGCGACGGTCCGCCGATAGTCTTCAGACAACGCCACGAGCCTCGATCCTCCCTCCTTCGGAGTCCCTTCCTCCTCCGACCTCCCTCCAGGGCACGTGGACCAGACGGCCCCGGGTCAATCCCGGGGCCGTTCTACGTTTCGGGCCCGCCCTGAGGCCCACCAGGCACCGGCGATCGAGGCCATGACCACTGCCATGAGCACATGTGCGGTTCCCGATGTGTTCCGCCACCACTCCGCCGCCACGTGCCCGATCAGGGTGAAACCGACCCCCCAGGCGATGGCTCCGGCAAGGTTGGCCCACATGAAGCGGTGACGGGGCATTCGGGCTATGCCAGCCACCGCAGGTACGAGCGCGCGCGTGAACTGGTTGAACCGGCCTGCTATCACCACTGCGATCCCGCTTCCCCGCTGCAACGCCCTATCGAGATGGGCAAGCCGCTCGTCGACCCGACCGGCGATCGGACGCCACTTCATCAGACCGGGCCCATAGCGACGCCCGAGCTCGTAGCCGCACCACCCGCCGGCCGCGGCGGCGACAACCGCCACTCCTCCCAGCACGACCGGATCCGTGCCGACCGGTCCTGCCAGAGCCGCGGCCGTCACCAGCGCCACCTCTCCCGGCAGGAAGAAGCTGAGGAAGCTGACCGACTCCCCGAAGGCAAGCCCGCCCACCACCATGTAGATGACGATCGGATCGAGTCCGGCCAGGAAGTTCTCCATGGCCCCAACCCTGCCATGGCGACCATCGGGAGACCATCGGGGATCACCCCCGACGGTCCCCCATCACCCCGAGCAGGTCAGCCGGCCAGCACCTCGCATAGGTCGATCATCTTGTGACTGTTCAGGATCGTCCATTCCAGCGTGTCGTTGTCAACGATGTAGTCGACCCTTCCGACGGTCAGGAACATTCCGGGTACTCCGCCGAAGAATCCGAAGAGCACGTTGCGCCCGGTCGCCTTACCGATGGCAAGGCTGCCCTCGTAACGCTCGTGGAAGGTACCGGCGATGCTCAGGTCGAGGTCGATTCCATTCGCCGCCAGCCGAACCCGGAAGCCGGGGGCGGTGAGGATGGCACGGTCCTCGAAGATGATCGCCCCCTCCTTACCGGACAACTCGACGTCCACCGGGAACTCACAGGGAAAGCCCGCCCCAAACTGGAAGGCGTCCTCCCAATACTCGGGAGGAAATACCTCCGGCTTGGCCGATGCCGGCAGGGCTCCGGCCACGGCAAGAATCACGAACAACACCATCAGACGTCTCACTGGGCTCCCCCTCGGGTCGACAAACGAGCGAGACCCATTCTCGGAGGTCGGGCTTACCGATCGCTTACGACACGGTCCGTTTCGGCGATCGCGATCAATGCCGGGGCCGGGAAGCTGATTACCCCCGAGTCGTCGGCGAACCGCCCGAGTTGCTCGGTGGCGGCTTGAAGAAGCAGCTCGTACTGGGCATCGTCGAGGGTGTCCGCCAGGGTCCAACCCCGGATGTCGGTGTGGACCCAGGCCTCGATCGAAGCAAACCGGGCCGTTCCTTCGACCCGCTCCACCGTCACATGCGGGAAGAACCTGACCAGGGGTCGCTGGAGCGCGACGGGCTCGCCCAGGACGAACGGAGCCCGGAGAGCTTCGGCCGCCTCCGCTCCGACCTGAGTGTCGAGAAGATCGACCATGGCGGCGTAGCCGGGACTTTCCTCCAGCGAGCCCCAGGTGGCGATAGCCACCCTGCCACCGGGAGCCAGGACGCGCGCGAACTCTGCGAACGCTGCGGCCGGATCGCTGAAGAACATGGCAGCAAATTGGCTCACCACCCGATCGAAGCTCCCGGGTTCGAAGGGGAGGTCCTCGGCCACAGCCGCTCGCCACTCCACCGGCTCGGGACTGCGCCGGGCGACGGCCAGCATTCCTTCGTTGGGGTCGATCCCCACCACCCGGCCCGTACCTTCAATCCGGCGGGCGGCGGCCCGGGCCAAGATCCCTGTCCCACACCCGACATCGAGCACCCGATGGCCGGGCTCGAGACCGGCCATGTCGAGAACTCGTTCCGGCCATTGCCCGAACAGGGCTGGGACGAAGAACTGCTCGTAGACCTCGGCCGCGCTGGCGACTACCTGACCTCTCTCGTAACTCTGCATGGAATCATCATCGAACCTCCAAAGCCCGGTTACTAGCGCGAAAATAGAACTCAGCCTAGAGAGAGGTGACCACGTGGGTACCTACCGGCAGTATTGCCCGATAGCCAGGGCGTCGGAGATCCTCGCCGAACGATGGACCCCGCTGATAATCCGCAATCTGATGTTCGGAGCCGAAACCTTCTCGGCCCTCGCCCGCGGTCTTCCGGCCATGTCGCGTTCGATGCTCATCAAGCGCCTCGGCGAGCTGGAGCGGGCCGGCATCATCACCAGGCGCTCCAAGCCGAACGGGCCGGGACACCTGTACAGCCTGACCCCCGCCGGCACGGATCTAGCCGGAGTGATCCAGGAACTCGGCGAATGGGGCGAGCGATGGGTCGAAGTAACCACCGAGCACGCTGATCCCGGCTTCGCCCTGTGGTCCTGGTGCCAGGTCCAGATGAACCGATCGGCCCTGCCCGAAGAGAGAACGGTGGTGGCCTTCACCTTCCCGGAGGAGGCTCCCACCAACCGCTACTACTGGCTTCTAGCCGATGGAGGGGAGGCGGAACTTTGCTACTCCGATCCAGGCGACGAACCGGCGCTATCGGTGGTGGCCGAGTCCCTGGCGTTCGTCGACTGGCATCGCGGCCGTCTGCGCTGGTCGGACGCCGTCCGGGACGGCCTAATTCGGGTCACAGGCGGACGAGCGCTCGCCCGGTCGCTGCCCGACTGGAACCTCCACACCCCCCAGGTCTGGGTCAGGTGACGTCGCGGCCGAGATCGGCGAAGCGGGTGAACTCGGGAAGGAACGTCATCCGGACGGTGCCGGTGGAACCGGCCCGATGCTTGGCCACGATCACCTCGGCCAGGCCCCTGTTCTCCTGGTCCTCGGGGTGGTAGTACTCGTGCCTATAGATGAACATGACGACGTCAGCATCTTGTTCAAGCGATCCACTTTCTCTCAGGTCGGAGAGCCGCGGGCGCTTGTCTTCCCTGGACTCGAGCGAGCGGTTGAGCTGGGACAGGCCGATGATGGGGACGTCGAGCTCTCTGGCCAGGTTCTTGAGATTCCGGCTGATTTCGGCGATCTCCTGCTGGCGATTCTCGCGGGCGTTCCCCTGCATCAACTGCAGGTAGTCGACCACGACGAGAGAGAGGCCGGACTTGCGCTTGAGCCGCCGGCATTTGGCCCGGATGTCGGTCACCGTCACCACCGGGGAATCGTCGATGTAGATGGGGGCCTTGTACATACGGGAGGCGGCATCCACCACCCGCTGCCACAGCGGTCCGAGTTGGCCCGAGCGGAGCTTCATCGAGTCGACCCGGCCCACCGACGACAGAATCCGCTGGACGATCTCTTCCTTCGACATCTCTAGGCTGAAGAGCGCCACCGGTTTGCCCTGAGCGGCCACGTTGGTGGCAATGTTGATGGTGAGTGCGCTCTTGCCCATCGCCGGCCTGGCGGCCACGATCAGCAGGTTGGCGTTCTGGAGGCCGGCCAGCTTCTTGTCGAGGTCACGGAACCCGGTGGCGAGGCCGGTGATCTCGCTGCCGTGGGCTTCGAGGGCCTCGATCTGCTCGAGCACCTCCGAGAAGAGGGGCCCCACCTCGAGCATGTTCTGAGAAGCACGCCGCTCGGCAACGCTGAGGACGGACTGCTCGGCCCGGTCCATCACGCTGTGGATCTGGTCGTCGAGGTCGTAGGCGATCTGGGTAACCGAAGCCCCGGCCCGGATGAGATCCCGGCGGCGGGCATTCTCGTCGACGATGTTGGCGTAGTGGTCCACGTTCGAGGTGACGGGGACCACGTCGACCAGGCGGGTGAGGTAGGACACGCCGCCGACCTTGTCCAGGACCCCGTTGCGGCGCAGTTCCTCGGAGAGAGTGACGGCATCGATTGCCTGGTTGGCGTCGTAGAGACGCCGCATCGCCTCGAAGATCGACTGGTGGGCGGGGACGTAGAAGTCCTCGGCATGGATGCGGTCCATGACGTCGTTGGCGGCGTCCCCGGACAGGAGGACTGCGCCGAGCAGCGACTCCTCCGCCTCCCGGGAGTGAGGAGGGACTCTGCCCGCCGATCGGGAGGTCGGAATTCCGTCGTCGCTCATGCCGCTTTCCATCTCCAGGTTCTTGTACACGCCGGGTGTGACGCGAAAACGCCGCCACGGGGGCGACGGGGAAGTGGGAGCAACCTAACCCACGGAGGTGGGGTCGGGAAAACCCGTTCTGTGGGTCGTTTTCGCGCCCGGAGGCGCCAGATACGACCCACAGAACGGGAGGGGGGTGCCCTCAGGCCGGAATCACATCCAGGGTGATCGGGAACTCCACCTGGGAGTGGAGATGGATCTGGACCTCGTGGAGGCCGATATCGCGAATCGGGGTGGGGAGGATGACCGCCTTGCGGTCGATCTCCACTCCGGTGAACTTACGGATGCCCTCGACCACGTCGACGATGCCGACGGAACCGTAGAGCTTGCCCTCGTCGCCTGCCTGGGCCGCGATGACGACCCGGGTGCCGACCAACTGGGTGGCGACCCGCTCGGCCTGCTCTTTGGCCTGTCGCTCGGACTCCTCGCGCGCCTGGCGCATGGCGTCGGCCTGACGGACGGCGCCGTCGGTGGCCTTGACCCCCTTCTTCTTGGGAAGAAGGTAGTTGCGGGCGTAGCCGTCGGAAACGTCGACCACGTCACCCTTGTTGCCCAGGCTGGGAACGTCGGCGGTGAGTAGGAGCCTCATCGCGTGGCCACGTAGGGGAGCAGCGCCATCTCGCGAGCGTTCTTGATCGCCAGGGCAACCTCGCGCTGGTGGGCGGGGCAGTTGCCCGTGACTCGCCGGGAGCGGATCTTGGCGCGGTCGGACATGAACTTGCGGAGGACGGCCACGTCCTTCCAGTCGATCTTGGTCTCGGGCTCCTTGCAGAACTGACAGACCTTCTTCTTCATCCGCCGCATGTCGTTGGGCCCGCGGCGCCGACGACTGGTGCGTTCTTGTGTCTTCTTTCTTGCCATGTGTTTCGGGTCTCCTTGTGAACTAGCTCAGAACGGGGCTTCGTCGGGGCCGTAGTCATCGCGAGCAACGGGACCGGGGGGCACGGAGCGGTTGCCGCTGTCGTTGCCACCGCCTCCGCCACCGCCGCCACCGTCCCAGTCGCCGCCGCCGGAGCGGGCGGTCTTGTTGACCGTGGCCGTGGCCCACCTGAGGCTGGGTCCCATTTCGTCGATCTGGATCTCGACCACCGAACGGCGGTCGCCCTGCTCGGTTTCCCACGAGCGCTGTTCGAGACGGCCGGAGACGATCACCCGCGCCCCCTTCTGAAGCGACTCGGCGACAGACTCGGCCTGCTCCCGCCAACAGGTCCCGCTGAAGAAGCTGGTGTCTTCCTGCCACTCACCGGACTGGCGATCGCGCCAGCGTCGGTTGACCGCCAGGCGGATCTTGGCCATCGCCACTCCCGAGGGAGTGAAGCGGAGTTCGGGGTCGTCGACGAGGTTGCCGATCAAAGTCACGTTGTTGGACATCTGGGTCTCCTTCCGGGACGGTCACCGGCCCCGACTATGCCGGAGCGCTGTGACGGCGTCCAGAGGCTCGTCAGTTCGCCGAGCGGACGATCTTGTGGCGGACGACGTCGTCGGCGAGCGTCAGCACCCGGTCGAGATCGTCGACCGCATCGGTGTCGGCCTCGAACTTGACGACCGAGTAGAAACCCTCGTTGACGTGATTGATCTCATAGGCGAAGCGGCGCTTGCCCCAGAGATCGGTACCGGCGATGCTGGCACCCCGGCTGCTGAGGAAGGTCTCTACCTCTTTCACCTTGGCCTGGACATCGCTCTCGGCCAGTTCCGGCCGGTGGATGGTCATGACTTCATAACCGCGCATCGATGTGTCACCTCCTGTGGACATCCATCTGGAAGGCCCCATTCGGCATCCGACATCCGGATCACCTGATGGAGCAGGGGTCTCACGGCACCGGCCGCGCGTGGACGGCGCCGGATCCGCAATGGTAGCCGATCCCGACCCGGGGAGCGAAGCGTCAGGGCAGAACGAGCCGGGGAGACTCCCCCGCCCGGAGGGCTCCGGCGGGAACTTCGAGGGCATAACGGAACGGAACTCCGAGGCTGTATGAGGGGCACGAGTCGTCGCTGCAGGGATCCATCTCCAGCATCCCCAGTGAGTCGCCCTCAGGACCGAAGAAGTAGATGTCGAGGGGGATCGGGACCCCCTGCATCGTGAACGTGGATGTGCTCTCGGTCGCCATGTCGAACAACATCCCGTCGAGGTCGCCCAGGTCGGTCACCCCTCGCAAACCCTGGGAGCGCTCGCCGATGTCGTCGGCCCAGGCCACCGTCAGGGGCTCTCCCGACACCATGATCTCGCGCACATCCGGACCTTCGAGGTCTCCCGTGGAAAAGGTCGGTGCCGACGTCGACGGTGGCACCGACTCAATCGTGGTCACGGAGTCCGAGATAGTGGTCACGGGGTCCGGGATCGTGGTCACAGCGTCCGAGCCGCCACCACAACCGACGACTCCCACCACCAGAGCGAAGATCAGGAACCGGTGCCGGACGGGCGTCCCTCCAACTCGGCGGCCACCTCATCGTCGAGTTGGTAGCTCTCCTCTTCACCCGGGAAGTCGCCCGCCTGGACGTCGGCGACATAGGCGGAGACGGCGGCCACCGCCCGGTCGCGAAACTCCTCGTAGCGACGCACGAACTTGGGATAGCGGCCGAAACCGAGTCCGAGGAGGTCGGTGTAGACCAGGACCTGTCCATCGGTGTGGGGACCGGCCCCGATTCCGATCGTGGGCACTGCCACCTGCTCGGTGACCATCTTGCCCACCAGGTCCGGCACTCCTTCCAGCACGATGGCGAAGACCCCCGCCGCCTCGAGTTCCTTCGCTTCCTGGATCAGATGGCGGGCCGCCTCCAGTTCGCGTCCCTGGACCTTGTAGCCGCCCATGGCGTGAACGGATTGAGGGGTCAAGCCGAGGTGACCCAGCACCGGGATCTCCGCCCCGACCAGGGCCTCGACCATCGGTACACGCTTGATCCCACCCTCCAGTTTGACTGCCTCGGCCCCGCCTTCCCGCACCAGGCGGCCGGCGTTGCGCAGCGTGTCCTCGCGTGAGATGTGGAAGCTGAGCCAGGGCATGTCGACCACCAGCAGCGGGGTCGGCTTGGCCCGTTTCACCGCCTGGGAATGCAGCACCATGATGTCGATATCGACCCCGAGGGTGTCGTCCATACCGTGGACTACGTTGGCGACCGAATCTCCCACCAGGATCATGTCGACTCCGGCTTCGGAGGCGATCATCGCCGAGGGATAGTCGTAGGCGGTGATCATGGTGAGCTTGGGCCCGTGCTTGCGAGCGCGCACCATGGGGACGGTGACCTTGTCACCCATCGGGACTCCTCTCTCCCCACCACGGCGGGTTGGGGGATGTGTCGTCGTTCAGGTTGACCGTGGGTAAGGACCTCGGCCGCCACCAGGGGTCGCCCGTGTCACAACGGTGAGAATCATCGTAGTGAGTCGGAAGTCGGAAGTCGGAAGAGCGTTCTCGCGACAGAATTGCGCGCCTTGGCGCGCAATTCTGACGCGAAAAGCCTCTGGGACCCCCACCACCCGGAGCCTCCGACGACAGACGACCTCGACTGAAAGACGGGCCGGCGGATGGCCCCGACCACCCCGCCGGCCCGACGACCAGCCGCGGGGGTTACAGGGGGGTCGCCCCCCCTTGATTGATCGACCTTGCCCAGGCGATGTCTCGGGCTTGGTCGTCGGGGCTGCCCGGGGTTTCCACGATCACCGTGCAGCCGGCGGATCGGATCACCGCTGCCAGCTCTTCTTGGGGGATCCGCCCCTTCCCTATGTTGGTGTGACGGTCGCGACGGGAGTCGAAACCGTCACGGGAGTCGTTGAGATGGACGAGGTCGATACGGCCGGTCGCCTCCAGCACCCGTCCCACCAGTTCCTCCAGAGGCTCGCCACCGGCCCAGGCGTGGCAGGTATCGAGGACGAACCCGGCGCCCATCTCACCGATGACGTCCCACAACTGGCCGAGCTGGTCCACCCGGCGCGCCACGGCCTGGTCGCCGCCGGCGGTGTTCTCGATCAGGATCGGCACCTTGGTCTCGACCTGCTCGAGTGCCTTGCGCCAGCGGTCGTAGCCCTCGGAGACGTCGCCGTCGCCCGTGACGTGACCCCCGTGCACCACCACCCCGGCGGCGCCGACCTCGGCCGCTGCCTCGCAGCTGTGCTGGAGAATCTTGCGGCTGGGGATTCGCACCCTGTTGTCGTCGGCGCAGACGTTGACCAGGTAGGGAGCGTGGACATAGAGCGGGATACCGGCCGCCTTCAACTCCGCCGCATCCGGACGGGATTCGGGCTTCTTCCACGAACGTGGATTGGACAGGAAGATCTGGACGGCGTCGGCGCCCCGCGCCTGTGCCTCGGCCAGCGGGTGCTGGGCCGGGGTGTGGGCTCCGACCCTCATTCCTCCGCGGGCAGCATTCGGGCGATCGTAACCGCCTGCCCGGCAATCCGAGCGGCGGCATGGTCGGCGTCGATATCCCACTCGGCGCTGAAAAGGGCCAGGGTTCGGTCGTCCACCCTTCTCCCCGCCCAGGGGTTGGAGGGGAGGAAGGAGGAGTCTTTGACTTCGATCACGAGGACGTCCATTTGCTCCTCGTCGTCCTCCAGCGTCCCGGCATCGATGTCGTAGATGGCCCCCCAGGGCACCAGGATCGGCGACTTGAGGGGACCTCCGACCCGCAGGTGAAGCCCCTCTTCGTCGGTGCGGAGGATCGGGGCCGGGAAGAACAGTTCCTTGAGCCCCCAGGCCACCACGGCGGCGCCGACCACGACCATCGTCCAGGCCCAGATTTCGTCCCGCGCCTCCAGGGTCTGAGGATCGCCGTCGCCGAAGACGAACTGGGTCAGCCAGGAGACGAACCGACGGGGCCGGAGGACGTCGAACCCGACCACGATGGCCGGAATCGCCGCCAGCGAGATCAGCCAGGTGCGCAGAGTGGAGCGATGCACGACCAGCGGTTCGATCACCGATCCTTCCGCCTGATGGCTCGGATCGGCAGGTGCCAGATGATCGCCCCTCATGACCCCATCCCGAGGTCGGAGGGGGTGGCCAGGGTCAGATAAGGGATGCCGCGCTCGCCCATGAGTGCCGCCACAGTACCGCCCGAGCGGTCGAACAGAGCGATGGCCTGGACAACGACCAGCCCGGCCTCGAGCGCGACTTCCACCGCCTCGACCAGCGCCCCACCGGTGGTGGTGGTGTCCTCGAGCACCGTGACGGGGTCGCCGGAACCCACCGGTCCCACCACCCGGCCCCCGGTCCCGTGGTCCTTGGTGGCCTTGCGAATCGAGAACGCATCCAGGCGCCCCTCCGACCAGGTGGCGATGGCGAGGGCGATCGGGTCGGCTCCCATCGTCATCCCGCCCACGGCCACCGTGTCGGGCGCAACCACCTCCAGCACCGCCATCGCCACCAGCCGGGAGCCCTCCCCGGAGAAGGTGGTCTGGCGGGCATCCATGTACCAGTCGGCCACCCGCCCCGAGGCGAGCGTGAAAGGTCCATCGGTGCGCAGCGAGTAATGGCGCAGATGTTCGATCAGGGCGAGACGGGCAGACACGTCACCGGATGGTATCCCCACCCGAGGCGATCACCGACCGGCCCACCCCCTGTCACCGACCGGCCCACCCCCTGACCCGGCTAGCGTGCCCGGGGTGGAACCGATCCGCATCGCCAACTGCTCCGGCTTCTTCGGCGATCGCCGGGCCGCCGCCCGCGAGATGGTCGAGGGCGGACCGATCGACTACCTGACCGGTGACTACCTGGCCGAGCTGACTATGGCCCTCTTGTGGCGCAGCCGTCAGAAGCGCCCCGAGGCGGGCTACCCCCGCACGTTCCTCGCTCAGATGGAGGAGGTGATGGGCACCTGTCTCGACCGGGGAATCCGGGTGGTGACCAACGCGGGCGGGCTCAATCCATTAGGCCTGGCCACGGCCCTGGGCGAACTGGCCGACCGGCTCGGCCTGGCTCCGGTCATCGCCGCCGTCGACGGCGACGACCTCATCGAACGCCTCGACACTGTCGACATCAGTTCGTTCACCGACGGAACGCCGCTCACCGAGACCGGACTCACGCCGATCACCGCCAACGCCTATCTCGGTTGCTGGGGAATCGTCTCGGCTCTGGATCGGAGGGCGGACATCGTGGTCACCGGCCGGGTGACCGACGCCGCGGTGGTGATGGGGCCCGCCGCCCACCACTTCGGCTGGGAGCGCGACGACTGGGACCGCCTCGCCGGCGCCCTGGTGGCAGGGCACGTGATCGAGTGCGGGGCTCAGGCCACCGGCGGCAATTTCTCGTTCTTCCACGAAGTTCCCGGTCTGGACCACATCGGGTTCCCGCTGGTCGAGTTAGCTGAGGATGGGAGTTTCACGGTCACCAAACACCCCGACACCGGCGGGCTGGTGTCGCCCGAGACGGTCACTGCCCAGCTCCTGTACGAGATCGGCGGACACCGTTATGCCAGCCCCGACGTCACCGCCCGCTTCGACACCATCCGCCTGGAGAGCGACGGGGCCGACCGAGTGGCCGTCGAAGGGTTGAAGGGCGAACCGCCCCCTCCCACTCTCAAGGTGGCGATCAACCATCTGGGCGGTTTCCGCAACGGAGTCACCTTCGTCCTCACCGGTCTCGACGTCGAGGAGAAGGCGCTGGCCGTGGAAGCGGCCCTGTGGAAGGCGGTCGGAGGACGTGACGGCTTTGCCGACACCGACGTCGATCTGGTGCGCTGGGACCGATCCGACCCCGCCACCCATACCCAGGCCATGGCCCACCTGAGGGTGACTGTGAAGGATCCCGACCCCGAGCGGGTGGGAAGATCCTTTTCGGGAGCGGCGGTCGAACTGGCCCTGGCCCACTATCCCGGGTTCTTCCTCACGGCTCCCCCGGGGGACGCCTCCCCGTACGCCGTCTATTGGCCGGGAACCGTCGACCCCGATCAGGTGCCGGCCCGGGTTCACCTCGACGGCGAGTCATGGGAGGTGCCGAGCTCTCCCCCCGCCGCGGCAGAACTCGTCGACGAGGAGACGACCTCCGTTCCGGAATGGGCCGGCGACGAGGAAACGGAGCGGGCGCCGCTGGGTCTGGTGGCCGGGGCACGCTCGGGCGACAAGGGAGGCGACGCCAACGTCGGAGTGTGGGTGAGGGAGGCGGCCGCCTTTCCCTGGCTGGCGACGTGGCTGACCGAAGAGCGGCTGGGTGAACTCGTTCCGGAGACGGCCGGGTTGCCGATCCGCCGACATGTGTTTCCCAACCTGGGGGCGGTCAACTTCGTGATCGAAGGAATGCTGGGCGAGGGCGTGGCCTCCTCCTCCCGGATGGATCCCCAGGCCAAGTCGCTGGGCGAGTATCTCCGTGCCCGCCACGTCGACGTTCCCCGTTCGCTTCTGCCCTCCTGAGTCATTCGGGGAAGAACCGGCCGGCGGCCGGTACCATTCAGTTCCGGTAATGAAACGGCCGTCCGACGTCCTCTACAAGATCTACGAAGACCGGCTGATCCGGTCGCTGGATCCCTCCCGGCTTCCCCAGCACCTGGGGATCGTGCTCGACGGTCATCGCCGCTACGCCCGCCAGGAAGGTCTCCCCTCCTACACCGACTCATATCGAGCCGGGATGCGGCGGCTCGAGGACTTCCTCGGCTGGGCCGAGGAACTGAAGATCCCGGCGGTCACCGCCTGGGTCCTCTCCCGCGAAAACCTGAGCCGTCCCGCCGAGGAACTCGACCCCTATTTCGAGGTGCTGATCGAGCTGTTCGGACGGCTCCCCGGTCTCGCCGCCGACCACGACGTGGCCATCCGCTTCATCGGGTCGCTCGACCTGCTGCCCGATGACGTAGTCCAGGCCGCCAAGGCGACCGAGGCCGCCCGGCCCGACGGCACCCGCCACCTCAATATCGCCATGGGATACGGCGGCCGCCAGGAAATCGTGGACGCGGCCCGGGATCTGGTCGCCGACCTCGCTCGCCAGGACATATCCCCGGAGGAGATGGTGGCCCGAATCGACGCCGACGGCCTTGCCCGCCACATGTACTCGGCCGACCTTCCCGACCCCGATCTCCTGATTCGCACCTCGGGCGAGTCCCGATTGTCGGGCTTCCTGCTCTGGCAGTCCGCCTATGCCGAGTTCGTGTTCGTCGACGTCTACTGGCCCGCCTTCCGGCGGGTCGACTTCCTCCGCGCCATTCGTGACTTCAGCCGCCGTGAGCGGCGTTTCGGCCGCTGAGGGCCGTCCTTTGGTCGCCGGGTCTGCCTAGGCTGAATTGATGGACCGGATCACATGGGGACGGATGCAGAATCCGCTGCGAGGCCTTCTCCATGGCCTGGGCGCCGTGGCGGCGTCCTGCGGGCTGGTCGCCCTGATCGTCCAGGCCCGCGACCGCACCAGCATCCTCGCCGCCGTGGCCATATTCGGCGGCTCCCTGGTGGCGATGTTCACGGTCTCCGCCCTCTACCACTCGGTTCCGTGGAGCCGGCCCTGGAAACAGCGAATGCAGCGCGTCGACCACTCGCTCATCTTCGTCGTGGTGGCAGCGACCTTCACGCCGGTCGCCGTGGCTGCCCTGGACGGCAGCCGCCGGGTCATCGGCCTGGCGCTGGTGTGGGGGATCGGCGCCGTGGGCGTGATCCTCAAATTCGTGCTGGACGACGAACGCACCTGGTTGTCGATCACGCTGCAAATGGTGATGGGAGTGTCATCGGTGCTGTGGTTGCCGCTCATCTCCCGTCGCCTCGGCTGGGGAGCGGTGATCCTCATCCTCGGTGGTGGAGCCGCCTACGTCGTGGGGACCGTTGTGTTCGCCTCCCGTCGCCCCAACCCCTTCCCGCGTCTGTTCGGCTACCACGAGCTCTTTCACGTGCTCGTGATGGTGGGAGCGGGGTTGCACTTCTGGGCCATCGCCGGGTACGTCGCCTAGGACGGCCGGCGGTCTCGCCCGGGAATAGCCTGGCAGGCCATGGATCGTCGTTCGGTGTGGCTGCTTCTGGGAGCAGCGGTTCTGTGGGGCACCACCGGGACCGCCCAGGCCCTGGGGGACGCCGAAGGCTCGGCGCTGGCAGTGGGAGCAATGCGGCTCGGCATCGGTGCCGCCGGATTGCTCGCCATCGGTGGCCGCAGCATCTCCCGGCCCCCGCTCGTGTGGCTGGTCGTGGGTGGAGCGGCGATGGCGGGTTATCAGGTGGCCTTCTTCTCGGCGGTGGCCCGCGCCGGCGTGGCTTTGGGGACGGTGGTGGCGATCGGCAGCGCCCCCATCATGGCCGGCCTAATGGCCCGCGTGATTCGAGGCGAACGTCTCTCCCCGCGCTGGTGGACCTCGACCGCCCTCGGCGTGGCCGGGGTGGCGCTCATCGCCGGTCGACCCGACGCCGCCGACCCGCTCGGCATATCGCTGGCACTGGCTGCCGGGTTTGCCTATGCCCTCGGCACCCTCGCCTCCAAGCCCCTGGTGGAGGCGATGTCACCGGCGGCGGCCATGGCGGCGGTGTTCGGCACCGCCGCCTTGATCCTGGCGCCACTGCTCCCCACCGCCGATCTCGAGTGGTTGAGCCGCCCGGCCGGACTGGGAGCGGCGCTGTGGCTGGGGCTGGGAGCCACCACCCTCGCCTACCTCCTCTTCGCCCGCGGTCTGCGTCGCTCCGGAGTCGGCCAGGCCGCCACGATGGGCCTGGCCGAACCGGCCACCGCCGCCCTGTTGGGGTCCCTCCTCCTGGGTGAGCGCCCCCCGGCCCTAGCCTGGGCCGGCCTCGCCTCGATCACGGCCGGCCTGATCATCCTCAGCTGGCGGCGGTGAGCACCGGATCCCAAGAGCTTTTCGCGACAGAATTGCGCGCCATGGCGCGCAATTCTGTCGCGAAA
>DATHVR010000045.1:0-4224 GCA_035461175.1 Acidimicrobiia bacterium | reverse complement strand
ACTAGGCCCTCAACCTAGCGCGTCTGCCTATTCCGCCACTCCGACGTGGGTAACCGGATTATACCGGTCTGGGGCCCTCAGCTCAGAAGGAGCGTGAGGGCGACCGTGGTGATCCCGAACAGGATCCCGGTGAAGACCGTGATGCGATTGAGGTTTCGCTCGGCCAGCGTGGTTCCGCCCAGGTTCGAGGTCGACATGCCCCCACCGAACACATCAGAGAGCCCGCCGCCCTTCCCGGAGTGGAGCAGGATTAGCACCACGACGGCGAGGGACAACAGGATGTGGACGACGGTGACGATGGCAGTCAGTATCTGCATGGGTGAACCCAGGGGGTTTGAGGAACCGTCTCAGGATACCAGCCGACGGCTATTCGCTCCAACCCGTCAGCCGGCCTGCTTCGCCACCGCCTCGGCGGCCTGCTTGGCCGCCTCGGGGTCACCCAGGTAACGCTTGCCCGTCGGTCTGAGATCTCCGCCGAGTTCGTAGACCAGCGGTATCCCAGTGGGGATGTTGAGCCCCACCACCTCATCCTCACTCAGGTCGTCCAGATGCTTGACGAGGGCCCGCAGGGAATTGCCGTGCGCCACAACCAGAGGATTCCTCCCGTTGATCAAGTCAGGGACGATGGCGTCGTACCAGTAAGGAAGCATCCGCTCGACGACGTCCTTAAGACACTCGGTGGCCGGCAGCAGATCGGGGGCGAGATCGCCGTAGCGGCGGTCGTGACGGGGATGGCGGTCATCATCGGGCTCGAGGGCGGGAGGCGGCACGTCATAGGCCCGACGCCACATCAACACCTGCTCGTCCCCGTGCTTCTCGGCCGTCTCCTTCTTGTTGAGGCCCTGGAGAGCGCCGTAGTGGCGCTCATTGAGGCGCCAATGGCGACGCACCGGCAGCCAGTGCAGTCCCATCTCGCGCAGGGCGATCTCGGCGGTGTGGGTGGCCCGAACCAGGAGCGAGGTGTGGAGGACACCGAACTCGTACCCGCCCTCGGCCATGAGTCGACCCGACTCCCGGGCTTCGGCCTTTCCCGCATCCGTCAGGGGGACATCGGTCCAGCCGGTGAACAGATTCTCGAGATTCCACACCGATTGACCGTGCCGCAGCAGTACCAATTCCATGCCCTCAACCTTAGGAAGGTCCGTGCTCCTCGGATATCTCCCAGGTCACGCCCCAATCAGATCCAGTAGCGCACCACGGCGGCAAACTGGTCGGGATCCAGCGAGGCGCCGCCCACCAACGCACCATCGATGTGGCGCTTGGCCATCAACGACTTGACGTTCCCGGGGTTCACCGATCCGCCATAAAGGATTCGGGTCGCCTCGAAGGCGGCGGAACCGGCCAGTTCGCCGGCCTCGTTACGGATGGTCTCGCACATCTCGCCGGCGTCATCGGGAGTTGCGGTGCGGCCGGTGCCGATCGCCCAGATCGGTTCGTAGGCGATCGCCATGGAGGCAACCGCGTCGCTCTCGATGCCCGACACTGCCCCGCGGAACTGGCCGACGACGACCTCGGCCGCCTGCCCCGCTTCCCGCTGCTCCAGCGTTTCGCCCACACACAGAATCGGGGTCATCCCGTGGCGGAGGACCGCCTTCAGCTTGCGGTTGACGACCTCGTCCGATTCGTGGAAGTGCTCGCGGCGCTCCGAGTGGCCGACGATCACATACGACACGTTCAGCTTGGCCAGCATGGGCGCCGACACCTCACCGGTGTAGGCACCGCTGTCCTCCCAAAAAACGTTCTGTGCCCCCAGGCCGATACGCATGCGGTCCACCTCGATCACGGTTTGAGCGGATCGCAACGCGGTGAACGGCGGCGCCACCACCACATCCACCCGGTCGTAGTCTTCCACTTCGAGCCGGTAGTGCAGCTTCTGGATCATCTGGATCGCCTCCAGATGGTTGGAGTTCATCTTCCAGTTGCCGCAGATCAAGTCCTTGCGGTCGGTCACTGCGCCCACCTCTCCAGAACCTTTACGCCGGGAAGCTCCTGGCCTTCGAGCAACTCGAGGCCGGCTCCGCCCCCGGTCGACAGATGCGAGATGGAGTCCTCCATCCCGAGAAGTCTCAAGGCGGCGGCCGAGTCGCCGCCCCCGACGGCCGTGAAACCGTCACAGGCGGCCATCGCCTCGGCGACAGCCTCCGTTCCTGCCCGGAAGTCCTCCCACTCGAACACACCCATCGGCCCGTTCCAAAAGACCGACCCGGCATCTCTTATGACCGCCGAGAACTGCGCCGCCGTTTCGGGACCGATGTCGAGCCCGATCCGCTCGGCCGGGATGTCGGCCACATCGACTACCTCGGATGCAGAGCTCTCTTCGAAAGCCTCGGCGGCGACCACGTCGACGGGCAACTGGATCCGGTCGCCATGGGGGCCATCCAGCAACCCCTTGACCGCCTCGATCTGGTCCTCCTGGACCAGGCTGTTTCCGACCTCGTAGCCTCGGGCGGCGAGCAGGGTGAAGCACATGCCGCCACCGATCAGCATCGAATCCACCTTGGGCAGCAGGTTGGCGATCACGCCGAGCTTGTCCGAGACCTTCGCCCCACCCAGCACCACCACGTAGGGACGCTCGGGGTCTCCCAGCAGGCGTCCCAGAGAATCCAGCTCCGACACCAGGAGAGGGCCGGCGGCCGAGCGGAGACGCTCCGCCACCCCCATCGTGGAGGCGTGGGCCCGGTGCACCGAGCCAAAGGCGTCCTGGACGAACACATCGGCCAGGCGGGCGAGGCCGTCGGCCAGAACGGGGTCGTTCTTGGTCTCCCCCGCCTCGAAGCGGGTGTTCTCGAGCAGCAGCACGTCACCCGGGGAGGCTGCCTCCACCTCTGCCTCGGCTTCGGAACCGACGACTGCGGGCACATGGCGGACCGGGAAGCCACCCAATTCGCTCATACGTGCCGCCACCGGGGCCAAGGACAGCTCCGGGTCCTGACCTTTGGGCCGCCCGAGGTGACTGCAGACGACCACCTTGGCGTTCGCTTCCCTGAGGCGGGTGATGGTTCCGAGCGCCATCCGGATACGAAAGTCGTCTTCGACTTCGCCGTTGTCGAGGGGGACGTTGAGGTCGGAACGTACCAGTACGGTCAGTCCCGCCACGTCGAGGTCATCGAGGGTGAGGTAATCGGGCATGGCCACCCATTCTGACAGCCCCCCGCTACTTCACAGGATGGAAGCCAGTCCCGCTGCCAGTCCGACCGAACCCACTACCGCCGTCACCGTCGAAATGGCGTACGTTCGACCCTGGGTGACCAACAGGTCGCCAAATCCGTCCAGGCGAGCTTCGAACCTGCCCATCCGCTCGTTGAATCCGTCCATGCGCCCGTCCAGGACCCGCATCTCGGTCCGCAACTCAGCACGGAGACTCTCGGCCGAGGCGGCGATCTCGGTTCGTAAGACTGTCTCCGAGGCGGCGATCTCGCGCCGCAACGCGGATTCGGTTGCCTCGAGATCCCGCACCGTGGCGGGGGGTTCATAGGGCAGATAGCTCATCAGCGTGGTCGCATTATCGGCACCGATCACCTCGCTCAACCGATGATAGAGCTCGGTTCTGGCCTGCTGACCATTCATAGTTCCTCCTGATCCCCCAGAGGAGGCTGCCTGGCTCAAATTACTCAAGAGGTGTGACGAGAACCCGTCCCCAATGTCTCGTTCCACGTCACCCCATCAATGACTCCAGCACCTGGGAGAGGGCAAAGGGATCGTGAGCCGGCCAGTCTGCCGTCGGGTCGGCGACATCGCCACGGCGGATCCCCCAGGTACCGACCAGCTGCTCGTCGAAGTCGATCCGTGCGTGACCGGCAGGCACGTCCAGGGGCCCGTCGTGCACCACGATCGTGCCGGGACCATCCACCCCTCCGAAGGTGGAGAGTGCCGCCACATGCCCCGGGCCGTCCAGGTCCCAGGTCTCCCCGTCCTGGTTGACCAGGTTGCAGACGAACACCCGCCGGGCGGAAGACGTCATCACCGCCTCCGGGAGGCCCGGGACCAGCAGCGCCGCTATCACCGAGGTGAAGAGGGAACCGGGGCCGAGCACGATCTGGTCGGCGGCCGCGATCGCCTCCAGCGCGGCGCGATTGGGCTCGGGGTCGGGTGGGACGAGTTCGATCTTCTCGATCCTGCCTCGCGCCTCCGCAATCGCCACCTGACCTTCCACCGCCCGGCGATCGACAACCCCCCGCAGGCCGACCGGGACGGTGGTGGCCGGGGCGACCTCCCCCACTGCGC
>DATHVR010000044.1:0-14077 GCA_035461175.1 Acidimicrobiia bacterium | reverse complement strand
CCCACCACCCGGAGCCCACCACCCACCACCCACCACCAACCACTCAGGACTTCCGACCTCCGACCTCCGGCTTCCGACTTTGGCGGGGGCGTGGCCGGTAGTGTCCAGGTCCATGGCCACCACCATCCTCTATCGCGACGGAGCGCTCGCCGACGGGCGCTCCGCTCGGCTCCGGCTCGGGGTGAGCATCCTGGTCCGGGACGGACGCATCGAATGGATCGGTTCCTCCGGTGACGAACCCGATCCGGGGTCCGGCGCCGAGGTCGTCGATGCCTCGGGGGCGACTTTCGTGCCCGGGATGGTGGATGGCCACAGCCACGTCACGCTGCCGGGTGGGGCCCACTGGATCGACCGCATCTCCGATCCCCCCGAGGCGTTGCTGGAGGTAGCCGAGCGCAACGGGCGGCTGCTGACCGGGGCGGGGGTGCGCTGGGCGCGGGACGTCGGTGCCCCCTATGTCGATGATCCGATCGACGGGGGGAGACGGGCCCTCTCGATCGGGGTTCGCGATCGGTGGCGGGGCCAACCCGGCTATCCCCACCTGCGGGTAGCAGGTACCTGGCTCGATCGCGCCGGGACCCTCCCGCCCGCCGCCCACACCGTCGAGGCGCACACCGGCGAAGAACTGCTGGCCAATGCCCGCGGACAGATCGACGACGGGGTCGACCTGATCAAGCTTTACCTGGACGGCCCCGATCCCACCGAGTCGCCCTGGACCGTGGACGAGATCGCCGAGGTGGTCGCTGCCGCCCACACCGCGGGCATAAAGGTGACGGCCCACAGCGGGCGCCTGTCGGGTGCCCGGGCGGGGGTCCTGGGCGGTGTCGACGCCATCGAGCACGGTTTCGAACTCGACGAAGGAGTCGTGGAGGAGATGGCCGAACGCGGCACCTTCCTGGTGTCCACCCTCGCCGTGATGCATTCGTGGCTGACGTTCGGCCAGACGACGTCGCTGCCCCGGTTCGAGAGTGAGGAAGGTCGGGCTGCGATCCGGACCCGCCTCGACCGGGCCGAGGAGAGCGTCCGGCTCGCCCACGGGGCCGGGGTTCGCATCGCCACCGGGACGGACTTCGGCGGCGGCTCGTTGCGGGCCAACCAACTGGCCTGGGAGGTGAACTCGCTGGTGACGGCGGGCTTGGAGCCGGGCGATGCCCTGGCGGCGGCTACCTGGAGGGGTGGCGAGTTGCTGGGGGAGTCGACTGCCGGAACGATCGAAGCGGGTGGGCCGGCCGACTTCTTCCTGGTGCACGGCGATCCCCTTTCCGACCCCGGCTCGCTGTGGCGGGTGTGGCGGGTGGCCTGGGCGGATTGACGGCAGCCCTATTGGTGGCGGCGGTCGATGATCCAGAGGTCGGCGACGTTGGCTCCCGTCGGCCCGGTCCGGATGAGGGCGTCGACGGCGGCGAGGGCCGGGTTGGAGTCGTTGCGGGCCAGGGCGTCCTCGATGTCGATGCCGGCTGATCTGAGGCGGGCGCGGGTGGATCCGTCGACGTAGGCACCGGCCGCCTCGGTGGGTCCGTCGATTCCGTCGGTGCCGAAGGTGAGGACCGCCCACGGCGACCCGGCCAGATGCTCGACCGCAGCCAGGGCAGCCTCCTGGTTTCGTCCCCCGCGTCCATCGCCCCTGACCTCGACCGTGGTCTCACCGGCCAGCACCGCCACTTCCCCGACGGGGACCTGGGTCAGCGCCAGCCGCATGGCAGTTCGGGCCTCGCCCTTCAGGGCGGTGGTGTGAAGCGAGACGGGCAGCCCCCGGGCTCTTCCCGCCCCCACCGCTGCCGCGGCGGCGGTGGCGCCATCGGCGGCGATCAACACCGGGGAGTCGGCGAGGGGTGGGACGGGCTCGGCCCGGCTCAGCGCCGCCTCGACCGCCGGCGGGACTTCCAGTCCGTGGCGCCGGATGACATCCAGAGCCCGGGAAGGAGTGGTACGACAGGGCAGGGTGGGGCCGGAGGCGACCAGATGGGGGTTCGGTCCCACGTCGGAGATCAGGATGGTCGCCATGGGATTGCGGGTGGCGGCCGCCAGCCGGCCCCCCTTGATCCGGGAGAGGTGGGCGCGAACGGTGTTGGCCTCCTCGATGCTTACGTTGGCAAGCAGCATCGCCTGGTAGGTGGCGATCAGGTCGGAGAGATTCAGTCCGGGGGCGGGTACCTCGACCAGGGCCGATCCCCCTCCCGAGATGAGGAACAGCACGGGGTGGGAGGCGGCGGCGACCACCTCGAGCAGGCGATGTCCGGCGGCGAGGCTTCGCTCGTCGGGGACCGGATGAGAGGAGATCATCTCCTCGGCGCCCCCGGGCAGAGTCTCGTGGTGGTCGGTGACGACCACCACCTGAACGGCGTTCTCGCCCAGGGCCGCCACCGCCCCGCGGGCCATTGCCGGTGCGGCCTTGCCGAGGGCGACCACCGTGACTTCCCCGGATCCCAAGTCGAGATCGTCCAGGGCGCGCACTGTCGCCGTCTCCGGTTCGACGGCGTCGAGGGCGGATTGGATCAGATCGAGCAGTTCCCCCAGCCGGTTCGGCTGATCGGCGTGGATCCGGTCGGCCATTTCGGCCAGGCGCAGGCGGGAGGTGGGGGAGGGAGGGACCGACATGAGTGCGGGGATCGTAGGCGTCCCGGTTGGCGGTTCCACCCCACCTAACATCGTGGGCCGTCGATGAACGATTCCCAATCACTGATCTCGGACCGGTCCATTCGCTTTCCCGACAAGGAACGGCATCCGTTCCGAACCGTCGTCTACCGCTTCGCCGGGGCGATAGCCCTGCTGGCGCTGATCGCCGCCGTGGTGTACATGGGTCGGGACGGCTACCGCGATTCCGCCGACGGTGCGGTATCGCTGCTCGACGCCGTCTACTACGCCACCGTGTCGGGAACCACGACGGGATACGGCGACATCGTCCCGGTCTCCGACGTCGCCCGCCGGGTGACGATCTGGATCGTGACCCCGTTGCGAGTGGCCTTTCTGGTACTGGTCGTCTCCACCACCGTCGAGGTGCTGGCTGCGAGCACCCGCTATCTGTTTCGAGTCACCCGTTGGAGGAAGTCTGTGAAGGACCATTACGTCATCTGCGGCTACGGCACGAAGGGGCGCAGTGCCGCCGCTTCGCTCGCGTCCCGGAACGTGTCGGGCGACCGGGTCGTGGTGGTCGAACTCGATGCGGTGGCCGCCGACGAGGCCAACCGGGAGGGGTACACCGTGGTGATCGGGAACTGCACCCGGGAAGCGGTTTTGAGGCGAGCCGAGGTCGAGAAGGCCAAGGGAGTCGTGGTGGCCGTCGATCGTGACGACACCGCCGTTCTCGCCACCCTCACGATCCGGTCCCTCAATCCCCGCGCCCAGCTCGTGGTGGCGGCGCGGGAGGAGGAGAACACCAAGATCCTGCGCCGGGGTGGGGCGTCGATGGTGATCACCTCCGATGAGGCGACGGGTCGCTTGCTCGGTTTGGCCCTCGACAACCCCCACCAGGCCGCCTTGATCGAAGACCTGCTCCTGATCGGTGAGGGAATCGACCTCGTGGAGCGGGAGACGACGCCGGACCAGGTCGGGAGGCGTCCGCCGGAGGGAACGGTGGCGGTTATCCGCCAGGGACGGATCCTGGACCGACAGGAGGAGATCCGCCAGGGCGACCGTCTCCTCAGCATCGAGAACGGGGACGAGTGAGGGCGGGGTAACTTGGGCCTCCAGATGTGGCTCACCCTGATCCGTCATGCCGAACCGGCCTACGTGGTCGACGGTGTCGCCTGGACCGACCCGTCGCTGACCGAGCGGGGCCGCCGCCAGGCGCGCATGGTGGGTGAGCGGGTCTCGCGTTGGAACGTGGACGAGATCTGGGTTTCGACCATGGTCCGGGCCTGGGAGACGGCCGAGCCCATCGCCGAGTTGAGCGGGGTGGAACCCCAGGAGATGGACTGGTTGCGGGAGATCCGCAATCCTCCCGAATGGGACGGAAGCCCCGCCGACGACATCGAGGAGTTCTTCGCCCAGTCCGGCGAGCGCTCGGTGGAAGAACTGTGGGAAGGGGCTCCCGGAGGTGAGAGCTTCCGCGATTTCCACCAGCGCATCCGCCGCGGCCTGGAGTCCACCTTTGCCGGGAGGGGCATCCGTCGTGCCGGTGAGGTCCATCTCTGGGACGGCGTCGACGACCGGCGGGTGGTGGTGGTTGCCCACGGCGGAACCAATGCCCTGATCATCGGCCAGCTGCTCGGGGTCGAGCCCACCCCGTGGGAATGGGACCGCTTCACCCACGTCCATTCGGGGGTGTCGCGCCTGATTTCGCTGCCCACGGCCGGCCATCACGCCTGGAGCCTTCGCTCGCTGAGCGACCGCTCACATCTGCCGGCCGAGATGGTCACGGCCTAGGCGGAGCAACAGGTTATGTTCACCTCGTGGAGGACCTGAGCCAACTGATCGAGGATTGGCCCGTGGCGACGGCCGCCGTGGGCGTCACCGGTCCGGGGGAGACCCTCGGAGTGGGAGGCGATCCTGCCTGGCGCACGCGCATCGCCTCGGTTTCGAAGCTGCTGGTGGGCGTGGCCGCTCTGGTGGCCGTGGAAGAGGAGACGATCGGCCTCGACGAGCCCGCCGGACCCGAGGGATCGACCATCGAGCACCTCCTCGCCCACACCTCGGGACTCGCCTTCGACTCGGATCGAATGCTGGCCATCCCCGGCCGGCGCCGCATCTACTCCAACACCGGGATCGAGGCTTTCGCCGACCATCTCGAACGTCGGGCCGGCATGACCTTCGAGGAGTATCTGGCCCTGGGCGTGTGCGAGCCGCTGGGAATGTCCAACACCGAGCTGCGGGGCTCGCCGGCCCACGCCGTGTACTCCGACGTGACCGACCTGCTCCGCTTCGCCCGGGAGGTGATGCGGCCGACCCTCGTCTCGCCGACAACGATGGACGATGCCCTTCGTCCCCACTTTCCCGGCCTGCCCGGTGTGCTCCCGGGCGTGGGCTCTTTCGATCCCAACCCGTGGGGACTCACCTTCGAGATCCGGGCCGACAAGCGACCGCACTGGACCGGTTCGGGGAACTCGCCCACCACGGTGGGCCATTTCGGAGGCGCCGGCACCTTCTTCTGGTTCGACCCCGAGGCCGAGCTGGCGGTGGTGGCCATCACCAACCGGGAGTTCGACCAATGGGCCCTGGAACTCTGGCCCCGCTTCTCCGACGAGATCCTGGAGAGGTTCTCCAATTCTTTGTCCCCCTGAGCGAAGCGAAGGGGGAAGGGGCCCCCGCGAAGCGGGTAGGGAGCGACCCCGGAGGGTCGGGCAGAGTGCGCCTTAGTACTAGCCCGCCTGCCCCCTACCTCCCGCCTCCGCAAGCTCCGGCGGCAGGGACCTTCCTCCACTGCGTGGGGGACAAAGGGTTTGGCTCGACCTACTTGCCCAGTTTGGCTCGGCGGGCGGCGAGGAGTTCGGCGGCGCGCTCAATGTCGATCTTTTCGGCGTCGTCGCCTTTGCGGAGGCTGGCATTGACGTCACCGTCGGTGACGTAGGGGCCGTAGCGGCCCGAGCGCACCGTGACCTTCTTGCCGGAGACGGGGTCGTCGCCGATCTCCTTGATCGTCGACTGGCGGGCCTGGCCCCGCCGGCGGGGAGGCTCCGCGAGCAGGGCCATCGCCTCTTCCACCGTCAGGGTGAACAGTTGTTCCTCCGACTCGAGGCTGCGGCGGTCGCTGCCGCGCTGGAGGTAGGGGCCGTAGCGGCCGTTGAGGGCGAGGATCTCGACGCCGTCGGGGTCGGTGCCGACCGTGCGGGGGAGCGATAGCAGCTTGAGGGCGTCGTCGAGGCCGAGGGAATCGAGTTCCATCCCCTTGAAGAGTGAGGCCCGCTTGGGCTTTTCCTTGGAGCCCTCCTCCTGCTCCCCGAGCTGGACGTAAGGTCCGAAACGTCCCGTCCGGGCCAGCACCGTGAGGCCGCTGTCGGGGTCGGTCCCGAGGATCTTGTCGCCGCGCGATCCTTCGTCGATCAATTCGGTGGCGCGGGTGACGCTGAGCTCGTCGGGAGGAATGTCGTCGGGGATCGAAGCGCGGTCCTCGTCCCGTTCGAGATAGGGGCCGTAGCGCCCGACCCGGGCCACGATCTCGCGATCCTGGTCGTCGACGCCGACGGGGATGGAGTTGACGGCCCGGGCGTCGATATCGCCCAGCTTGTCCTCGACCGTCTGGCGCAGGCCTTCTGCTCCCAGATAGAAGCGGGTCAGCCACGGCACCCGCTCTTCCTGGCCGGAGGCGATGGCATCGAGGTCGTCCTCCATCCGGGCGGTGAAGGCATAGTCGACCAGATTGGGGAAATGCTGTTCCAGCAGGGTGACGACGGCGAAGGCGGTGAAGGAGGGGATCAACGAGCCGCCCCGCTTCCACACGTATCCGCGGTCCTGGATCGTGGTCAGGATCGAGGCGTAGGTGGAGGGGCGTCCCACTCCCAGTTCCTCCAGCTTCTGGACCAGCGAGGCCTCGCTGAAGCGGCGTGGCGGCTGGGTGTCATGGCCGGTGGGCTCGAGATCGACCACCTCGAGGGGGTCTCCCACCTCCAGCGCCGGGAGGATCGACTCCTCGTCGTCGGTTTGGGCGTTGGGATCGTCGAGCGACTCCACATACACCTTGAGGAAGCCGGGGAAGGTGATGGTGCGCCCTGAGGCCGAAAACTCGGCGTCCCGCCCGTCGTTCGAGGTTGCTCTCAGCTTGACAGTCATGGTCTCGCCCTTGGCGTCGGGCATCTGAGAGGCCAGGGTTCGTTTCCAGATCAGTTCGTACAGCTTGGCCTCGTCGGGCCCGACTTCCTTGGAAACCTGCTCCGGCGTGCGCCAGCCGTCGCCGGCGGGGCGGATCGCCTCGTGCGCCTCCTGGGCATTCTTGGACGTCTGGCCGTAGGTGCGGGGAGCGGAGGGCAGATAGTCGGCTCCGTACAGTTTCTCCACCTGGCGGCGGGCCTCGGACATCGCCTCCCCGGACAGGGTCACCGAGTCGGTCCGCATGTAGGTGATGTAGCCGTTCTCGTACAGGCGCTGGGCCACCGACATCGTGCGCGAGGAGGAGAAGCGGAGCTTGCGCCCCGCCTCCATCTGCAAGGTGGAGGTGCGAAAGGGGGCATAGGGCTTGCGGGTGTAAGGCTTGGTCTCGACCGACCGGGTAGCGAAGTCGACCCCTTCCAGTGAGGAAGCCAGGGCCGAGGCGGCATCCGAATCGAGGGCCAGGATGCCCCTCGCCACGGTGCCGTCGGTGTCGAAGTCCTTGCCGGTGGCGATCCGGGTGCCGTCAACCGCGATCAGAGTGGCGTCGAAGGTGGCGGCCTCCTCTTCCTTCGAGAATCGGCCGACGATGTCCCAGTAGGAAGCGGAGGTGAACGCCATCCGCTCCCGCTCCCGTTCGACCACGATGCGAACCGCCACCGACTGGACTCGTCCCGCCGAGAGACCGGTGGCCACCTTCTTCCAGAGGACGGGCGACACCTCATATCCGTAGAGACGGTCGAGGATTCGGCGCGCCTCCTGGGCATCGACCAGCCGCTCGTCGACGTCGCGGGGGTTGTCGAATGCCGAGCGGATGGCCGACTCGGTGATCTCATGGAAGACCATCCGCTTGACCGGGACCTTGGGGGAGAGGACCTCGACGAGATGCCAGGCGATCGCCTCGCCCTCTCGGTCCTCGTCCGTGGCCAGGTAGATCTCGCTGGCCTCCTTGGCCAGGCTTTTGAGCTTTTTGATGTTGTCGCGACGGTTGGAGGAGAGGACGTAGATCGGCTCGAATCCGGCGTCGACGTTGACGCCGAGCTTGGCCCAGTCCTCGTCCTTGTACTTGGAGGGGATCTCCTTGGCCGAGCGCGGCAGGTCCCTGATGTGGCCCATCGAGGCCTCCACCATCACGTCCTCCCCGAGATACTCGGAGATCTTCTTCGCCTTGGTCGGCGACTCGACGATGACCAATGTCTTACTCATACTTCGGCGGTGACAGTAACCCAGCCTCGTCCCGAGGAGTAGTCCCGCCCGTCAAATCGCCGTCGACTGGTTAGCGTTCACCGCTTATGGACGACGTTTCTATCGCCCAGCGCGGGCGGGATCTGATCCGCCGCGGGCCATTCGCCCGGCTGTGGTGGTCCCAGGCCATATCCAGCATCGGGGACTGGGTGAATTTGTTCGCCACCTTCGCCCTGGCCGCCAACCTGGCCGGCGGCGGCCGGGCCGCCACCATCGCCATCCTGGTGCCCCTTGTCGGCCGGATCCTCCCCGGTCTCTTCTTCGGTTTTCTGGGCGGTCTGATCGCCGATCGCTGGAGCCGCAAGACCACGATGATCGTATCCGACTTCGGCCGGGCGGTGCTGGTGTTGGGCCTGCTGTTCGTCACCAGCTACACCCAGATGTTCATCCTGATCATGGTCATCGAGGTGTTCTCCCTGGTGCGCCAGCCCGCCCGCGAGGCGGTGGTACCGACCCTGGTCAAGAAGGAGCACCTGCTCGCCGTCAACGGGCTCAACCTGGCCGCCATGTACGGCACCGCCCCGATCGGTTCGCTCCTGTTCGCCCTGCTGGCCGAGGGAAGCCGGTTCCTTCCCGAGATGGGCCGGGTCAGCTCGGCGGTGGGAACGGCTTTCGTGTTCGATTGTCTCACTTTCCTGGTATCAGGTCTGATCGTCGTGTTCATCCCCATCCAGGCCCCCACCATCGCCGTCCAGCGGGCGCGCGGCGAGCGGGAGAGGTCGACTGCCTGGCGCGACATGGTCGAGGGAATGCGCTATGCCTTCCGGGCCGGTCCCGTTCGACGTCTGATTCTGGGGATGTCGGCCGGCCTCTTCGGAGGCGGGGCGCTGTTCGTGCTCGGCCAGCCCTTCTCCGAGCAGGTGCTGCGGGCGGGGGAGAGCGGCTACGGCATTCTCGTCACCGCTCTCGGGGTCGGGGTGGGCTTGGGCATGATCGGAGTCTCGGTCATCTCCTCCGTCGACTCCCGTCGGGAGAATGTCTTCGGGTTCTCGTTGGCGACGGCCGGGGTGGCAATCGGGCTGACCGCCTTCTCCAGCGTCGTCGCCACCGCCGCCGCCTGGGCCTTCGTGGCCGGGGTCGGTACCGGGGTGGCCTACGTCACCGGTTTCACCCACTTGCACGCCTCGGTCGCCGACGAGATCCGGGGTCGTACCTTCGCCGCCGTCTATACCTTCTCGCGCACTGCCCTGCTCATTTCCTTCGCCCTGGCCGGGGTGGGTGCCGCCGCCCTGGCCGGGGTGTTCCCCGGCGAGCTCAACAACGGAATCCGGGCGGTGATGCTGATCGGCGGCGTGGTCGTGACCGGGTCGGGAGTGGCGGTCCTGATCGGTTCCAACCTGTGGCAGCTCCGCCTCGACGACGAGCAGTTGGAACGCATGTCAGAGGCCGCCGACTCGATCACGTGGATGCGGGGCTCGCGCCCGCGCGGCCGCAAGCGGGACGAGGAATGAGACGCTACCTGGCCGTCGAGGGGGTGGACGGAGCCGGTAAGTCGACCGTTTGCCGGGAGTTGGCGTCGCGTCTCCAGGCTTTGGGAGGGAGCGTGGTCGAAGTGAGGGAGCCGGGAGGAACCCGGCTGGGGGAGGAGATCCGTTCGATCCTCCTCCACGGGGAGGCGATGGCTATCTGGACCGAGGCCCTGCTCTTCGCTGCCCAACGCGCCCAGCTCGCCGCCGAGGTGATCGCCCCGGCACTGGCGCGGGGTGACTTCGTCGTGTCCGACCGCTCCTACTACTCGTCACTGGCGTATCAGGGAGGCGCCCGGGGGCTGGGAATCGACCGGGTGCGGACGGTCAACGAGGCCGGCCTCGACGGAGTGGTGCCGGACCTGGTGGCGGTGCTGTGGCTGGATCCCGACGACGCTCTGTCACGTCAGGACGGAATCGACCGGATCGGGGGCGAAGGGGCTGCCTTCCAGCGTGAGGTCGCCGCGGCCTATCGTCGGCTGGCGACCGAAGATCCCGAGCGGGTCCATCTCATCGATGGCTCTCGGCCGGTGGAGGCCATCGTCGGCGAGATCATGGAGATGCTGGAGTGAGTGGCTGGTTCGAAGGGGTGATGGGCCATCAGCGGGTGATTGAGCTGCTGGAGCGGGAGCTGGAGTCGCCCGCCAACGCCTATCTCTTCGTGGGGGCGACGGCGGTCGGCAAGGCCACCGTGGCCAGGCATTTCGCCACCGCCCTTCTGTGTCCGACCGATGACCCCACCTGCAACATCTGCCGTCGGGCGCGGGCCGGAAACCACTCCGATCTGGTGCCGGTGGCCCCAGAGGGACGGGCCACCCTGGGGGTGGAACAGATCCGAATGGTCGTCACCCAGGCGTCGATGACCCCGGTGGAGGGGGCCCGCAAGGTCTTCCTGTTCGAGGAGGCCGGGCTGATGACCGACCAGGCCGCCAATGCCCTGCTCAAGACGCTCGAGGAGCCTCCGGCCAGCACCGTGTTCATCCTCGTGGCCGAGTCCGAGGACGAATTCCCAGCCACGATCGCCTCCCGCTGCCGGACGATCCATTTCGGGCGGGTGGCCGAGACCGACTTGATCTCGGCGCTGGTGGATTCGGGTCTGGAGGCCGGTGACGCCCAAGGGCTTGCCCGGGTGGCCGGGGGTCGGCCGGGACTGGCGGTGTCGCTGGCTCGCCGGCCCCAGGTGAAGGACTTCCGCACCCTTTGGTTGTCCATCCCCACCCGGGTCACCCCCCGTCCGGGCGATGCCCAGCGGTTGGCCGAGGAAGTGCTGGAGGCGCTGGCGCCGATGATCGCCGAGGCGGTAGGCGACGAAGCTGACAAGGAACGCAAGGCCCGGGCGGAACGGCGGGCCGAATTGGCCCTCCTCACCAGCGGGCTCGAGATCCTCGCCTCGTGGTACACCGACTCGGCCTCCCTCCAGCACGGAGGTCCGATCCGCAACACCGACGTCCCCCTGGCCGATCTCACCGACGTCTCGCCGGCGCGTGCCGTCGCCAACGCCGAAGCCGCCCTCGACGCTACTGTCGACCTCCAGCTCAACCTCCGTCGCCAACTCCTCCTCGCCAACCTGTTCGCCCACCTGGGAGCCGACTGAATGCAGCATCTGTCCCGTTTCTACGTCCGTCAGAAGATCACACTCATGGTCAACCGTTATGAGATCCGCGCCGCCGACGCCGCCGGAAACGAGGGGGAGATGATCGCCTTCGCCCAGCAGAAACGGATGTCGTTCAAAGAACAGGTCACCTTCTATGCCGACGAGTCGAAGACCGAGGCATTGTTCTCGTTCAAGGCCCGCCACGGCCTCGACGTGCGGGCCGAGCACGACGTCTTCGACCAGGCCGGAACCGCGATCGGCTGGTTCAAGAAGGACTTCGGGGCGAGCCTGCTCCGTTCCACCTGGCACGTTCGCTACAGCGGGGTCGAGGTGACCGGACAGGAGCGGAGCCAGGGAATCGCCATCCTGCGCCGCATCTGGGACTTCATCCCCTTCCTGGGTGAGGTCTGGATCCCGTTCGTGTTCCATTTCGACTTCGTCGACAAGGCCACGGGCGAGACGGTCATGAGCAGCCAGCGTCAAATATCGGTGCGGGACAGGTACACGATCGACGTGCCCGACGAGCGACTCGACTTTCGGCTGGCGGCATCCCTGGCGGTAGCCCTCGACGCCCTCCAGAGCCGCTAGTCCTCGACGGCTCTTCGCAGCTTCCCGAGACGCTCCTCCCAGTCGGCGCCCACCCGTTCCATCCAGGTGGTCACCTCACCCAGCGCCCGAGGGCTGGCCCGGTACTCGACCTCCCGGCCTGCCGAACGGCGCTCGACCAGGCCGGCGTCGTCGAGGACGGCCAGATGCTTGGAGATGGCCTGGCGGGTGATGGGTAGTTCCCGAGCCAACGAGGAGGCCGAGGCGGGGCCCTGAGCACTGAGCCGCTCGAACAGAGCGCGTCGGGTTGGGTCCGCCAGGGCGGCGAAGACCGGCTGGGCGTCGGTCACGCCGCGGCGTGGAAGACCGGGGGAGAGCCGGTGATGCGGTACTCGAGCAGGCGCTCGGTGACCGTGACCCGGGTTCCCGTTCCGGCCGGTTCCAGGGTGATCGATACCTGCGAGGGGTCACCGTCGGGCTCCCGCCATGACCAGGTGATTGAGCGACCGGAATCGACCTCTTCGACGGTCCCGATGGTCTCCCGGCCGGGGACGGTGACGCCGCCCCCCGGTCGCGGCTCCACCCTGACTCCCATCCACTCCTCGGCCAGGTCCCCGTCGATGATCCGGTCCCAGACTTCCTCCAGTGGGGCATCGATCTCGGCGGTCCGTTCGATCTCTGGCTGCACGTCCATAAGTGCAACTTAGCAGTTGCACGCCGTGGTAGGGTGATCTGCAACCGTCGAGTTGCATTAGGAGGAACCTCGATGCTCATCCCCACCGTTGTCGAACAGACCGCCCGCGGCGAGCGGGCCTTCGACATCTACTCGCGCCTGCTGGGGCACCGGGTTGTGTTCCTGGGTCGGCCGGTGGACGACGAGGTCGCCAACCTCATCGTCGCCCAGCTGCTCCACCTCGAGTCCGAGGATCCCGACAAGCCGATCCATCTCTACATCAACTCGCCGGGAGGATCGATGGACGCCATGTTCGCCATCTACGACTCCATGCACCATGTGCGCCCGGCCGTCGAGACGACCTGCATCGGCATGGCTGCCTCGGCGGCGGCGCTGATCCTCACCGGCGGTGAGGAGGGGGGTCGTTCGATTCTCCCGCACGGCCGGGTCATGATCCACCAGCCCCACGTGGGCGGGGTCGGCGGCCAGGCCTCCGACATCGAGATCCACGCCGCCGAGATTGTTCGCCAGCGCGAGCAGGCCAACCAGGTCCTGGCCCGCCACACCGGCCAGGACATCGAGCGGATCCGGACCGACACCGACCGCGACCGCTGGATGACGGCCGACGAGGCCGTGGTCTACGGACTGGTGGACCGGATCCTCTCACCCGCCGCCATCCCCCCCGGCCTGGCCTGACCTTTTCGCGACAGAATTGCGCGCCATGGCGCGCGATTCTGTCGCGAAAACGGAGGGCGGCGCCGTGTCGTACCGGTCCCGTAGGTTGTCGGTCGAGGGCAGGTCGGGCCCGGATCGAAGGGCGCCGCATGGGAATCACGACACTCAAGGGCGAGATCGGGGAGGCGATGGTCATCGCCGACCTGCGCAAACGGGGATTCGGGGTGGCGATCCCCTTCGGCCACGACGTGCCGTTCGACGTCATCCTCTACCGCAAGGACACCGGCGCCCTGGAGCGAGTCCAGGTCAAGTACACCGAGTCCGATGGCAAGGTGATCATCGCCAGGAACCAGTCGAATTCGGATTGGGTCCAGTATGCATACACCGCCGACCTGGTCGACTGGCTGGCGATCTACGACGCCACTACCGATAGGTGCTACTACGTCCCGTCATCGGAGTTCGACGGCATGCATCGAATGAGTCTGCGGTTGATCCCCACGGCCAACGGCCAGCGGCGGCTCATCAGGTGGGCCCGCGACTTCCTCGATCCAGAGCCGCCGCCGACTCGGGTCGCCGACCGGCCGTCGCTACCATTCGCCGCTCCGCCGGAGTAGCTCAGGGGTAGAGCAAACGCCTCGTAAGCGTTAGGCCAGGGGTTCGAATCCCCTCTCCGGCTCGGTGGCAGATCAGGCCGATTTCGAGCGCGACGCAATGCCGTACGCAGGCCAGCTATACGCGGCGGCAATGCGTATGGCTCGCAACCCTGCCGACGCCGAGGATCTGGTCCAGGAGACGATGCTCAAGGCCTACCGCGCCTACGGCACCTTTACCGCCGGCACCAACCTCAAGGCCTGGCTGTATCGGATCCTGACCAACACCTACATCAACCGGTACCGGCGTGCCCAGCGCCGTCCCGACGAGACCGACCTGGGCGAGGTGGAGGATCTTTACCTCTACCGCCGCATCGGTGCTGAGGAGACCGCCGACATGTCCCGCTCGGCCGAGGACCAGCTCCTCGAGGGCCTGGTCGAGTCGGATATCAAAGAAGCGGTCGAGGCGCTTCCCGAGCATTTCCGGCTGCCGGTCCTGCTCGCCGACCTGGAGGGTTTCTCCTACAAGGAGATCGCCGAGATCCTC
>DATHVR010000043.1:0-10926 GCA_035461175.1 Acidimicrobiia bacterium | reverse complement strand
TTCTGTCGCGAAAGCTCTGGAGTGGGCGCGTAACGCTGCCGGAACGGGGAGCGATTAGCAAGAGGGGCGATGTCTTCGAAGGTCCGATCGCGCCTGGCCGTCTCGGTCTGGGGTTTGACCATGGCCGCGGTGGTGGCGGCGATTGCGCTGGCCGCCGTCAACGGTTTCCCGCTCGGGTTCGATCCATGGGGAGTGATCACGGCCGGTGCCATCACCATCGGGTCGTTGGGCGGTCTAGTGGCCTCGAAACGTCCGGAAAACTCGATCGGTTGGTTGATGCTCCTGACGAGTCTGCTCGATGGGCTGGCCGCGGTTGGGCTTCAGTACGGCTACCTGGCCGAATTCGGCGGCCACGACTTATGGGGGGCGAAGTACCTGGCGACCGTTCCTTACGGCGTCGCCGCCGGAGCCGTGTTCGGCCTGACGATCACCCTCCTGTTGCTGCTCTTCCCCGATGGTCGCCTCCCCTCGCCCCGATGGCGGCCGGTGGCGGCGGGGGCCGCGATCGGGGTGGTGGCGATGGCCGTGGGTCTGGCGATGTTCGTGGTCGACCTCGGGCCCGTCGGTCTCTATGGGCAGCTCGCCGACGGGATGCTCGATGCCAACACCGCCACCGGCTTGGCCCGAGCCCTCAACGAGGGTGGCCACGTCCTCGTCTTCATCGCATTCCCGCTCTCCGTCATCTCTCTGTTCATCCGGAGGCGGCGGAGCAGTCCGGTGGAACGCCAGCAGTTGCGCTGGTTCGCCTATGGATCGGTTGTCTTCCTCATCTCGGTGTTCCTCCCACTGCCCGGCGACTACGGGCTCTGGTTCGAGGTGGCAGCCACGACCTTCCTCTTCGCTGCCATCGGGATCGCCATCCTTCGCTACCGCCTCTACGACATCGACCGGCTGGTGTCGCGCACGGTTTCCTATGTGGTGCTGACCGGGATGCTGGTCGCCCTCTACCTGGGAGCGGTGTTCGTGTTCCAGCTCGTCCTTCCCACCGAGAGCGATCTGGCGGTGGCTGCCTCGACGCTGGCCGTGGCGGCCGCCTTCAACCCCGTCCGGCGCCGGGTGCAGGGGTTCGTCGATCGCCGCTTCAACCGATCGCGTTACGACGCCGGGCTCACCGTCGACACGTTCTCGCGACGCTTGCGGGGTGCGACGGACACCGCCGACCTGGCCGACCAGTTGTGTGATACCACCGCCTCGGTGATGGAACCGGCTCACCTGTCGCTGTGGCTGCGCCGCCAGACGTGACCAGCGAGATCGTCGGCCCCGATGAAAGGCCCGGCGCCCCGGTTGGGTTGATGGCGAAGACTTCCCTGAGGCGACGTCTTGCCCGGGCGGCTGCCCTCGCCCTGCTCGTCGTCGTGATGGCGGCCCTGGTGGCGACCCTGGTGGCGGGAGGTGACGTCAACGTGTCGGTGGCGTCGGTCGTCTACGCGCTGGTCGGGACCGCCATCGTCTGGCAGCGTCCCCGCACGACGATCGGCTGGGTGCTGATCGCCTTCGCCCTGTTGTGGTCGGCGACCTTCTTCGGGACGGAGATGGTCCTTGTCGGCTCGCGATCAGCCCTGACCCTGGCCGGGGCCTGGTTGTCGGAGTGGACCTGGTTCCCGGCCCTGGTGACCGTCTTCGTCGTCCTGCCGATTCTGTTCCCGACCGGATCACCTCTCAACGCCCGTTGGCGGATGGCGCTGTGGCTGGCGGGCGCGGTGTGCGTCGGCTTCGTCGTCCTAACGACGATCCAGGCTCGCTTCAGCCCGGAAGCCGGGGTGGTGGTGGCCAATCCGTGGGCTCTGCTCGAACTGAACGATGCCGAATCTCTCCTCGTGCCGGCGACGATGCCGGTTCTGGCGCTGGGGCCACTCGCCGCCGTGGCCAGGTATCGGCGGTCGGGGGGAGCGGTCCGGGAACAGATTCGATGGTTCATGTATGCGGCGGTGGCGTGCGGGGGGCTGTTTGCTCTCAATGCCGTGGTGAGCACCGTCGCTCCGGGAGGCGCCTAGCCGGCGTCGAGGCAGTGCTGGTGGTGGGGTTGAGTCTCCCCCCGCTAGGTATCTACATCGCCATCAGCCGCTATCACCTCTACGACATCGATCGGCTGATCTCCCGCACCGTGTCATATGTTCTGCTGTCGGCGTTGCTCGCCGGCCTGTACGTGGCATCGGTGTTCCTGCTCGGGGCGATCGTGCCCTTCGAGGGGGACCTTCCCATCGCCGGGTCCACCCTTCTCGTCGCCTTCGCATTCAATTCGTTGCGGAGACGGATCCAGGGTGGTGTCGACCGGCGTTTCAACCGAGCACGAGTCGACGCGGTCGCCCTGGTGGAGATGTTCTCACAGCGGCTGCGGGCCCTATCGCACCTGGAAGGGATCGGAACCGAACTCGAGCGCGCCGTGAGCTTGACCATACAGCCATCCTCGCTGTCGCTCTGGGTGCGCCCGGCCGAGTTCGGAATCCCCGGACCGGCCGGGCTGTTTCCGCCCCCGGCTCAGGCGGGTTCCGGGGTGGATGACGTCAGGAGTTGAGCCTGCTCACGTTCCTGTTCGGCCCTGGCCTGACTCCCGGTCGCCTCGAGGGCGTCTGCCCGCAGGTTGAGGGCCCGTATGCGGTCGTCCACCTCGTGTGATCCGAGCAGGGCAGTGGTGGCGGCCTCCCACGCCTCCACCCAGCGGGAACGCGAGGCATAGGCCTCCGCCTGGAGGAGTTGGACCGTCGGGAGCAGGGAGTCGGCCCCGATCCGTTCGGCCAGGTCGCCCGCCTCGACCAGCGACTCGAGCGCCAGGTCGGGCCGATCGCGTCTGAGATGGACCCGGGCCAAGTTGGTGGCGGCGCCGATCACCCCCTCCGGTGACCGGGCGCCCCGCCACGTGCGCAGTGCCTCGGAGAAGCGACCCTCTGCTCGATCGGCCTCGCCGGTGGCCAGTTCGACCTCACCGAGCGCATTGATGCTGGCTGCGGCCCGCACGACATCCCCGGCCCGGGTGCGGGCATCGATGGCCCGTTCGTAGAGCCAGGCGGCCTCTTCCAGACGGCCACCTCGGTGGGCATCGGCCGCCAGGTCGTGGAGAACCGTTCCCTGCGAGGCGAGATCTCCCAGCTCGGCGAATATGGGCAAGGCCGCGTCCCGATACTCGATGGCGGTTTCCCGTTCGCCCGTCGCCATGTGCAATCGATCCAGCATGTGGTACACCAGCGCCAGTGTCTGGCGATCGCCGGCAGCCTCGGCGTGTTTCGCCGCCGTGATCGCCTGCTCGATCGCCTCCTGAAGCCGGCCCTGCCGCTGCCGGGTGGAGGCACGACCGGAATGGAGGATGCCGAGAAGGCGCTCCCTTTGATCGTCCGGGAGGGACCCGGCCTCGCTCATCGCCCGGGTGTAGAGGCCGAGCGCCTGGGGGAAACGGCCCGCGTTCTCGTGGACGGAGGCCCGCCTTGCCGCCAGCAGGAGACGCTCCACCCCATCTGCGGTCTCGGAGATGGCGCGGCCATAGGCATCGAGGGCCCGGTCCGGGATCCCCACCTGGGCCCAGCACCTTCCCGCCTCGGAAGCCACGGCGGCCACCAGGTGCCGGGGAGCATCGATGTGGTCGGCGGCCTCGAGCGCGAGTTCGTAGAGTTCGCCCGCCACCACGTTGGCGCCGGCGGCCTGGGCGCGCACTCCCGCCGCCCGTGCCGCTTCCCACGCCTCCTGCCACCGCTCGGCGCGCGCGAGGTGCAACGGGGCCGAGTCCAGCTGGTGTCGCCGTAGATAGTCGGCCACCCGGGCATGAATGGTGCGGCGCCAGCCGAAACTGAGACCCTCGTAGGCAGCCTGGCGAACCAGTGGGCTGGAGAACGTGAGACGATCGTCCTGGCGACGTATGAAGCCGGCCAATCGCCTCCACAGGGCCGGATCGCCGGTGTCGATTTCCAGGTCCGACAGCACCTCGTCGACCATCGAGACGTCGAACTGCTCACCCAGGACGGATAGATACCGGAGCGCCTGGCGGTCTCGCGGCCCGAGGCGGTCGACCCGGGCCGCCACGATGGCTTCGATGCTGTGGGGCATCTCCGTACCCGATGCCCCCTGGATCAGCTCCACCAGGAAGAGCGGATTCCCCGCCGCCCGATCCACCATCTGGGGGATCATGTGGCGCGGCACCGGGTCGCTTTCGGCAAGACGGAGCGCCAGTTCGGTGGCCTCGTCCGGGGAGAGCGTGTCGAGGTGCAAGACCGTGGCCTCATACCCGCGTCCCGGGTGTAGGCCGGACTCCTGGTCGACACGAGCGACGATGACCAGCCATGGCAGCCGATCCGCTCGTCGCAGGATCTCACCGAACAGCTCCGAGGAGGCGTCGTCGATGGCCGAGGCGTCATCGATGGCGACGACACGGGGACCATCCGAGGCCGCCTCGAGCAGGTCGGCGACCACCTGTTGGGTCCTTCTTCGCCGATAGCGCACGGCAACGTCTGCCGCCTCGGGCGTGTCGTCGACGACCGCGTCGACGACCACGGCGGCGAGCGGCAACCACGGCAGCAGGTCGGGCGCCCGCGCCGCCACCGCGGTATCGAGCAACGCTCCTGCCTGCTGGGGCGTGGCATCCAGCGGGATGCCGAGCACACGGCGCAGCAACGGGCGAGCGGCGTGATACGGCGCCGCCCGGGCGAATACGTCGCCCGCCACCGACACCCACTCGATCTCGCCCGCCATCCGGTGCGCCTCGGAGAGGAGCCGGCTCTTGCCCGTCCCTTGCTCGCCGATGATCTCCACTACCGAGCCCCGGCCGGACGAGAGGTCGGCCATTGCCTCGCGCAGGATGGCCAGTTCGGCATCTCGACCGACCAGGGGAGTCTCGACCGGTTCGGACGCGATCGGCTCGCGGGCCTCTTCGAGCAGGGCGGCCGGGATCGGCCTGCGCTTCCCCTTCAGGACCAGCGGACCCACCTCACGTCCCTGGAAGCGTCCCTCGGCGCGCTCGAAGGTCCAGCCGGTGGCGATGGCGGTGCCCCATTCGGCCTGGCCGGTGACCCGCGCCGCCACATTGGTGGTGTCGCCCATCGTGACGAAGGCGCGCCGGAACGGCGGACCCACGTCACCGACGAAGACGCTGCCGGAATTGACTCCCGCCCTCACCGACAGCCCGTGCTCGCCCGTCACCATCCGCCGGGCCACACCCAGCATCCGGGTGGCGTCGTCGCCGGCCGCGTCCGGAACCCCTGCCGACATCATCAGACCAGCCCCGTCGGGCATGAGGTCGCATGAGGTGAGGAGGATCCCCTGGCCGGCGAGGAGCCCCATCACCGACGCTCCGAACTCCTGCAGGCGCTCGAAGGTGACATTGGGGCCTTCGCTGGCGAGTCTCCGGTCGAGCCGGCCGATGTGGGCGAAGGCAATCGTCGCCCAGCGGTGTTCGTGATCCACCTCACCCAGACGGTCCCGCAGGATTGGTGCCACGAAGTGGCCCGGATCGTGGATCAGGCCGCCGTTTCCGGATGCGACGGGAGGGCGTGACGGGACCCAGCGCAACAGCCTGCCACCGCCCGCCGCGGACCCGAACCGGGCCTCCTCCAGGAGCCGGGCGGTGGACTCGCTGATCAGGACCTGGCCGGCGGTGGCGGCGGACTCCACTTCTATGGTGCGGGTGGCAGCTTCTCCCAGGACGAGGAGCTCGAAGTGCTCGTCGCCGACCACGAAGAAGTGGAAGCTGCCGCTGTGGACCCCGATCGACATCTTGAGGCGAACCACCCCGGCGGCGGACTCGATCCGCCCGATTCGGGCCAGTTCCCGTTGCATCTCCAGCGCCCGCTGGCAAGCTCGTCGGGCATGATCCGGCCCGTCGTAGAACACCTGGAGGGCGTCACCGGCGAACTTGAGGACGTCACCGCCGTCGTCCGTGGCGAGCAGGGCTTCCCACACGTTCGAGATGGTCGTGACCATCTCTTCTGCTCCGACCTTCCCGCGCCGGGCGAGACGCTCGGTCAGGCGGGTGAAACCCGAGACGTCGGCGTAGACCAGGGTGCCCTCCAACTCGGCGTGGCCCGGCAGACCCCATCGCCAGGTCCGCAGGAGTCGCGGGGCATAGGGCGAGAGCCGGCTCTCAGGCCCGGACGGAGCGGACATCGATCACCTGACCTTCCCTGGCAGCGATCACCTCGACGCCCTCCTCCTCTGCCCATCGGTTCGAAAGGGCATCGAGGGCGTCGTCGGTCCGCCCGGGGTCGTGATGGAACATGAGGAGGCGGCGAACGCCGGCCTGGTGGGCGAGCCCGATGGCGTAACTCGTGGTCGAGTGTCCGAAGTGGCTCCGCTTCGGCCAGTCCTCCTCGAGGTACTGGGCGTCATGGATCAAGAGGTCGGCGTCCCGCGCCAGCGTCAGGGCAGCCTCGTGATACGGCCCGTAGCCGTCGGGGCCCGATCCCAGTTCCGCCGGTCCGTGGTCCGACAGGTAGGCGACACTGACCCCGTCTGCCTGGATCCGGTAGCCGAAGGTGCGGCCGCCCTTGTGGGGGATGATGCGGGCCAGCACCTGGTAGCCCTCGATTTCGTGGCTTCCCTCCGGCAAGGTGGCGAAGCGCCAGTCTCCTTCCAGGTCGTCGTTCGTGATCGGGAAGTGGGGTGGCGACATGACCTCGGCCAGGTTCCGGTCGTTGTCCTGAGCGGGCATGTACACGTCGACCCGGGCGTCCGTCCGGTCGCCGGCCGCGAAGAAGGGCAAACCATGGGTGTGGTCCCAATGGAGATGGCTGAGCAGTACCGAGCCCCGGAACGGCTCGCCCTCCAGCAACTCGGTCACCAGACGGATCCCGGTCCCGGCGTCGAGGATCAGCTCGGGAGGTCGACCCTCCCGAGCGACTGCAATCGAGGAGGTGTGGCCGCCGTAGATCGAGTAGGACCTCCCCGGCGCCGGGGTCGAGCCACGCGTTCCGCAGACATGGACGATCAAATGCCGTCCTCGGCATCCGCCGGCTGATCCTCCCGTCGGTGGCCGCCGGCCAGCTCGGCCAGAGCCTCGCGGTCGACCTGATCTGCCGCCGCCACCGCCACCCGCACCGGGGTCAAAGCCCGCACGGTGGAGGTACGCTGTCCGCCCTCGAGAATGGCACGCTCTCCCAGGATCGATCCCGGGCCCGCCTCGGCGATGGCCTCCGAGTCCACCGCGATGGTCAACATCCCATCCAGGACCAGGAACAACTCGGTGCCGGTCTCTCCCTGCTGGATCAAGGTGTCGCCGGCCTCCAGACGCCGAAACTCCGGTTTGGCCCCACCCCGCATGATCGTGGTGGACATGGCCCGCTCCAGCTCGGTCTCGGCGTCGGCGATGAGCACCTCGTTCTCCCGGTCTCCCCAGGGAGTGTTGTCCCCATGCATGGCGTCGGCCCAGGAGCGGTAGTCGGCAATGCCGGACTTCTTCACGAGGGCGCCGTCGTGGTCATAGAACCAGTGCCGGGGGAACGGGCTGGCTCCGTTGACCCCGTACTCGGCCCGACCGTCGGCATGCAGCGTGAGGCTGAGCGTGGTCCACACGACCGGGGCGGTCACCTGCACGAAGGGTGGGCGGCTTATCTTGCGCGGCATCGGCGATCCGGTTCGCCCCCCGGTCGTCTGCACGAAGCGGACCCAACCGTCCCCGAACTCGGGTTCCTTCTGGATGTCGGGGTACCGGACCGGCGGGAAGGCGAACGTGGCGGCCTTGAGGTGGGCCACGGTGGACGACATCAGCCCGCCTCCGTCGTAACCGGCGTCCACGATCTGTCCGTCCTCTACCTCCACCCAGGCGCTGAGACGGTTGGCGAAGCGGAAGGCTCCGGCGGCGTGGAGGGCGTCGAGATCCTCGAGCCGGTCGGGCGGGGGGGCGTCGTACTGAGCGATGCCCAAGAGAACGGGGACCTTCATCAGTACGAGCGGAATCGCCTCCGAGGGGATCCACGAGACCGAGGTAACCGACGACCGATGGGTTGGCATTTTCCTTCTCCTTCTCCTTCTCGTCCGGGTCTAGCGAAATCATGCCCTGTCGGGCGATACGAAGGCGTTATGGAATAGATCGACTCTCGCGTTGAAAGAGGGCGTCATTGTCGGATCCCGTAACGTTGCCAGGACGGTCCTTGGGTATTAGTTGGGTCAGCCGAGAAAGGAGAACACCGAGATGGCGTTGTGGCGGCGGAAGCCCAAGTCGGAAAACGAGGTGGCACCGCCCATCGACGTGGAGACCGTGGATCCGGTCGACATCGCCCCGGATGACCCCCTCCTTCCCTATCTGCAGGAGGCGGCCCGCCCGGTGGAGGTGGGCAAACTGGATCTCGCCTCGCCGGCCCTCGACGAGATGAAGGCGGCGGGGGTGGAACTGGTGGTGCCCCTGGTGACCCAGGGGGAGTTGGTGGGAATCCTCAATCTCGGACCCCGCCTGTCCGAACGCGATTACTCCACCGACGATCGCAAGCTACTCGACAGCCTCGCCTCCCAGGCCGCCCCGGCGGTGAGGGTGGCCCAGCTGGTGCGGGAACAGGAGCTGGAGGCCCAGCAGCGGGAACGCATCGCCCAGGAGCTGCGGGTGGCCCGCCTGATCCAGCAGACCCTCCTTCCCAAGGAGCTGCCTCACATCCAGGGATGGACGCTGAACGCCTTCTACCGTCCGGCCCGGGAGGTCGGGGGCGACTTCTACGACTTCATCGACCTCGGCGACGGCCGTCTCGGCGTCGTCGAGGGCGACGTCACCGACAAGGGGGTCCCGGCCGCCATCGTCATGGCCACCTGCCGAACCATGCTCCGCGCCGCCGCCCAGCGCTTCGACGATCCCGGGCGGGTGCTGGAAACGGTCAACAACGACCTCCACGTCGACATCCCGCCCAACATGTTCGTCACCTGCTTCTACGCCGTCCTCGACACCAGTAACGGGCTGATCCGTTATGCCAATGCCGGCCACAACCCGCCCTACGTGCGGACCGAGCGAGGCGTCGATGAGCTCTGGGCCACCGGGATGCCGCTCGGTCTCATGCCGGGAATGGAGTACGAGGTGAAAGAGGCCAAGGTCTCCCACGGTGACACGATCCTCATCCACTCCGACGGAGTCGCCGAGGCGCACTCACCCCGAGGGGAGATGTTCGGATTCGGCGGCCTGATGGGAACCATGGGGGCGCACGGTCACGCCGCCAACCTGGTGGAGCGGATCATGGCCGAACTGGCCGCCTTCACCGGAGCGGGCTGGGAGCAGGAGGACGACGTCACCCTGGTGGTCCTGCGCCGCACCTCCTCCGCCCGAGAGTCGGCTGAGGCCTTCATAGGGGAGGGCGTGTTGACCGAGTTCAGTCTCGAGTGCCGCGAAGGGGACGAGAGAGTGGCCATCGAGAAGGTGGTCGCCGCCGTAGAGCCGCTCGGATTGCCCTCCCCCCAGATCGAGCGCCTCAAGACGGCGGTCGGAGAGGCGACCATGAATGCCATCGAGCATGGAAACCGCAACCGTCCGGAGTTGCCCGTCGACGTGAGGGTGGTGGCCGACGACGGCAAGCTCAGGGTGCGGGTGGTCGACCGGGGGGCGGGCGACGACGTTCGGGTCGCCACCGAGTTGCCCGATCTCGAGGCGAAGCTGGCCGGAGAGCAATCCCCCCGGGGCTGGGGCCTGTATCTCATCGAGAACATGGTCGACGAGGTACACGAGAGTTTCGACGAGGAGCGCCACGTGGTGGAGCTCGTCATGAATCTAAAAGGAGACGGACATGATCGGACATGAGTTCGACCTGGTGATCAGTCGCGACGAAGACCGGAGAATCATCCTGACGTTGCAGGGTGACGTCAACGCCGGTGCAGCCGCCCGACTCGAGACCGCGCACACGCCGATCGATGAGGCTGGGGGGGAGGCGGTCGTGCTCGACTTCCGGCAGGTGGAATACATCAACTCGACCGGAATCGCCCTGATCGTGACCTTGCTGGCAAAGGCACGAGCCGCCGATCGTGAGGTGGTCGCCTATGGCCTCAGCGATCACTACCGCCAGATCTTCGAGATCACCCGGGTGTCCGATTTCATGGGCATTTACCCGGACCAACAATCTGCCCTGCGGGCAGCCCATTCGTGATGGAGGAGGAAAATACCGTGAGGTCGGAAGCAGAGACAGCGATCGAGGTGCGGCATCCGCGAGACGGGGTGAGCGTGATCGACTTCGAGGGTGACCTCACCGGTGCCTCGGAGTCGAGGCTGGCCGAGGCCTTCAGTCGAGCCAGCGCCTCGGGCGGAGAGGCAGTGGTGTTCAACTTCACCCACCTGGAGTACATGAACAGCAGTGGGATCGGTCTGCTGGTGACGACCCTGATCCGGGCCCAGCGCCAGGGTCAGAGGCTGCTCGCCTACGGGCTCAACGAGCACTACCGCCAGATCTTCTCGCTCACGCGCCTCGATGAAGCGATATCCCTCCACGCCGACGAGGCAGATGCATTGAGCGCCATCTCTGACTGAGGCGGGACATGAGGGAGTCGTCGTGATTCGAGCTGCAGGCGTCCTCGTCCTGGTCAGCTGGGCGTTGTCGGTGGGTTAGTTCGTGCTCCTCGGCGTCTCGTTGGCAGGCGGGACGGAGAATGACCTCTTCCACTATCAGGATGCGGTCGTCGGTCTGGTCTTTCCGGCCTTGGGCTGGCTGGTGCTGCGACATCAGAGCTCGCATCCGGTGGGTTGGATCCTGGTCACGGCCGGGTTGGGCGGCGCCCTGGGTGCCTTCGGTGAGGAATACGTGACCATCGGCTACGAGCTGTACGCCGGAGCGTTGCCGGCGGTGGAGTTGGTGGCCTGGCTGGCGTCCTGGACCTGGGCTCTGTTCTTCGGGCTACTCCCCCTCTTCCTGCTCGTCTTTCCCGACGGGAAGCTGCTGTCGCCACGCTGGCGACCGGTGCTCTGGTTGGCGTTCGTCCCGCCCGTGCTCCTGCCCGGGTTTCTGGCGGTCATGACCTGGAGTGCCCCGCTCGAGATCCTGGCCG
>DATHVR010000042.1:0-7794 GCA_035461175.1 Acidimicrobiia bacterium | reverse complement strand
TGGCGCGCAATTCTGTCGCGAAAAGGTCGACTTCCGACTTCCGGCTTCTTTACGCGCCGGATCCGAAGGTGAGGAGGCGGAGGAGGGTCGCCGAACCGGCGGTGACGCCTGCTGTCAGTGCCTCTTCGTTGAACACGAAGCTGGCCGAGTGGAGGTCGGTGACACCGTGGGGGGAGGCACTTCCCAAGCGGATGAGGGCTCCCGGCACCCGTTCGAGATAGCGAGAGAAGTCCTCGGCGCCCATGCTGACCGGAGTGGAGGCAACCGCCTGCGGGCCGAGGTACTCGGCGACGGCCGTGCGGGCCACATCGATGACTCCGGGGTCGTTGAGGACCGGGGGGATTCCGCGCACGTATTCGACACTGACCTTGGCCCCGAGCGGCGCAACGATTTGTCCTGTCAGGGTTTCCATGAGAAGGGGCACCTCGTCCCACAGGCCCCGGTCGGTGGTGCGGACGGTTCCCGTCATCTCCACCCGGGTGGGGATGACGTTGGGCGCCGATCCGCCTCCGATCTGCCCGAAGACCACGGCTACAGGACGCCGAGCATCGATGGTGCGGTCGAGGATGGCGGGAAGGTCGGTGACGAGGCGCCCGGCGGCGTTGATCAGGTCGACGCTGCGGTGAGGACGGGCGGTGTGGCCGCCGGGGCCTTCGAGGACGATCGAGAAGCGGTCGGCCGAACCGGTGATGGCCCCGGTGCGCAAGCCGAGGTGGCCGGTGAGGAGCGAAGGATCGACGTGGAAGGCGACGATGGCCGCCATCCCCTCCGTCACTCCCTCCCGCACCATCGTCAGGGCTCCGCCCGGAAACGACTCCTCGCCCGGCTGGAACACAAATCGAACCCGACCCGGCAACTCGAGCCCGGCCAGGACCAGGGCGATCCCGGTGGCGATGGCGGTGTGGGCGTCGTGGCCGCAGGCGTGCATGACCCCGGGTATCTGGGAGGAGTAGGGGTTGTCGGCCGGCTCGGCGATGGGCAGGGCGTCGAGGTCGGCCCGGAACCCGACCATCCGCTCACCCCGGCCCACCTCGACGACGAGGCCGGCACCCTCCTCCCGAACCCGCGGGTCGAGTCCACGATCGGCCAGCACGGCCGCCACCCGTGCGGTGGTGGCGAATTCCTCAAAGGCGAGTTCGGGACTGCGGTGGATGGCACGCCGCAACTCGGTGACGGTGGGCAACACCTCGGCGACCAGGCCCCGCAGCTCGTCGGGGGCGATCATGGGCGGTTCAGGTTAATGGCCCTAACGGCGCCGGTCCGAGCCGAACACCGCGGGTGGCCGCCTCAGTGAAAGAACTCGTCCTCGAAGATGCGCCGCGCCCGGCGGGTCACCCGGCGGTACTCCTCGCGAAGGTCGCCGCGTCGCTGGTAGCCGAGCGACACCGCCAGCCGCCACTCTTCGGCCGGTTCGGTGGGCAGCGAGTCGATCTGCCGTCCCACCTGGAGGTAGAGGCGGTTGCGGACTCCGGTGCAGAAGCGGTAGGCGGCGGCCAGATCCCGGGCCTGAACCGGGCTCAGGGCCTCGACCTCAGCCAGGCGCTCGATGGCCTCCAGGGTGGAGGGAGTCCGGAGTTCAGGGTGGCGGGCGCCATGGCGTAGCTGCAGGAGCTGGACGAGGAACTCGACGTCGACCAGACCTCCCGGGCCCAGCTTGAGATGGAAGTCGGGGTCCTCCCCGGCGGGGATGCGCTGTTTCTCGACCCGGGCCTTCATCCGGCGGATGGCGACGACATCGTCGGCGGGGAATGGATCGCGCCACACGAACGGCTCCACCGTCTCCATGAAGGCGACCCCCAGGCCGGGGTCCCCGGCCACGGGACGGGCCTTGATCAAGGACTGGAATTCCCACGTCTCGGCCCAACGCTCGTAATAGGCGCGGTAGGAGTTGAGCGAGCGCACCAGCGGCCCCGAGCGCCCTTCCGGGCGGAGGTTGGCGTCGAGCTCCCAGGCGATCCCGTCGCGAGCGGGGGAGGCGAGGAGGCGGCGCAGCTCCTGGGCTCGGTCGATGGCGGCCTCGGTGCCGAGGGGGTCGGCGTGTACGTAGATCAGGTCGAGGTCGGAGCCGTAGGAGAGCTCGCTGCCGCCCCAGCGGCCCATGGCGATGACCGCGAATGAATGGTCCGCATCTGCCACCGCGGTCGCCGCCGAGACGGCGGCGTCGGCGCCGCCGCTGAGGTCGGCCATCGTGCGGTCGACGTCCGCCAGGCCCAACAGGTCCCGGGCGGCGACCCGGAGGAAGTGCCGCCGGGAGAACCGCCGCAGCGTGCCCACTTTCTCGTCGGGATCGGGACGGGCCCCCAGCCGCTGGCGTAGCCGGGCCTCGAGCTCGGGACGGGGTCGCAGGTCGGTGAGGGTCTGGTCGTCGTCCAGACGGGGCACGAACTCGGGGATGCGGTCGAGGTACTCGCCCAGGAGTCGAGAGCTCCCGAGCAGGTAGGACAGACGCTCTCCCACCAGCGGTCGGTCGTGCAGCGTCGTGATCAGTTCGGCATGGTCGGGGAGACGGGCGGCCAGCAGGCGCAGTTGATCGAGCCCCAGGTCGGGATCGGGCGAGTCGGCCAGCCAGTCGAGGATCAGGGGGAGCATCTGTTGCATCAGCCGGCTCCGGCGCGACAGACCGGTGGTGAGGGTCTCGAAGGCGCGGGCGGCGGCGGGGATGTCGCGAAAGCCGAGTGCTTCCAGCCTCCGCACGGCGCCCTCCCGGCTCAGTCCGGTGGTGGGGGTGGCGGCGAAGGCCTCCAGCAGGGGGCGGAAGTAGAGGTTCTCGTGGATCCGGCGCACCGCCGAGCGATAGCCCACCAGATCGGCCTCGAAGGCGGAGCGGGCGGTTCGCTCCGGTTCGTCCCGGTAGCCCATCGCCCGCGCCAGACGGTCGCGGTCCTCGCCGGCGGCGGGGAGCATGTGGGACTGTCGCAGGTCCCACAGCTGTATCCGGTGCTCGGCCGCCCGCAGCCACCGGTAGGCCCGGGCCAGGTTGGCGGCGTCATTCGCGGCCACGTAGCCCCCCTCGACCAGGCCGTCGATGAGCTCGAGCGTGTTGGTGCTCCGCAGGTCGGGATCGAAGCGACCGTGCACGAGTTGGAGCATCTGGACGGCGAATTCGATGTCGCGGATGCCCCCCGGACCCCGCTTCAGATCGGCGGGGTCGGCGGTGTCCTCCACCCGCGCCTTGAGGGCACGGATGGATCGGATCGAGTCGGGGTTGAGGGTTTCGGGCCACAGCACCTCTTCGACCAGCTCGAGGAAGCGGGCACCCACCTCGGGGTCTCCCACGGCGTGGCGGACCTTGAGCAACGCCTGGAATTCCCATGGTTCCGCCCAGCGCTGGTAATAGCTCCGGTAGGCCTCGAGGGAGCGGGCCAGCGGACCGCGGCTGCCCTCGGGACGCAGATCGGCGTCGGCATGGAGGATCACCCCCTCAGGTCCACCCGCCAACCTGCGCAGCAACGCCCCCGCCACCCGATTGGCGACGGCCGAGTCGGCCGCTCCCCCCTCGAAGACGAAGATCAGATCGATGTCGGACCAGTAGTTGAGCTCGCGGCCTCCCCACTTGCCCAACGCCATCACCGCCAGGGGAGGACAGCCTGTCTCCAGAGTCTGCTCGAGGAGGCGTCCGACCACGTCGTCGGCCATATCGGAGAGACGCCGGCCACCTTCGCCCACGTCCACTTCCCCGGCCAAGTCCTCGGCGGCGACCCGGGAGAGAGTGGAACGGGAGACACCCGTGAGGTCGTCTTCTTCGGCTCCGAACAGCCACCAGGGATGTCGGGTGAGCTGACGCATCAGCTCCCGGCTGGCTCCCGCCAGGTAGGCGAGGCGGCGGGAGGCTTCCGGGTCGAACAGGGGATCGAATCGGGGGTGGGCCGCCTCGAGGAACTCGACCATGCGCACCAGCGCCCCGTCGGGGTCGGGTCCCCGCCATACGATTCCGAGCGGCTCCACCGCCCTGGGGTCGTCGCCCCAGCCCACCGCCTCCAGGCGCCGGCGCAGTTCAGGGTCGATCGGGGGGAGGCGTGCCATCGGCCTCCAAGTTAGAGCCTGGCCCACCGCGGCCGGGGCTTCGGCCCGCCTGACTACTCCTATCCTGGGCGGATGCCGATTCGAGTGGCGGGTGCCCAGCTCAACCTGGTCGTTGGGGACATTGAAGGAAACGAGGCCCAGATCACCGCGGCCATGGAGTGGGCGGAGGGGGAGCGGGCCGACGTGCTCCTGCTGCCCGAACTGGCGGTGACGGGATATGCCCCCGAGGATCTGGTGCTGCGCAGCTCCTTCGTGGAAGCCGGGATCGCGGCGGTGGGTCGCCTCGCCCGTCGGGCCGGGACGGTGACCACCGTGGTCGGATTCGTAGATCACGCCTCACCCGCCCCCCGGGGAGCGCCCGACGCCGGTGAGCGCCGGGTCGCCAACGCGGTGGCGGTGCTCGAGCAGGGGCGGACGGTGGGGATCTACCACAAGGTGCTGCTGCCCAACTACGGGGTTTTCGACGAGGATCGCTACTTCGTGCCGGGGACCGACCCGGACCGGATCTGGGAGGTGGCCGGCATCCCCGTGGGAATCTCGATATGTGAGGACATCTGGTTGCCCGACGGGCCACCCCAGCGCCAGGCTCAGGCCGGGGCCCGCATCCTCCTCAACGTCAACGCCTCTCCCTTCCACCGCGAGAAAGCGGTCGCCCGCGAGGAGATGCTGGCCGCCCGGGCCCGGGCGGCGGGGGCGCCGGTGGTGTACGTGAACCTGGTGGGAGGCCAGGACGAATTGGTCTTCGACGGGGCCAGTGTGGTCGTCGCCGCCGACGGGACAGTCCTACATCGGTCCCCGCAGTTCGAGGAGGACCGGTTCGTGGTGGACGTACCGCTGGGCGAGGAACCGGCGGTGCCCGGCGAGCGTGCTCCCCTGCTCGAGCCGTTGCCCGAGGTGTACGCCGCTCTCACCACCGGCCTGCGCGATTACGTGCACAAGAACGGGTTCGAGAAGGTCGTGCTCGGCCTGTCGGGCGGGATCGACTCTGCAATCTGTGCCACCCTGGCCGTCGACGCCCTCGGCGCCGAGAACGTGTGGGGGATCGGGATGCCGTCCCGTTACAGCTCGCAGCATTCGATCGACGACGCCGCTGCTCTCGCCGCCAACCTGGGAATCCGTTTCGACCTGGTGCCGATGGACGATGTCTTTGCCGCCTACCTCGACACGCTCGACCCCCTTTTCGCCGGGAGGGATCCCGACGTCACCGAGGAGAATCTCCAGGCCCGGATCCGGGGGGCGATCCTGATGGCCGCTTCCAACAAGTTCGGCCCGCTGGTCCTGGCGACGGGGAACAAGTCCGAACTGGCGGTGGGCTACTCGACGATCTATGGCGACATGGTGGGCGGGTTCGCCCCCATCAAGGACGTGTTCAAGACCCTGGTCTACCGGCTGGCCGACTGGCGCAACAGCCAGGGGCCGGCCATCCCGGAGAGCACCGTCCACAAGCCCCCCAGTGCCGAGCTGCGGCCCGACCAGAAGGATTCCGACTCCCTTCCCCCTTACGAGGTCCTGGATCCGATCCTTGACCTCTACGTCGAAGACGACCTGGGTGCCGGCGAGATCGTGGCCGAAGGCCACGACGCCCAGGTGGTGCGACGGGTGCTGCGGATGGTGGACCGCAGCGAGTACAAGCGGCGCCAGTCCGCCCCCGGCGTCAAGATCACGGTCAAGGCGTTCGGCAAGGATCGGCGCCTTCCCATCACCAATCGTTTCCAGCATCCGGTCACGCCATGAGCGACTGGCCCGCCCTCGTCGACGGCGAACCGGCCGGGCTCATCGAGGTGACCGACGCTTCGGTCCTGCGTGGCGACGGTTGCTTCGAGGCAGTGCGCAGCTACGGCGGGGCCCTGTTCCGGCTGGAGGATCATCTCGACCGCCTCGAACGCAGCGCCGCCGCCCTCGAGTTGCGGGTCCCCGACCGCAGCCTGCTGCGGGGTTGGTCGGAGCAGGTGACCCGGGGGGATTGCATCGTGCGCATCGTGGTCAGTCGCGGGCCGGCCGTCCCCGGAGCGGGAGGGAGCGAGCGTTGCGTCGTGCTCGCCCATCCGCTCCCCGAACGACAGGACGAGGTCCGGCTGTGGCCGGTGAGAGCGCCCTGGCATCCGGCCGGGAGAGCGTGGGAATTGTCGGGGGTCAAGACGATTTCCTACGCCCCCAACCTGGCGGCCGGACGGCGCGCTCAGGCGGAAGGTGCCGACGACGCCCTACTCGTGACCGAGGAGGGAATGGTGCTGGAGGGCCCCACCTTCTCCGTTGGCTGGTGGACGGGGGAGCGGGTATCCACCCCCTCGCTGCGACTGGGCATCCTCGACTCCATCACCCGTCGGGTGGTCAAGGACCTGTTGCCGGCGATGGAGGAAGTCGAGGCCCGTCTCGAGGACCTGGAGGCCGCCGATGAGGTCTTCGCCATGTCCACCGTCAAAGAGGTGGCGCCCGTGGTGGCGGTGGGATCGACCCGCTTCACCGCTGGACCCCGTACCCGGAATCTGGCTCAGCGATTCGCCGAACTCGTGGGACAGTTGTCGACCGAGTCCCAGCCGAGGTAGAGGAGCAAGGCGGAGGCCGCCTGGCGGCGGGTGAGCGGGGTCTCGTCATCGAGGCGGGGCAGGCATCGGGAGGGACCGCCGAGCGCCTGGTAGGCCTGATCAGGATCGAGGTCGTCAGGCTGGGCAGGCGGCTCGGGAGGCGGGGTGGTCCACATCAGGTCGGGAATGTCGGGTTGCAGCCACACCGCCCACCGGTCGAAAGCCTGTCCCATCCGCACCCAGGCCAGATAGCGGGCGAGGTCGAGCTCGGTGATCCCGGGGCACTCCTCGGTCTCACAGTCCAGCGTGCCGGCTTCCTGTTCGGCGTCGGCTGCGTCGGGGTCGGATTGCAGCCCCACCAGCACCTCAAACCACGTCTGGAGAGCGAACTGGTCCATCGCCTCGTCGGGACAGGCGGTATAGGGAGTCTCACACCACACCGGCACTCCGCGGGAGAGGAGCAGGATCAGGGGGTCGACCGTGTCGGTAGGTGCTAGGTCGGCGAAGGGCCCCTGGAAGGCCACGTCGGGGAGGCGGGTGGCGGCCGCCAGGCTGGCGGCCGGGTCGACGGCCGTGCCGGACGGATCACGCAGTTCGAAGTGGAGGTGGTAGACGGTGCCTTCGGCATTGCCCGAGTCGCCGTTCCAGCCGATCACCTCGCCGGCCTCGACCCGATCGCCCTCCGAGAGGTCGGGTCGCATCCCGGTGCCGTTGCCGTCGTCGGTCCCGGCAGTGTCGTTGTTGAGATGGATGTAGAGCGTGGACCAGCCGTCATCGTGGCGGATATGGATCCGGTTGCCCGAGATGCCGTGGTCCCCGGCGATACGACTGATGGTGCCGCCGGCCACGGCCACCACCGGCTGGAGGTGGCTGGCGGCGACGTCGTTGCCGAGGTGGTGGCGGGCGCCGCCGTCCCGGGGTACCCCGAATGGGGAGATGACGTCCGCCGTCCCCAGCAGTGGAAACACCATCGGATAGACGAACGGGGTGGTGCACTCGGGCTCGGGCGGGAGGGTGGTCGTGGTGGTGGTGGGCGCCGTCGTGGCGGTGGTGGCAGGCGGCAGACTGGTGGTGCTGTCGGAACCCGTGGTGGCGGTAGTGGCGGTGGAGGTGGTGGAGGTGCTATCGCCGTCGTCGCCGGCTCCGGTTGAGGTCTCGGTGGTGGGGGGAACGGTGGTTGTGGGCGCCGTGGTGGTGGTAGGCGCCGTGGTGGTGGAGGTCGTCGAGGTGGAGGTAGTCGTGGTCG
>DATHVR010000041.1:0-9550 GCA_035461175.1 Acidimicrobiia bacterium | reverse complement strand
CATGTCGCCCCCGGAGCGGAGCACGAAGGCCACTCCCATCGCCGCGCCGGCCATACCCGCCGCCGCCCGTGAGTACTGGCTGAGCTGGACAGTGATCGCCGCCACTCCCGCGAACGCCAGACCGATGGCCGCCACGGCGGTGGCGAGCAGCGCCGAACCACCGACCGCATATCCGCCCATCCCGATCATCAGCAGGAAGATGACCAGCCCGGCCGCAGCATTCGTGACTACCGCCACGATCATGGCGGCGGTGAGCGGGGCATGACGGCCGACCACGTTGGCCCGAACCAGCTCGGCCCTCCCGGTCTGCTCCTCCACCCGGGTATGGCGGACCACGAGGAGGATGCTCATCAGCCCGGACAGGATCATCAGATACAGCCCGTAGCCGTTGGCTACGAGGCGCTCGTAGGTGGGGGCATCGAAGCCGTATCCGGGCCCGGTGAGCACCCGACCCAGCGGATCGCCGAACAACGACACCACCGTGTCGAGGTCGTCCTCGGGGTATGCCACCGGCAGCGCCGAGGCGAGGTAGACGATGAACAGCCCGAATCCGCCCACCCAGGCCGGCAGCTTGACCCGATCGCGTCGGAGCATGAACCGGGCCAGTGTGCCCGTGCCGGCCAGGGTGCCGCCGTCGGCGTCGGCGGCGACAGGGGTCCGGCGAGGGGCGGCGACCGTCATTCCCGGCTCTCCTGGGTGCGGTTGGTGCGGGCGGCCAGTTCGTCGCCATAGTGACGCATGAGCAACTGTTCGAGCGTGGGCGGATGCGCAGTCAGTGTGCGTACTCCCAGCGGTGCCAATGCCCGTACCACCGCGTCGACGTGGTCACCGTCGACGTGGAAGCGGACCAGGCCGTCGATACGTTCGAGGTCGTGGACCCCTTCCAGCGCGGCGAGAGAATCCGTCGCTCCGTCCGTTTCCACGGTCATGGTGGTGCGAGTCAGGTGGCGCAACTCGGTCAACGTCCCGGATTCCACGATCCTGCCCTGGCGGATGATCGAGATGCGGTCGGCGAGCACCTCCACCTGGGCGAGGATGTGACTCGACAACAGCACCGTGTGCCCTGCCGCCTTCACCTCCCGGATCACGTCCTGGAACACCGCCTCCATCAATGGATCGAGCCCGGCGGTGGGCTCGTCGAGTAGGAGCAACTCGACGTCGCTGGCCAGCGCGGCGATCAACGCCACCTTCTGGCGGTTCCCCTTCGAATAGGTCTTGCCCTTCTTGGTAGGATCGAGGTCGAAGCGATCGCATAGCTCGTCACGCCGTTTCTGGTCGAAGCTTCCGCGCAGGCGGGCGAGCAGATCGATGGCCTCGCCTCCGGTGAGGTTGGGCCACAGCTCGACATCGCCGGGGACAAAGGCGAGCCGGCGATGGAGCTCCACCGTGTCCGCCCAGGGATCTCCTCCGAGCAGCGTCACCTCACCGCCGTCGGGTCGCAGCAGACCCAGCAGGATCCGCAGGGTGGTGGTCTTGCCGGCGCCGTTGGGCCCCAAGAAGCCATGCACCTCCCCTCGCGCCACCTGAAGATCCAGGCCGTCGAGGGCCTGCGTCGCTCCGAAGTTCTTGACCAGGCCCATGGCCCGAATCACATCATCCATCGTTCTGCTCCTTGTTTCGACCCGTGTCCGGGTCTTCGGCATATCGGTGAATCGCCGTCCGGGCCCGACCTCCGGTCTCAGACGCTATCCAGTCGGCCATCGTCATGTAGACGTCGAGCATGATCAGGCCGACCCGCGCCGCACTGGCCGCCTCGGCCACTTCGAGGCCGAGGCGCCGGCTGAGATGAGCTTCGAACACGGCTACGCCCAGGTGCATGGAGGTCATCACCGCTGCCCCGTCGCGGGCGTACGTCGTCCCGGGCGGGAACAGATCGGGCCGGGCGCCACTCAAGAAGCGTTCGGTCTCCGAGGCGAGCTCGTCGAACAGGGCGGGTCCTTCCTCCGAACCCTCCACCAGCACCCGGATCAGATAGCGGACGGCGAGCGGACTCGAGCCGTACAAGGAGGAGATGATGTCGGGCCGGACGGTTCCTTCCCGGTCGATCTCCGCAATGACATCCAGTTTGCGTCGAACGATCTCGAGCACGGCCTCGTCACAGGCCTGCCGCAACCCCTGTTTGGTCCCGAAATGATGCTGGACGAGCCCGGTCGAAACCCCGGCCGCCTCGGCGATCCCCTTCATCGTCGCCCGCGTGAAGCCGTGAGTGGCGAACTCAACCATCGCCGCATCCCGGATCCGGGCTCGCGCGGTCAGATCCTCCGGGGATCGACTATCGATAGTCGGCGACATCATTCCCATATCATCGTATTGTCGACCATACGACAATATTGCCGTTGACCGTCTCCCGTCAAGACTGATCTCCCTAGCCTCTGGCCGATGTTCGAGACGCATGGGGAGGTGACCCGACTGCAGAAGCTCCTGGATGAGAGCTACGCCGCCGCCGGCTCGCATCTCCAGGAAATCCATTCTCCCCGGGTCCGGGTCGGGGCAGATGAATTGATCACCCGCATGCAGGGCATGCAGGTCTTCGTCGTGGCCACCACCACGAGCGATGGCCGCCCCCGGACCGGCCCGGTCGACACATTCTTGTTCCACGGCGAGTTGCGCTTCGGAACGGCCGCCAACGCCATCCGGGCTCGGCACATCGCTCGGAACCCGGCCGTCTCCGCCACCCATGTGGAAGGCGAGGCGCTGGTGGTGACCGTCCACGGCACGGCCGAGTTGCTCGATCTCGAGGGATCCGACCGTGACTTCGCCGGGTTCCTCCGCGGGCACTACGGAGACGCGACCTTCGACGAGCATCTGGGCGACTCGCCCTATTACCGCATGGTGGCCGACCGGATCTTTGCCGCCGACATGAGCCGGCATCTCCAGCCGGGCTGACCAGCGCTCGAGTCCGTTCCGGGGCGTGTTGCGGTAGAACTCGCGCTTAGCGGACATCCACCGTCCGCTGTGCATGGTTGAGTGTGGTCTCGCTTCGAAAGGATCTGTGTGGCAATCCGCTGGTACTCGACCGTGATCGACAGTGCCGACCCCGTCGCCCAGGCGAATTGGTGGGCCGAGGCGCTCGGCTGGCGGGTATTTCTCGAGACACCCGAGGAAGCGATCGTGATCCCGGCTCATGTGAGTGTGGAAACCCTCCGCACCACCCCCTGGGAGGAGATCGGTCCGGGCCTGGTCTTCGTTCCCGTACCGGAGGAAAAGCAGGTGAAGAACCGTCTCCACCTCGACCTCGCCCCCCATACCAGTGACGACCGCGAGGCAGAGATCGAGCGCCTGCTGGAAATGGGAGCCAAACGAGTGGACGTCGGCCAACCCGCCGATGCCAGCTTCGACGTTCTGGCCGATCCGGAGGGAAACGAGTTCTGCGTGCTGTCGGCGCGCGACATGTAGCCGCCGGTGCCGAGGCGACGCCTCCGGTCCGCCTCCACTCGCCTGGCGATCGCTATGACCGCCAGATACAACAACTCCAACATCCGCCCCGAAAGGCCCCCAGGCCTCCGCCGGCGCTCCCACAGCTTCCCCTGGAGGGCCTGCTCATCCCGAACCTCCAACCCATCCCGCCAGGGACAACCTCCCCGTTCTAGCCCTCGACGCGATCCGGTTCTGGATTGGGCGATTCGACGCACAGCAGCTTGACAGGCTCGTCCCCCAGGACTTCGTACCCGTGCTCGACGCCGGCGGGGGCGAGGATCACGTCGCCGGCCCCGGTCTCGACCGTTTTGCCATCGACGGTCCAGCGCATGCGACCCGACCGCATCACCAGGATGTGGTCCTCGTCGTGGGTGTGGAGGTCGGCAGTCTCGCCGGGGGCGTGATCGTTCACATAGACGGCGACACCGGGCAGCATGATCCACTCGTTCGGCGTCTCGGGCGTGATCACCCGGGTGGCCGTGTCACGGTTGGTGTAGTCAGCCATCGATCCTCCATCTGCCAGCGGTACCGGTGAGACGATAACCCTCGGGGACTTCGAGTATCCGGTGCCGGTGGTTTCTAACCCCTTCACGACTTAGTCGGCGTGCCCAGGGGCAGCCCGCGCCGGTGGTTGGAGCACGCCCTCCGGGAGTTGGGACCTCTGGCACTGACCCCCAAGGAGCGGGTGGGCGACCATTTGAGAAATCGTCGGAGAGGAATGTCACATGACGACGACGGAGACACGAGAACAAGTCGAGGCAACCAGCGACGAACTGTCGAGCATGAGCATGCGCACGCTGTGGTGGTTCATGGCCATCACCTTCGGGGTGGGATGGGGAATCGGAGCGTGCCTGTTTCTCTTCACGGATCAGATCGAGGCGTGGTTCGGGCCTGTCAGCGGCACCAATCCGGTGTTCATCCTGCTCGTCTGGTCACCCGCCATCGCCGGCCTCGCCCTGGTGTGGCGCCACTACGGCCGGGCCGGAATCGGAAGCTTCCTGCGCAGGCTGACGCTGTGGAAGATGCCATCGCCCTGGTGGGTGTTCCTGCTGTTGGGGATACCGGCCGCGAAATATGTCGGAGCGGCCTTCAACGGTACGGCAAGTGACTTCCCATTCTCGCCCTGGTACGGACTGCTCCCCGCCATGGCCATTGCGCTGTTCATCGGACCCATCGAAGAGCTCGGCTGGCGAGGGGTGGCACTGCCGCTCCTCCAGCGTCGGTTCGCGCCTCTCTGGTCCGCTCTCATTTTGGGAGCATTCTGGGCGGTGTGGCACGCCCCCTCGTTCCTCCTGTCGGGGACCCCGCAGGGTGCTTGGGACTTCGGACCATATCTCTTCGGGGTGCTGGCCCTGTCGGTGATCATCACACCACTGTTCAACGCCGCCCAGGGGAGCATACTCATGGCCGCCCTCTTCCACTTCCAGGTCAACGGTCCTGCCTGGCCCGATGCCCAACCGTGGGAGAACTACCTGTTCGCCATCGTGGCGATTGCGGTGGTGATCTTGAATCGGAAGACCATGTTGACCCGTACCAACGCCGCCACCGATGTGCTGATGCCCGGCGACGAAGCCGACCTCAGAGAACCGAGAGGAGCGTGGGTGCCCGCATGAGCAGCGGCTCCCATGCGATCGTCAAGCGGAGCTGGGCGGGCAGGTCTGCCGCCGAGCTCCCCGTCCTCACCCCAGCCGGCTCCAACGCCGGGAAGGATGCGCGGTGCGGGGTGACCGCCGCCACGGCACATGCCCAGGTCGCCACCGGCCGCCTCGAGGAGTACGAGCCTCGCTGGGTCGTTCGCCACCGTTTCGTCTGGAACCGACAGCCGGTCCTTCCACTGCGGCACCGCTAACGCCAGCGTTAAACGGCCACCGATCCGCCGGAGACGCCACAGAGACTCGCGCGAATCAACGGGCTCGCCCTCGACTTCTTCGACACGCATTTGAAAGGCCAGTGAGCTTCCCCTCAAAGCAGTGACGAGCCCACCTGTCTGGCTGCGAGCCTGGCAAGGTCGTCCGAGAAGTACCTGCCCGGACCATTCCCAGAAGGGATGGTGAAATGGGCAAGACGCGCGCCAAATTCTTCCGGCTACTCGGAGCGCATCTCGAGCTGACGCGCTTGTAGGGCCTCCTGGAGGATGCGGATCGCCTTCGGTCCCACTCCGTGCAGATCCAGGAGTTCCTTCTGGCTGTGACGTGTCACTTCCTCCAGGGTGGTGATGCCCGCTCCGGCAAGGGCCCGGGTGGCCGGCCGCCCGATGGCCGAGGGAAGGTCACCCATGTCGCCCGCCCCGGCGGAGTCGGCGGCGGTGAGGGAGTCGGCCAACCGCTTCGGCGCCCGGGCGAACCAGGCCCTTCGCACCAGGTAGTTGAGCGCCTGCCCGTCGACCCGGTCCAGCGGTATGGCGATCCCGTCCTCCTTTTCGAGTCGCTCTGCGGCCGAGAGGTCGGCCAGGGCCGATGCGGCGTCGTCCTCCCCGAGATGGAGGTGAACCTGGCGGTCTGCGGTCAGGGAGGCGAACGTCTTCCCGTGCACAGTGAACACCACCGATCGAGCATCGGTTCCCTCCTCCACTTCGGGAAGGCCGAGAGCAGCCTTACGGAGTTGGGCTTCGGTGGTCGTGTCTCTTCCTCGGGGGCTCAGACCGAGGCTAGACCATCCAGATCCCTCCGTCCCGCGGGCGCCGGTCCCGTCGGTGAGCAATGTCACTCGACACCGGTTGTGGCAAACCGCGGCGTGGGGTGGCGTCGGGCGCCAGGGTGCTGGTACGCGTGCTTTGCCAGAGCGAGTTGCCCAGCGCCACCATGGCGATGCCGTTGGGCCACGCCAGAAACCGGTAGAAGGCGTCGGGCATCACCGCCAGCGCAGCGGTGACGAGACCGCTGACTGCCAGGAGCGCAGAAGCCCAGCGAACGAACACACGTGCGCGATACAGCGCAATGCCGAAGAGGAGCCCGCCAGCGAGATAGGTCGCGCGAGGCCACATATAACGCTCTGTCCGCTAAGAACGCGGCTCTAGGGTGAATCCCTTGCGGTAGGGGCGAACCAGGCGCTCCTCGGTGAAGCCGAGCGAGGCGTAGAGCCGGCGGGCGGCATGGTTGTCCTCACGCACAGTCAGATCCACGGAGGTGGCACTATGTTTCCTGAGCGCGTCGACCGCCGCCATCGCCAGCCGCCGACCGAGCCCCCTCCCCCGCTCCTCCGGGACCACGCCGAGAAAGTCGATGTACCCCGACCCGTCAGAATGCACCTCGGCGGCGACATAGCCGGCGAGCACCTCGGACTCGACGACTACTAGCCGGATATCATCCGAGTCCACCAGCGCCCGGCCGGTGGTGTGGGTCCCCGGGAACAGGAGGTCGTGCAACGCTGCCACCTCGTTCTTCCACTCCGCAACCGTCTCCACGGCTCCGTCCCCACTCCCGAAGTTCGGACCGGTATAAGTGAGCACGGCGGAGGCGGTCTCCGGACCGAAGCCGTGCCGAACAGCAAATTCCGCGGTCAGGAGGTTGCGGTCGTCAGGGGCGAGCTCCTGCTCCGAGGTGCCTGCCGCCTCCGGCGCGGCGGCATACAAGGCGTCTGCGGTGCCATCCCAGTCCTCGGCGTCCACAAACGGGCCCCACCACCAGCACCGGCCCATGTCGGCGTCCACCTCCGCGAGGATGCAACCGTCGATCGACCCGCCGGCGCTCGTTGACACCACCGTGCGGGAGGACCAATCCTCCACCGCCGCGATGTCGGCTCGGATCGACCCGGGGTCCGACCCTAGATACGCGATGTGACGATTCGGTTGGACCTGTTGGCCGTCGACGAGTCGGACGATGGCGTCCAAGTCGGCCTCGCTGGCGTGGCGCACTCTCATCCGCGGCAGGCTGGCAGAACCGTTCCGGTGAGGCAATCCGTTTTCGATGATCTACACCCAGGACCGGATCGCACATATTCCGCGGGGGCCGACTCGTGTTCACGGAGCCTTTAGCTATCAGCGAGTTCGACGTCTTCGAATCTTACGAACATGTCCTCGGTGTAGCGCATACCGTTCTTCTCGTCATGTCGAGGGAACTGAGGAGCCTCGATCTCTATTTCAACTCTCAGCGTTTTCCCAGTCGGAAGCGTGAAGTTGGATCCGTAGTGATAGAGCCATGGATGCCAGAGCATGGGCAATGTTGCATCCGCCCTCGGTTGGCCTTCACCATCGATGACACGGATATGAACCTTGAGACCGGGGATGAAACGATTGTCGGTTGCGTCCCGGGCAGATACCTCGATATGCACATTCTGCTCGCCCGGTTCCAGCCACTCGAGCGCCCCGTCGTTCCACTCGTACATGCCCTCCGCCGGCTCGATCGCTAGGGCGACGATCATCTCACCGACATGTGCCTCAGCCCCGATCATCGCCACCTTCTCAGCCATGTGCTTGACCGCCGTCTTGTAGGCATCACCCTGCTGCTGAGCCATGCGATGGTGATGCGGTGCTGCCTCGTCCGACTTCTTCGCCGGAGGATCGACGGGGTCGGGACGTACTTTGGATGCGTGGGCTGGCATTCCTATGGCTCCTAGCTCCTGGGGAATCCCCTATGTACCCTCTAACGTCGAACGCGAAACTCGGGCCGCCAAAGCGGGGGTACCCGAACAGTTCCGTGGCGTCGCGCTGCCAGTTGAGAAGTGAGGTTCTGAATCCTCCATGCTCCAAACCTACGGAGAGCATTGGGGCTGAGGAGCCTCTCGACTGCTGCTATCTGTCATTCAATATCGAACAACGCCCACAGAATCCGGTGATCCGACAGGTAGTACTGAACATTCGCGTAGAAGTCGTTCGCGGCTTTCCGGTTCCTGCCCGATGACCCCCGAGGGCGATCTCGATATTCGCACTGGTGCCTGTGCTGTTTCTCATCGGGTTTCCTTTCGCGGGCACCGAGGCCACTGGTCGGCCATCTGCCAATGAACAGAGTGATATCAGGCTCCGGGGGTGAGACTCGAACCCACAACCAACGGATTAACAGTTCTGACTCGCCCGTCCGTCTGGTCCCGCTACGTCCGCTCTGGGGCGGTCCTGTACGGCAGACCGACCGTCCGCGTCCGTCCAGTCCGGCCCCGGGCGGTCTGGTACGGCTACACAAATGGCTACACCCCGAAGTCCTTAGGTTTCAGCCCGAAACCCAAGGATTGCTTGAGGCTCCGGGGGTGAGACTCGAACTCACAACCAACGGATTAACAGTTCCGACTCGCCCGTCCGTCTGGTCCCGCTACGTCCGCTCTGGTGCGGTTCTGTAAGGCACACCGACCGTCCCCGTCCGTCCAGTTCGGCCCCGTGCGGTCTGGTACGGCTACACAAATGGCTACACAGCTCGCGTGCGTGTTGGCAGGGTCCAACCTGAGGTAGACACCACAGCGTCCGGTCACTGATGGGCGGAGCATCCTCAATGATCTTGTCCATCCACCTCGTGATCTGGTGTGCCCTTTAGCCGTAGATATCGGCCGGGTTCCGGAGCGCTTGGCGTGGTCGAACCCATGGCATGGGGGTGTTGCGGGGAGTCTGTGGTGGATCATCACTAAGGCGTGATCGTGATGGAGCGGAGGATCTCCTCAAGCTCGGCGATGTCGGCCTCCGGAGAGTCCCGGAACCGGGTGGACTCGATCAGAGAGGGGTTCCTTCGACGTCGAGTACCCAGTATTCGACTATCTGACCGGGTCTCTGGTAATACCGGCTAAAGGTGGGTCCCTCCCACCCGTCGAAAGAAAAACCGCCCGGATTGTTGGGTTCGTCGCAGCCTACGAAGCCTTCATCGGCGTCGTAAGTCGCCTTCCGGGACCTCAAGAACCAGGTGGTAGCCGTCGTATCCAAAGGCGGCTACGTCGGTGAGAGGCTCTCGGGTCACGAAATCATCGATATCGCCGATGCCATTGGCAATTTCCTCGGCGGTCTGCCCGGCTGGTAGCCATTCAGTGTCGTGGCAGGCAGCAGAGGCAATCCAAGTCACGGCGGCAAACAGCACATTCGCGTAATTGTTCTCACGAGCCTCCTTGAAGACTCCTATGACCGGCTCCCATCCAGGGCTCGCGATGGTGAAGTCCACCCGGAGGCTTGTCCCAGGATCCCAGTCGTGGTCTATCCAGTACCCGCCCGGTTCAAGAGGTC
>DATHVR010000040.1:0-6763 GCA_035461175.1 Acidimicrobiia bacterium | reverse complement strand
GATCGACCACGTGGTCGTCGTGACGCACCGGCCGAAGCCCGAGGGCTGGGACCCCGAGGCGCCGTTTCACTTCGTCGACGGCGTCGAGGCAGCCGTGGCCAAGGCGCAGGAGCTTGCGGGTGACCGCATGGTCGAGGTCGCCGCTGGCGAGGTCGGTGGCCAGGTGCTTGCCGCGGGCCTGGTCGACGAGGTGCGCATGGACGTCGTACCCGTCGTGTTCGGGTCCGGTAAGCGCTACTTCGGGTCGGTCGACGCCCAGCACCTCTTGGAGGATCCTGACGAGGTGATTCAGGGCAACCGGGTGCTTCACCTGCGCTATCGGGTGCGCCGTTGACCGATCTGAGCCGGGTACGCGAAAAGGTTCCCCTGAGTAGCGTCACTGCGACGACGGTCCAACGTCGGGGCGATCTGGAGCCGTTCATCGAATCCCGGATCTCCGGGCTGGGCACGAACTACGGATGGCGTCTTCACAACCGCCGCCGGGTCGGTCCGATGCTCAGAGGGGGGGCCGTCGGACCCGAATTCTGGGCGGTCGGACGCGGATCCACCGATCAGGAACTGATCATCCGTTCCCACGAGGGGCACGACTACGCCCGACTGGTGCTCGGCGTGGACGCGGAGACGAGAGGGGCGCTTTCCCAGCCGTCGAGATGAGTCCACGCCCTCGCGGCTCAGCCTCCACCGATGTCGGTGGAATAGGCCTCGTAAATGAGGTGGTCCGCCAAGCTCTGGTGTTCGGCCAGGCGGTCGAAGGCCTCTTCGGCCTGCATGAGCAGACCCTGGGCATGCTCGGCCAGGTCGGCGAAGACTCCCGGCAACTGCTCATGGTCCCGCTCCAAGGTCCTTACCCCCGAATCGAGCCGGGGCGCCTGATGGACGATCTGCTCAAGGACCCCTTTGGACTCCTCGGACTTGCCGTGAGCGGCGATCAATTGGGAGAGGCGGGCGAAAGCCTTGGCCAGCTCACGGGCGGCGTTGGCGGCCGAACGGGCGTCCGCCAGGGCTTCCGTGACCTCGCCGCGACGCAGCTTCATCCCGGCGGTGACTTCGTTCTCGTCCGTCAGCATGGCGACTCCGTCCTTGGGCTTGCCCACATCGTGACGGGGAGGGGGCGGAGTCGCCAGGGACCAAGGTCACAGCCGATCAGGAAACGAGGACGGCGACTGTCTGGGCCCGGTTGCGGAGGACGATGACCAGGGGGATCGCCAGCAGGGCGAGGCCGGCCAGGCTGACGATGCGGTAGTCGGTGAACTCGAAGAAGACCCCCGACGACAGGCTGGCCAGGGCGCTGGATACCCAGGTGATCGAATCGGCCCGACCCTGCACGCGGGCTCGCAACTCCGGGGCGAAGCCCACCGTGAGCAGGGCGGAACCCGCCACGAAAGTCAGATTCCAGCCCAGGCCCAGGAGAAAGAGGGCGACCAGCAGGACGCCAGTCGAAGTGGTAGGGGCGGTGGCGGCCATGATCGCCGACACACCCAGAACCGCCAGCCCCATGAGGATGGTGCGATAGCGCCCGATGAGGTCGGCCAATCTTCCGGTGAGCGGGGACAGGGCGAACATCCCCAGCGTGTGAGCGCTCATGACCAGGCCAACGATCCCCAGGTCGAAGCCGTGATGGCGGATGTGGAGTGGGGTGGCGATCATGATCACCACCATCACCACCTGTCCCGAGATCAGGGCGGCGAGGGCCACCTTGACGTGGGGTCGGGTGAAGGCATCCCCGAACTTCGGACGTTCCGAAACGGTCAACGTGTCGACTGCCAGCGAGGCCGGGTCGGGACGGAGGGCGAGCAGATAGACCACCATTGCCGCTCCCATGGCGACCAGGGCGACGATGTAGCCGCCGGCCAGCTCGGACACGCCCCGGTCGGTGGCCAAGACCCCTCCCGGTTCCAGCAGGCTGGGACCCACCACAGAGCCGATGGTGCCCGCCCACACGATCAGGCTCAACGCCGAGGCGCGGCGGTCGGCCGGAAAGAGTTCGGCGCCGGTATAACGGGCCAACTGGTTGGAGGCGTTGCCGAGACCGAGGATCACCATCCCCGCCAGGAGCAGGGCTATCGACTGGAGGGCGACGGCGAGCGCGGCGGCGGTGGCGCCCAGCGCCCCAGCCGCATAGCCCGCCACCAGGCCGGGTCGGCGCCCCCGGTCGGCCACCCGCATCGACAGGAGCGAGGTGCCGAGGGCGGTACCGAGGATCGCAATCGCTCCGGGAAGGCCGGCGAAGGTGGCATTTCCCGTGAGTTCTTCGACGACGAGTGCGGAGACTGTGGCGGCGGCGATGTAGCCGGTGGTGCCGAGAGCCGCGCCGGTGAAGAGGGTGAATGTGAGGCGGCGCCGGGCAGACATCGGATGGATGCTAGGAGGATGAGTGGTCGGGAAGGCAATGGGCGAGGGCGGCTCCGTCAGGGAGGAGGCCGAGTCACGTAGACATGGCCGTGGCGGCTGGTCCACTCATAGACCCCGGGGGCAAGGCGGCGTACCTTCCATCCACCCTTATGGCGGACGTTGTGGTCGTGACGACATCCGGGATGGAGGTGTCTGACGACCGTGGGGCCGCCCTTGCTGAATTGGATCTCGTGGTCGAGATCGCACTGTGTCGCCGGTAGCCGGCAGGTGGGAAAGACACAGACGGTCTGGCGAACCTCGACGTAACGTCGCTGGGCGGCGGTGGGTCGACGTTTGGTGGTTCCGTCCCAGAGCACGGCGCCGGAGTCGGGGTCGGTGACCACGACTCGCCACGACCCGTCGGGGGAGCGTTCCACCGCCTGGCGGGCGATGTCGGCGATGACGGGGCCCCATCCGGGAATCTCACCGGCCTGCTCGTCGAGTTCGAGCAGTGTGGTGAGCGGGACGCTGATATCGACCTTCGGCCTGCCGGCCGTCGATGAGGCGGGCGAGCGAGGAGAATGACTGAACTGGTGGCCCTCCAGCAGTTGGAGAAACACGTCGGCCTTGATCTGGTCGAGAGTCCTCTGCTCTCTTCGGGTCTTGAGGTTTTGTGCGATCCGGGCGATACGTCGCTGGATCGCCGCCACCCGGTCCACCGGCAGCTTCAGGCCAAACAGATCGGCGGTCCCATCCGGATTGGCCTCGGCCACGACCCTTCTCTCTTCCAGTCCCTCCTCGTAGCGCTTGGCGGCATCATCAGGGTCGGCCTCGATGCAGAGGCGTCGCAGCGCCGCCCGCAACTGGCCGGTGGTTATGTCGGGCGCGCGGTCGAGAATCTGATCGGCAACGCCACGGGCCATCGCCTCGTCGAGATGGTCGGTGGAGTGAACGATGGTGCGTGCCCGGGGGAGGTCGATCCACCCGTCCCGGAGCGCTTCCCAGACCCGGGGCAGTCTCTCGACGAGGCGCCAGGCGAGGTCGAGGTTGTTGTCGGCTGCCCGCCGAGTCCATCGTAAGGCGGCCCTGAGTTCGTCGACGCAGAACTCGTCTACTTCCTGCTGGCGGAGGGGAGGGTCACCGGGGCCGGAGGGAGGGCAGTAGGACAGCTCGATCATGTCGGAGAACAACTCGGCCTGGAGGCGGGAGATCTCGCGGACGCGGGCCTGGATGAGGTGAACGAGATCGTGCCCGTTGTGCTCGGTGCGATCCACCGAGTCGAGCAAGAGGGAGTGGAAGGTTCCGGTGGGGAGGTGCTCGAGGGTGCTAAGCCGGCCGGTGGGCTGGTGGGCACCGGTCAGGGCGGCTTCCTCGGGCCTGTCATCCAACCCGCTGTCACTCTCCAACAGCGTCCTTGGCTCCATCCGGGTCCTTGGCTCTATAAGGATTTCGGGTCCACTCTCCCGCATGTCTCTACCCTAATCGAACATACGTTCGATAGCAAGTACTTTGTCATGCTTTATGTGTATCGAGAGGATTCAGGGCGCGTCGGCCTTCCAGGTTTCCGAGTTGTGTCCGTCGGGTAGGACCCGGACATGACCTCTCCAACCCCCTTCCGGGTCCTGGGCGTGGCGGGCAGCCTCCGCCGGGGCTCGTTCAATCGTGCCCTGATCGACACGGCCGCCGACTTGGCCGGCACCCGACTCGATATCGTCGCCTTCGACCTCGAGGGCATTCCAATGTTCAATGCCGACGTCGAGAAGGCCGGCGACCCCGAGCCGGTAGTCCTTTGGAAGCAGGCGATCGCCGATGCAGACGGACTCTTGATCTCCACTCCCGAGTATCAACGGGGCGTTCCCGGTGTTCTCAAGAACGCGCTCGACTGGGCGTCACGCCCGCCGGGCGAGTCGGCTCTGAGACGAAAGCCAGCGGCGATCATGGGTGCGGCCACCGGGATGACCGGCACCGCCCGCGCCCAGAGCCAACTGCGGCAGACCCTGGTCTACAACGACTGCCAGGTGGTGCAACGCCCCGAGGTGCTGGTCGCGGATGCCCGATCCAAGTTCGATGAGGACGGGACCTTCCAGGACGAGACCGGCAAGAAGTTCCTGAGTGAACTACTCGACAAACTGGTCGAGATCATGGAGCGAGCCGGCGACTGAGGCCGGCTCGCGGGTCCACGTTCAGGTGGTGGTAAGGAGGAGGAGTGCGATTCCAACGACGTTGGCGGCAACTATCAGAAGCGCGGTGCGCTGTTGAGTCGCTCGTTGATGAGCGGCTTCCACCTGAGCCAGCCGTCTGGTGCTCGGCACATCGGTGGGTCCGTAGATGTGGCTGTCGATGTTCAACATAGGTCTCCCCTTTCACTCTCGGGAGCCCTACCCACTGTCGGTGAAGTCGAAACCCAGTACCTATCTCCTTTTGCCTTGGGTGAAACGAGTCCTACAATGAAGGCCACAACGACGCGGGGTGGAGCAGTCTGGTAGCTCGTCGGGCTCATAACCCGAAGGTCGCGGGTTCAAATCCCGCCCCCGCTACCACCGAAGGCCCTGGTCAGAGAGAGTTCTGACCGGGGCTTCTACCGTTTAGGCGGTTTCTTCTACCGGGTCTTCTACCGGTCGACGGCGCTGACTGATGCCAGACTGATGCCGAGCGCTCGTGTTCTGATCTAAGACAAGCAAGTCCGATCGATGGTCTAAGGCGGTCATGGGTCGCGCCAGGCCACACTCTGTGGTGGCCGCACACAAGCCATACCGAGTTCGGGGTCAAGCCGTCCCCGCGGAATAATGAGCACCCGGTCGGAGCCCATCGAGGCCGGCGGTGGGCGTAACAGTGAAAGGCGGATATCTGACACACCCAGCTCGTACCATCAACTCACTGGATAGAGAGGGCACGCGGACATGGAACACGAACCGACTGCCTGTTACGTCAAAGGCTGCAAGGGTTAACATGCCTGACTTGATGCAGGCAGCTCGTTGTCAACAGATGGACGCTCCCGATGGCTCGTAGTGACCTTGTTAAGCGGATGATCCAGAGTCACCAGCGTGGGGACGATGCAGCCTTCCACCGCGTAGCCGAAGAGATCGTGGTCGAGGAACGCCGCAAGCGCCACGACACGCTGGCCGACGAGCTGGAGCGGCTTCTATCCGGACGGTCGGGACGCCGACCTCACCGTCTCTTCGTTGAAGCCCCTACCCAAGACGCGCGACGACGCCGACCTCCGGCCGAACCCGATCTGAACCAGCCATGGCCAGCTCCTCGGGTCGAGCGTTGACGGTCACTGCCCTGGTAGCGTTGAAGACGGGCGAGCCACGATTTCGTCGCCTGGCATCGAGCGGGCCACCTCCTCGTCTGTGGCTCCCCAGCGGAGCTGCCGAGGTCGGAACACCGTGATGTAGATGCCAAGGAGTCCAACGGACAACCATCGCCAAGAGAACACCTCGAGGAGGGCTCCACTGAGAAAGGGGCCCATTGCAGGTACTGCCGCCACCAGTCCCAGGTACTGCCCGACGGCTCTCCCGCGGTGCTCGGGCGGGTTGTGCCGGGAGACTAGGGCCAGCCCAGCAGTGATCAGTATGGCGGCGCCGAGGCCCTGGAGGAACCGGCTTGCCACCAGCACGCCTACCGCCGGGGCCAGGGCACATCCCAGCGCCCTGCGGAGAAAAAGAGGATGCCGCCTAGGAAAATGCGCCGATGCCCGACGATGTCACCGATCGATCCGGCTACCAGCGCCCCGGACACCAAGGCAACGTAGTAGGCGTTGAGGAACCACTGAGCGTCGGTGACGGTGGCTTGCAGATCCCCGGCCACTGAGGGAATGGCCAGGTTGAGCATGTCATCGCTCATGTAGGCAAGCGCCGTCCCTAACACCGCTGCCACGAGAACCGCCCTCGTCGACCAGGACGACAAGCGGCGTCGATCAGAGTGAAGGCGGACAGGTGCCGCTATCCGGGCTGAGTTCTCTCCAGTCGGCCGGCTTCTCATTGCGTCACACTCGCCGATCTGAACGGATGACGGCAGGGCCATTGGACCTGCATCCGGTGAGAGTCTCAGCAGGATCTCGGCCACGAGGGTTCTTGCCCGGCTCTGCGCTTCTTCCTTCCCTGCTGAATGTGACCTTTGCCACTACCCGATCACCACAGGTCGGACTATTCCCAGCAGTAGTGCGGGTTTGTGCAACCCCAAGGAGATGAGGTTATGACCGCAGGACTTGCACCCTTATTGCGGGCCCTGAGGCAGACCCCAGCTTCTGTCATCGAGTGCGTGTCTCGAAGATGGTTGGTCACCTATGGGCCAGGCGTGTCTTCGATGAAGAGTTGCGGTCAGGCTGCTGGCGGTGGATGGGGGTCAGTATCCGAGAAGGCGAGGACGCTGTGACCATCGCCTCCCCGTCCCGACCCGAGATCAGTCCTTTGGATCATCGACTTCCGAT
>DATHVR010000039.1:0-8406 GCA_035461175.1 Acidimicrobiia bacterium | reverse complement strand
GTGTCGGCCGACAGGCCCCGGCCTTCTGCTCCCAACACCAACGCCATCCGCTCCGACATCTGGAGACGGTCGATCGGAGTCGCCCCAGGATCGGCGGAAAGAGCGATCAGGCGGAATCCGGCCTCCCTCAGGACGCCGAGCCCGTCCGGTAGCGGATCGAGGCGAACGTGGGGGAGGGCGAACACGGCTCCCATCGACACGCGAACGACTCGACGGTAGAGAGGATCACAGGAGGTCGGGTCCAACAGCAGCCCGTCCATTCCCAGAGCCGCCGCCGAGCGAACGATCGCCCCCAGGTTGGTGGGATTGGTGACGTTCTCGGTCACCAACAGTCTCCTGCCGTCGGCCACCACATCCGCGACCGAGCGGGTCATCGGTCGCCGGAACAGCGCCAGAAAGCCCCGATGGATGTGATAGCCGGCGACCGACTCCACCAGCTCCGGCGATCCGGTGAACACCGGGGTTTCGGCCGGAAACTCGGGAAGTCGGCGGATCTGGTCGCTCGGGACCAGCACCGCCTCGGGGGTCAGCCCGGCCGAGAGGGCCCGCTCGGTAACCAGGTGGCCCTCGCAGATGAAGCGTCCGGCCAGGACGCCCGTAGGTGACTCCCGATGACGGCGTAGCGCTTCGTCGGTCATGGCCGTGAAAGGCCACAGGCGGGGGTCGTCCCGATCCTCGACGAAGACCGGGTCCACCCGTCCAGATTGGGTGGACCCGGTTTCGGTCATGAGGCGGACCTCTCCGTCAGCGAGACTCGAGCGCCTCGATCAGCTTGGGGAGGACGTTGTGGACGTCTCCGACGATGCCGAGGTCGGCGATCGAGAAGATGGGAGCGTCGGGGTCCTTGTTGATGGCGATGATCGTCTTGGAGTCCTTCATCCCCACCAGGTGCTGCATGGCCCCGGAGATCCCGGCGGCGATGTAGACATCGGGCTTGACCGTCTTGCCGGTCTGGCCGACCTGCTTGGCGTAGGGGACCCAGCCGGCATCCACGATGGCCCGGGTGGCGCCGGTGGCGGCCTTGAGGGGCTTGGCCAGCTTCTCGACCATGTCGAACGCCTCGGCCGATCCGAGGCCGCGCCCGCCGGAGACGATGACGGCCGCGTCTCCGAGCTGGGGGCCTTCTCGCTCCTCGGTGTGGCGGCCGGTGATGGTTGCGGCTGACCGGCCCGCCTCGGGCAGGTCGATCACCGTCACCTCGGGGGCGCCGCCGCCGGCGGGCTCGACCGGGAACGATTTGGGACGTACCAGCACGATGTGAGGACCGTCGCCGGCCACCTGCGCCTTGGCCAACTGGGTGCCGCCGAAGATCTCATGGGTGGTGACGACGGTGCCCTCGGCGAGTTCCACATCCGAGGCATTGGAAAGGATGGAGCGGCCCATGCGAGCCGCCAACCGTCCGGCCACGTCCCGGTCGGTGTAGGACTGGCCGAACAGGATCAGGTCGGGCGACTCGGAGGCGGCCAGGTCGGCCAGTGCCGCCGCCAGCGGACCCGAGGGGAGGATGTCGCCGGCGTCGGCGTGCAGGACCTTCTTGGCTCCGTGCTCTCCCAGCGTGGAGAAAGCCGCCTCGGACCCGGCGCCCAGGTAGACGACAGTGGTGTCACCCAGGTAGCGAGCCTTGGTCAGCAGCTCCAGCCCCAGGGTGGCGGGGCTCGAACCTTCCTCCTCTACGAAAACCCATACGTTGGCCATCTTCAGATCACCTTCTTCTGCTCGAGGAGTTCGACGATCTTGAGGTGAGCGTCGCCCTCGTCCTCGAACTTCAGACCCGCTTCCCGCTCCGGAGCCGGTTCCACCGCCGTCACCGTCTGGTTGAGGCCGGTGTCGACGCCGAGGTCTCCGGCCGCCAGGTTCTGTACTTCCTTCTTTTTGGCGTCCATGATCCCTTTGAAGGTGGGGTAGCGGGGCTCCACCACCCCGGCCGTCACCGAGATCACCGCCGGCAGCGCCGCTTCGACCACGTCATAACCGGTGGCGGTCTGACGATGGATGCTCACCTTGCCGTCGCCGGCTTCCACCGAGGTGGCATAGGTGATAGCGGGCACGTCGAGCAGTTCGGCCAGCATCTGTGGCACCACTCCGGCATAGCCATCGGTCGACTCGGTGCCGGCGATAACCAGGTCGAAGCCGGCTCCCTCGATCGCCTTGGCCAGCGCCTGCGAGGTGGTGAGGGCATCCGAGCCCTTCAGATCGGCGTCGTCGATCACTATCGCCTTGTCGGCACCCATCGCCAGTGCCTGGCGGATGCCCTGCATCGAGCCCGCCGGCCCCATCGACACCAGGGTGACCGTGCCGTCATTAGCCTGAGCGATTTGAAGGCCCATCTCCACTCCATAACGGTCGGTGTCATCCAGCACCTGTTCCGCCGGTCGCTCCAGAAAATGCGTCTCCGGATCCAGGGTGTAGGTGCCGGCCGGGTCGGGGATCTGCTTCACGCAGACGACCACCTGCATGCGGGCCCTCCTTGTAGGTCAGTTGGTTGCCAGCCGATGCTAACCGTCCCCCGTATTTTGACTAAACGCTCAAGTTTGATTGTCGGGCGACTTCGAGGCCGGCTACGCCTCCCTGACCCCGTCCCTTCACGCGCCTCTCACTTTGTTCGGGGCCGTGCCCCGAACAGACGCCGGTCGCCCGACCGCTACCGCCCCGCGGCACCGTGAGTCGCCCCACAGTTTCGCCCCGTCAGACGTCGCGGGTTTGGCTTCCGACTTCCGACCTCCGACTTCCGACTCAGAACCCACCGCCCACCACTCACTACCCGTCCGCCCCCGTGATCCGCTCCCGAATCAACGGAGTCTCCGCCGGGGCTTCGTCGGCGATTTCGAAGGCGGCTCGGGCCCGCTCGAGGGCATCGGAGATGTCGCCGGGGCGATGGGTGAGAACACACAGCGCCTCGCCTTCCGCCACTTCGCTTCCCACCTTGGCGTGGAGTTCGATCCCTACCCCCGGGTCGACATCGTCCTCCTTGCGGGTGCGGCCGGCTCCGAGTCGCATCGCCGCTAACCCGATGGCGCGAGCATCACATCGAGACACAAATCCCGCCCCTGGCGCCTCGATGACGGTGGTCTCGGTGGCCATCGGCAGCAGGGAGCGGTCCTCGACGATGCGGGGATCACCCTCGTGGGCCTCGACCATGCACAAAAACCTCTCCATCGCCGCACCGGAGTCGAGCGCACGCTGGACCCGGCCCTCGGGGTCGTCCAGATCCGCCACCCCCACCATCTCCACTGCCAGGGCGATGGTGATCTCGGTCAGATCGGACGGCCCCCGGCGTTCCAGCACGTCGATCGACTCGGCGATCTCGTTGGAGTTGCCCACCATGTTCCCGAGCGGCTGGTCCATGTCGGTGATGAGGGCATTGACCTCGACGCCATGGGAGTCGCCCAAACCGACCATGGTGCGGGCGAGCTGACGGGCGCGGTCCATGTCTGTCATGAACGCTCCGGAGCCGACCTTGACGTCGAGCACGAGGCCGTCGAGATCCTCGGCCAGCTTCTTTGACATGATCGACGAGGCGATGAGGGGGATCGAGGGCACCGTCCCGCTGGCATCCCGCAGGGCATACAGCTTGCGGTCAGCCGGCACCAGCGTCTGGGACTGGCCCGCCATCACGAAACCGCACTGGCCCAGCACCCGGCGGAAGGAGGCCACGTCGAGCTGGGTGTCGAATCCGGGGATCGATTCCAGCTTGTCCAGCGTCCCCCCGGTGTGGCCCAGTCCCCGACCAGACATCATCGGCACCGCCACCCCGCAGGCGGCGACGATGGGGGCGAGCGGGATCGAGACCTTGTCGCCCACCCCGCCGGTCGAGTGCTTGTCGACCTTGGGCATGTCGAAGTCTGACAAATCGAGGATGTCGCCGGAGTGGAGCATGGCCGCCGTCCAGGCCGCCAGTTCGTCGCCATCGAGGCCCTTGAGGAACACCGCCATCGCCATCGCCGACATCTGGTAGTCGGTGACCGTGCCGTCGGTGTAGGCGCCGATCAACCAGGTGATCTCCTCGTCGGTCAGGCGCCCAGCGTCCCGCTTGCGCTCGATGAGTTCTACAGCGTTCATGACACCTCGTAAGTCGCCTTCACTTCAACGGTGGCCGTCTGGGCACCCGGCTCGACGGGTACATCGGCTTCGGCGTGGACGGCGCGTAGGCGCACCGGGCCGGGAGACAGTTGGGTCACCTGTTCCAGGGAAACCAGTGCTCCGACTGTGACTCCGGCCGCCTCGGCCATGGTCTCGGCGCGGGCACGGGCGGCACCCACCGCCTGACGCAGGGCCTCGTGCTCCAGGGAGGTCGGATCGGAATGGGTGAATCCGACCCCATCGATCGACAACAGATCACCGCCGCCGGACACCGCACCCTCGATCAGAGCGGTGACCACCGCACCGGAACCGGCGCCGATGTCGGCCACGGCCACGATCTCAGTCTCCGAGCGAAAGCCGCGCGGGTTTCCCTGGTGGTCGTAATCGGTCCGGATCATCAAGCGGCCGGTCGAGACCTCACCTGCTCCGGCGGAACGAAGAGCCTGGATCACGGCGGTGGCGGCCGTGGCCATGGCGTCGGTGGCGGAGCGCACCGACTCCGAAGTCGCGCCCACCCGGAGGTCGAGTCGGGCCCGGTCGGGGGGAGCGGATACCGCTCCGCTCCCGTTGACGGTGATCACACGTTCCATCGGGTCAGCCTATCCCGCCACCCGTCCGGAGCGGACCCTCACCCCCTCGGCGATCAGCAGGCGGGCCTGGAGCGCCGGCTCGGGGGAGCGGAGGCGCCCGCCGGCTCCCACCACCCGCCACCAGGGGACCTCCTCCGTGGTGCGTCGCAACAGCGTTCCCACCGCCCGATATGCGCCCGGATGTCCCGCCTGCTCGGCGACCTCGCCGTAGGTGACGACTTCACCGGGCCGGAGTGTCCGCAGCACGCCGATGACGGCATCTTCGAAGGGCATCAACCGGTGTTGCGCATCCCGGCGGCGATGCCGTTGACGGTGAGCAGGAGGGCGCGGCGCAACTGGGGATCGGTTGCTCCGCCGGAGCGGGAGCGGGCCAGCAGCGACGCCTGCAGATGGTTGATCGGGTCCAGGTAGGCGTCGCGCACCTGCAAGGTCCGGGCCAGGAGCGGATTGGTGGCGAGCAACTCCGGCTCTCCGGTCATCCTCAGAACCTCGGCGACGGTGCGCTCGTACTCGTTTCCGATCAGGTCGAACACCATCAGGTGCTCGGCGGGGACCAGAGTCTCGACGTAACGGCGGGAAATGGCGAGATCGGTCTTGACCAGCGTCATTTCGACATTCGAGATGAAGGTCTGGAAGAAGAGCCACTGGGTCATCATGTCCTCGAACACCTCCCCGAACCCGGCATTCCGCGCCGCCTCCAGGCCCCGGCCCACGCCGTACCAGCCGGGAATGATCTGGCGGGATTGCGTCCAGCCGAAAACCCACGGGATCGCTCTTAGCTCCTCGAGATTTCCACCTCCGCCCGGACGTCGGGAGGGACGTGAGCCGATGTTCATCTCGCCCAGTTCTTCCACCGGCGTCGAGGAGAGGAAGTAGGGGACCAGGGAGGGGTGGTCGACCAGTTCCCGATAGGCGTCATAGGCCGCGCCCGAGAAGGCCTCCATCGCCTCGGTCCAGCGGTCGAGCACGTCCGGCGGCTGGCGGGAGACGCGATGGAGCAGAGACGCCTCCAGGACCGAGGCCAGCGCCAGCTCGAGGTTGCGGGCGGCTATGCGGGGCAGGCCGTACTTGTCGGAGACGACTTCACCCTGCTCGGTGATCTTGATCGAACCGTCGACGGTGCCGAACGGCTGTGCCATGATCGCCTGGTGGGTGGGGCCTCCGCCCCGCCCGATCGTTCCGCCCCGACCGTGGAAGAGGCGAAGGGTGACGCCGTGCTCGTGGGCGACGTTGCGCAAGACGCGTTGCGCCTTGTAGATCTCCCACTGCGAAGTGGTGATGCCTCCGGCCTTGTTGGAGTCGGAATACCCGAGCATCACCTCCTGAACGTTGCCCCGGAGCTCGACCAGACGCCGGTAGGGGTCGAGCGACAGGAGCGACGCCAACATCTCCCCGGCGTTACGCAGGTCGGAGATCGTCTCCACCAGAGGAACGAATCCGAGGCGAGCGATTCCCTGGGCGAGATCGACCAGGCCCCCTTCACGGGCCAGGACCACCGCGGCGAGGACATCGTCGGGCGACTCCGTCATCGAGATGACGTACGACTCGATCACCTCGGTCCCATACCGGTCCTGCGCTTCGCGGATCACCCGGAAGGTGTCGAGGGTTCTGGCCGCCTCCTCGTCCAGCCGGGTGGTGGGTGACGCGAGAGGGCGCAGGTTGTCGAGCTCCCCGGTCAGGAGGTCGGTCCGCTCCACCGTGGATAGGGCCTCGTACTCGACGCCGACCCGGCGATACAGCTCGGCCAGAGCGTGGCGATGACGTGCCGCGTGCTCGCGCACGTCCATCGTGGCCAGATGGAATCCGAATGTCTCCACGTTGCGCATGAGGCGCCGCAGTGTTCCCTCGGCGATGAGGATGCCCTGGTTCTCTTGCAGGGATCGGCCCATGAGGGCGAGGTCCGCCGCCAGCTCCCCGGGGCCGGAGTAGTCGATTCCCGGAGTGTGACGGGCCCCTTCCAGGATGCGGTGGCGGGTGTTGATCAGGCGCTGGTGGATGTAGGCGCACTTCAACCGGTAGGGCTCGCCCTCGTTGAGCCGCCGGAAGCGCTGCCATACGTCGGGCAGCATCCGCCGGTCCGCCCCGAGCGACTCCTCCAGCTCGGCGGAGATGGACTGGATCCGGTTGGAGGTAGAGAGTTTCTCGGCCAGGGCTTCCAGTGCCGCAATCAGATCGCGGAGGCCCCGATCGTGCTGCATCTCGAGCACCTCCAGTGTCACCTCGGGGGTGACGGATGGGTTGCCGTCGCGGTCGCCTCCCACCCATGTGCCGAACCGGATCGGCGCCCTGACGCCCGCCGAGGAGGCCAGGCGCTCGAGCTGGAGTGAGGCTTCCTCACCCACGGTCGGGATCACGTCGCGAAACAGCTGGTCGAAATAGAAGGCCATCGACCGGGCTTCATCCATCGGCTCGGGTTGTTCGAGGCGCAGCTCATCGGTCTGCCAGATCTGGTCGATCAACTCGGCCACCCGCCGGTCGATTCGGTCCTGCTCGGCCTCGGTAGCCCGGGGGTCGAGTCGTTCGTCGACGAGGTCGGCCAGGGTGCGGAGCTTGGTGAGGATCGTGCGCCGGGCGGCCTCGGTGGGATGGGCGGTGAACACGGGTCTCAGCTCGAGCCGTCCCACGACATCGCCCACCAGGGCAGGGGCGAGTTCGGCGGCCAGGATCCGGTCGACCGTCGCCCGCAGCGAGTTTTCCTGCTCTGCGCTTGCCAGATCTCCTATCCGATGGACCTGTTCGGCGACGTTGGCGAGATAGAAATAGGAGGTGAATGCCCGCATCAGCTGGATGGTTTCGGGGAGCTCCAGGGTGTCGAGCAGACGCTCTATCTCGGCTCCCGCCTCCTGATCGTTGTCGTTGCGGATCCGTTTGGTGAGAGCCCGAACCTCCTCCACCAGGTCGAGCAGACGCTCACCGTGCTGGCGCGTCAGTGCCTCGCCCAACTGGTTGCCCAGGCGGCGGATGTCTGCTCTCAGGGCTTCGTCGGCTGCTCGATCACTCACCCCGCAGACGTTAACTCGGAGTATTCACGAGGTGTTTGCCCGGGGCAGAGGACGGGGGAAGGTCCCTAGACTCAGGGGTAGGGCAATTGGGAGGAGTATCAGGTGTATCGTGGGAGCCGGCTCGCCGGGCTTCTGGTGGTGGTGTTGGCCGTGGCATCACTCGGGTTGACGGCGATTGGGGCCGAGGCAGACGACATCTCGCTCGAGGTTCCCCTCCCTACCGTGGTGCGGGCACCGGCCGGCACCGAGCACCTGCTGGCCGCCACAACCGTGCCGGGCGACTTCGTCGGCAAGTTATGCGCTGTCACCGCCCATGGCTCCAACCAGGAGTCCGCCCACCCCGGGAACGACCTCGTGATCGCCTCCGGTGACGACAGCCTCGTGCTCGCCGACGTCGAGGGAGAGGCGTTCGGAGAGTCCAGCGAGGAGGGGGCACTGCGGCTCGGAGACGGGCTGACCGTCACCCTCGTCATGGGCCCCGACGGTGTGTTCTCGGCCGGGATGTCCGTCCGGATCAGCTGTCCCGAGACCTCCTCTTCGTCTACCAGCCTCCCCACCACCTCCACGACTCTCCCGGGGACCACTTCCACCATGGGTGACACCACTACGACCGGGGGGGAGACCACCACGACTCGGGGGGAGACCACCACGACCGTCGAGGCCACCACCTCGTCCACGGTCACCACCACCCCCAGCTCCACCACCGCTCCCACCTCCACGGTCACCACCACTCC